>DATKSM010000021.1:0-19244 GCA_035531655.1 Solirubrobacteraceae bacterium
CGCGCCTGTCGAGGGCTCGACGCTGCCCTCATCGATCGCGGTCAGAGCCGGCAGCCCTTCGCGGCGCGCCTGCGCCGCGTAGGCGTTCAGCGCGTCGAGGTGTGCGGCGATCGGCGTCGTCTGCGCGTCCCAGGTCGCGAAGAACAGGTACAGCCGAGCGGCCCCCGGGCCGATCGGCGTGCTGCCACCACCGAGCTTCGGCAGCGTCAGCCGGCGCGTCGGCGCGACCCCCCGAATCTCCGCATACGACACGTGGCTTGAAATGCGCGGATGACCGGGCAGCAACCGCGACGCGTCACGCGCGAGCAGTTGGCCGATCTGGCCGATCGCCGCATACGAAGGGTACGTGGTGAACAGGTAGCGCATCCGTCCCCGTGGGTCGATCACGTAGGTCGCCGCAATGTGCTCGATGCTGTTGCTGCCGGCCTTTTCCAGCGCCTTCTCGTTGACGTGGAAGGCGCTCCAGACGCGCTCGAGCTGCGACAGGTTGCCGGTGAGGAACTGCCAACGTCCGCTCAGCCCATGCAGCTCGGTGTAGTTGAGGACGTCATCGACCTGCGTCGACTTCCAGTTGGCGTTGATCCCGACCAGCGCCACCTTGTCGCCCGCACGACCGAGCGCCGCCTTCGCGTCGAGCATCGCCTGCGTCGTCAGCGGGCAGATCGTCTGGCACTCGGCATCGACGAACGACAGGATCACTACCTTGCCGCGGTACTGGGAAAGGCTGACCTGCCGGCCGCTCTGATCGGTCAGCGTGAACGCCGGCGCCGGCTTCGGAAGCAATGTCGTCCCCGGATCGAGCTTCGGGTTGGTCGCGAGCGTGCTGCCCACCGCCGACGTCGGCGACGAGCCCGTCTGGTTGATGACCAGCGCGAGCGCCACCACCGCCAGCAGCCCCACCGGCACGAGCATCACCGGTCTGGGCCGCACCCGCAGCCGCAGCCCGTTCAGGCGGCCGCTGCGCACGGCGATGTACGCGGTCAGCAGCACGATCAACCCGATCGCCACGATCACCCCGACCGAGCTCGAGTGGTGAGCGCGTGCTGGGGCCTTGGATGGGGCACCGACGGGCGCCGGGTGGGTGGGGCCACTGGCCGGCGCAGTCGTCACTACTGGAGCGGACCCCGAGCCGTGCGCCAGGGTCGACGCGCTCACGCCCGCGGCCGACTCGATGCGATCGACCGCCGAGACCGTCGCGGCCACCAGCGCCGACGCGGTGTCCGCACTCGGCCGCCGCCCGGCGAGCGCGGCCTGCAGCTTGGCGGCGCCCGCCTGATCAGCCTGCCACCAGACGCCGTACCCGTTCGGCATCACGATCAGCAGGCGGCCGCTGTAGGCCAGCGACAGCTCGGTCCCGAGGTAATGCGCGTAGGTCTGCGGCCGCTGCCAGAGCAAACCGACGGTGCCGAGGTCGTCGCGGTGGGCGATGATCGCGACGCGCACGGGCGCGCCGGCCTGGGCGGTCGCGTTGAGCAGGTGCCCCAGCTGCAGCTGCTGCGCCGAGCTCAGGTTCGCGTCCCAGTAGGCGAACAGGTTCTGGTCGAGCAGCACGTCGCTGCCGGGATCGCCGTCGGCCAGCGCCGCGACGGGCAGCAGCAACATCACCGCCGCCAGAGCCAGCAACACAACGAGGACGTGTCTCCTCAAGGGCCCAAGTCTAGTGTCCCGATTCGCTAATTCGCGGCCGCCTCGCGGCGTCCCGAATTAACGAATCGGGACACTAGGCAAGCGGCTCAGAAGACGGGCGCTTCGCGATAACTGCCCCACACCGTCTGCAGCGCGATGACGATCTCGCCCTCGGTCAACCCGGCCCGCGCGCCATCGACCAGCAGCGGCATCAGGTTGGCGTCGGTGGCGGCCGCCTCCGTGATGCGCTGCAGCGAGGCCGCGACAGCAGCGGCGTCGCGGCCCGCCTTGAAAGCTCTGATCTGCTCGATCTGCTTGCCCTCGAGCTCCTTGTCGATCCGCAGGATCTCGATGTTGTCGTGCTCGTTGCCCTCGGTGAAGGCGTTGACGCCGACGACGATGCGCCGGCCCTCGTCGATCTCGCGCTGCAGGTCGAAGGCCGCGTCGGCGATCTCGCGCTGGGGGAAGCCGCGCTTGACCGCCTCGACCATGCCACCGAGCTCGTCGATCCGGTCGAAGTACTCGTAACAGTGGTGCTCGAGGCGGTCGGTCAGGGCCTCGACGAAGTAGGCGCCCCCGAGCGGGTCGATCGTGTTCGTCACGCCGGTCTCATAGGCGATGATCTGCTGGGTGCGCAGGGCGATCCGCGCAGCCGCCTCGGTCGGCAGCGCGAGCGCCTCGTCGTAGGAGTTCGTGTGCAGCGACTGGGTGCCGCCGAGCACGCCGGCGAGCGCCTCGATCGCGGTGCGGACGATGTTGTTGAGCGCCTGCTGGGCGGTCAGCGAGACGCCCGCGGTCTGCGTGTGGAAGCGCATCCGCAGTGACTCGGGCTTGCGGGCGCCGAACGTCTCGCGCAGCTCGCGCGCCCAGATGCGGCGGGCGGCGCGGTACTTGGCGATCTCCTCGAAGAAGTCGATCTGCGCGTTGAAGAAGAACGACAACCGCGGCGCGAAATCGTCGACGTCGAGCCCGCGCGCGACCGCATGCTCGACATAGGTGAGCCCGTCCTTGAGCGTGAAAGCGAGCTCCTGCGCGGCGGTCGAGCCGGCCTCGCGGATGTGGTAGCCGCTGATCGAGATCGGGTGCCAGCGCGGCATCTCCTGCGCGCACCACTGGACCATGTCGGTGACCAGCCGCATCGCCGGGTCGACCGGGAAGCACCACTCCTTCTGGGCGATGTATTCCTTGAGGATGTCTGTCTGAATCGTGCCGCCGAGGCGCTCGGGCGTGATGCCCTGGCGCTCGGCCGCGACCACGTAGAAGGCGAGCATGATCGCCGCAGGGGCGTTGATCGTCATCGACACTGTCACCTGGTCGAGCGGGATTCCCGCGAACAGGCGCTCCATGTCCGCCACCGTGTCGATCGCCACGCCCTCGCGGCCGACCTCGCCGAGCGACAGCGCATGGTCGGAGTCGTGGCCCATCAGCGACGGCATGTCGAAGGCCGTCGAGAGGCCCGTCTGGCCATGGTCGAGCAGGTAGCGGAAGCGCTCGTTCGTCTGCTCGGCGGTGCCGAAACCCGCGAACTGGCGCATCGTCCACAGCCGCCCCCGGTACATCGAGGGGTAGACGCCGCGGGTGAAGGGGTACTGGCCGGGAAGCCCGATCGGGTCGTCGTCGCCGCCGCCGATTCCGTCGGGCAGGTCGGCGGACGTGTACAGCGGGCGGATCTGCTCGCCTGAGAGCGTCGTGAAGGCGGTGTCAGCGCGCTCAGGCGTCAGCCCATAGGCGTCGCGCCACTGCTCCAGGGAGACCGGTGCCGGAGACATGGCACAAGCCTACGCGCTCTGCACGGATCAGATGGTCGGGGGCGACGCGCCGAGTTCGCCGGAGCCGCCGAGCGACTTGAGGTTGATCGGGTGCGCGGGCAACCGCAGCCTGCTGAGGTGGCCGAACCCACTGAAGGTGACCGTGCCGACGGAGCCGGGACCCGACCCGCTGCTGCCGCACGGTCCCTTGGCAGCACCGGGCTGCGGTTTGCCGCTCGCCGTGACCTGAAGCGGATAAGGCACTCCGGTGGTGGCGATAGCGAGCGTTCCGCGTTGGTTGCCTGCACCCTGACCAGCATCGTGGAGCACAACCGCGGGCCGATGGTCGACAGTCGTGTAGCCGGCGATGCTGAGATGCCCGTGCTGCTTGAGCAGGCAGCCCGCGAGCCGCGACGGGCTCATCTCGCCGGCGAGCGACGCAACTGAGCCGAAGCTGCGTGTTGGGCCCACGAACCAGCGGCCCGCCAGCAGCGATCCGGCCGCGGAGTTGTGCGTCTCCTTGTCCCAGAACTTCTGGCCGGCCTCCATGTAGGCCTTGTTGCCAACGGAAATCAGCGTGAAGCTCAGACCGTTGAACGTCATCGACACCGACAAGGTGTGTGCCGAGAACACCTCAACCGACATCCGGATGTGCTGCCTCTGTCGTGTCAGCTGCGTCACCTTTGCCTGCATCCGGTAGGACCCGGCCTTGCGCAGTGCCGTTGCGGCGTCCGCCAGAATCTGGGCAGGTGGCTTCGAAGCTTCGCCCGTGTGAGCGGCGGACTTGGGCGGGGCGGCCTGCGGCGACGGGCCGCTGGACCCACAGCCGGCGATCACGGCGCCGCACAGGCACGCCACGGCCAATCCCGGCAACAGCCGGCGCGACACCACGTTCGATCCTGGCCTGGCGCTCGTCCGCACACCCTAATGCGTGTCTCGGCCACTCACGACTTGCATGGCCCTAAGGTTCATGGCGGGACCGCCCGCGGCGGGGGTAGACGTCAGAAATGCACCTGTCGGGTGCTTTTCTGAACTCAATCCGGGCCGGAAGCGCTCGCCGGGCCGGAAGCACACCGGCACTCGACAACGAAAGGCACCATGAGCACCAACGCACCCGCCCCGATCGACCCCAGCCACGCCGCGCTGCTGGTGATGGACTACCAGAACGGCATCGTCGGCATGGTCGAGAACAGCGACGAGCTGCTGGCGATCGCCCGCAACCTGATCCGGACCTTCCGCGAGCACGGCGGCACCATCGGCTACGTGCGCGTCGCGTTCGTCGATGGCGACCTCGACAACCTGCCGGCGACCAGCGGCATGGCGGCCAACATCCCGCCGGACCGCCGCGAGATGTTGCAGGCCGCCGCGCCTGCAACGCAGATCCACGACGAGATCGCACCCCAGTACGGGGACATCGTCGTGCGCAAGCAGCGCGTCGGCGCGTTCAGCACCACCGATCTGGACGACCAGCTCAAGGCCCGCGGGATCGACACGCTCGTGCTCGCGGGCATCAGCACCAGCGGCTGCGTGCTGTCGACCGTGCTCGATGCATTCGACCGCGACTACCGCGTGATCGTGCTCTCAGACGCGTGCGCCGACCCCGATGCGGAGATGCACCGCTTCCTGCTCGAGCGCGTGTTCCCCAAGCGTGGCGAGGTGATCGAGGTCCGCGAGCTGCATCCGCTCCTGCATTAGGTCTGTCCTCGTGCCAGTGGCCCGCTGGCCACCGGCACGGTCTCGGGGCTGCTGGCCAGCGGGCCCAGCAGCCCCGCCGTCACGCTTCAGGCGAGCAGGCCCAAGCGCTGCGCCCGCTGCACGGCCTCGGTGCGGTTGCGCACCTCGAGCTTGCGATACAGCGAGCTTGTGTGCTCCTTGATCGTGTGCGGGCTCAGGTGCAGCGCGGTGGCGATCTCCGGGTTGGTCGAGCCCGCCGCCATCAGGTGCAGCACCTCACGCTCGCGCTCTGAAAGGCCGAGCACGCCGGAGCGGTCCTGGCGCTCGAACACGGTCCCGCCGAGCCCTACGAGCCGCACGGCGCCGGCGATCTTGGCGGCCGGCCAGTCCTTGTAGGCGAAGCCTGAGGCACCGGCGGCGCGCGCGGCGCTGGCGGAGATCTCACCGGCGCCGGAGATCAGCAACACGCGCGTGCCGGGCTCGGCCTCGCGCAGGCGCTCGCACACCTGAGCGCCGGACTCCTCACCGATGAACAGGTCGACCACGGCCACGTGCGGGCGGTAGCGGCGCGCGAGCTCGACGGCGTCGTCGCCGTTGGAGGCCGAGACGCACCGCTCGACCCACGGCTGCTGGGTCAGCATCAGCCGAAAGCCCCAGTGGACGACGTCGTGGTCGTCGACGACCAGCACCCGCAGCCGCTGCGGGCTACGGGTCGCAGGCTGGGAGTTGGCGGAGTCAGCCATCGTGCGGAACCACCAGGCGCACTTGCCAGCTGTCGCCGCCGCGCGGGCCGAACTCGACGATGCCGCCGGTCTGCAGCGCCTCGAACGCCGCCAGCCGTAGCCCCATCCCCGGCTGCTGCGGGCGGCCCGGGGTGACGCCGTCGTTGACGATCTCGAGCACGAACGTTCCGTCGGCGAGCGCCGTCCGGACCGAGACCTGGCTCGGTTGGGCGTGCTTGCGCACATTGCGAATCGCCTCGGTAAGAACGCTCTGCGCCAGCGGCTCGAGCTCCTCGGGAACGTTGGCGGCGGCGCCGGCTTCAAAGCTGATGCTCAGGTCGTGGTTTGTGTTCGTCTGGCGCTTGAGCTCTGCCGCGAACGTCGTCCGGGTCGCGCGCGGCTTGCGGCCGAGGGGCCGCTGGATCGCCTCGCGCAGCTCACCGAGCGCCGCCTGGATCTCACTCGCGGCCCGCACCCGTACCTCGTGTGGCAGGTCGCCGGCGCCGTCCAACACCATCGAGATCCCGAACAGCCGCTGGATCACGCCCTCGTGCACCTCCCGCGCTAGGTCGATCCGCTGTCGCAACTGGCGCCCCGTCTCCACCTGTGTCGCGACGTTGCGCGCAACCGAGGCGAGCGCGGCCGCCTTGCCCAGCGTCCACAGCAGGTGGCGCTCTGAGGGCTCGAGCGGCGGCGCGTCGAGGCTGCGGTCGGCGATGATCACGCCGACGGCGACCCCGGCCGCGACCATCGGGCCGCAGACCAGGCGCATCGGCCCGGGGACGAGGTACCTGTACTCACTCGGCACGCCCTCGCGGATGTCGCCGGTCGCCTCGACGACTTTGTCCTCGCGGAGCGCCTGCGCCGCGATCGCCAGCGTGTCGAGCGAGACGTTGGCACCGGCGAAGCCCTCGATGTCGATCTCGTGGGCGCCGGCGGCCCGCACCTGCCGGCTTGCAGGGTCATAGCGGAAGATGATCGCGCGGCGCAGATGCGCGAGCCGGCAGACGGCGCTGCAGAGCCGGTCGTAGAAGTCGTCGCCGATCGCGGCCTCCTGCTCGGACTGCGAGAGCACCTCGGCGAACAGCTCGAGCGCATCGACCGGAACGGCGTCGCTGCTGGCAGACACGCTATTGCGCGAGTGCGTCGGCGCGCCCGATCGGGCGCTTGCCCCAGCGGCTGCGGGTCGCGAAGTCGAGCAGTCGGAAGAGGTACTCGCGCAGGGGCGTGCAGTGGATCCCGGCCTGAGCCAGGCGGGTACGCGTGCGGGCGTTGTCGAACACAGTCGAGATCGAGAAATACGGGAAGTAGATGCGGCTCGCCTCGATCGCCACGTCCGAGAGATTGCTCGGGTCGGCCATGAACTCGTGCGGCGGGACCGCCGTCGGCTCCGGCCGGCGGAAGTAACGCGACGCCAGCGACACGATCTCGCCCCAGGAGGAGGCGTCAGTGCCGGCGGTCAGATGGAACGTCTGCTGTGTTCCCGATTGACGGCCCTCGCAGAGCTCGTGAATCGCGTCGGCGACATAGTCGATCGAGACGATGTCAAGCGGCGACTCCGGCATCGCCGGAACCGCCTTGAAGAGGCCCGTCGAAAGCGCCCGCAGCGGCCAGTACATGACGTTGAAGGCCGCCGTCCAGCCGCTCGCGCGGTCGCCGACGACGATGCTCGGGCGCAGGATGATCCACGGCAGGGCCGCGCCGTCTGCCTGGACCATCTGCTCGGACTCGAACTTCGACTGCTCGTAGGAGTTGCGGAATTCCTGGCCGACGTCGAGGTCGTCCTCGGTGAAGCGGCCCGCGTGGGTGCCGGCGACGTACGCGGTGGAAACCTGGGCGTAGCGGTCGATCCCGCCGCGCTCGTTGGCCAGCGCCGCGAAGTCGAGCATCCGCCGCGTGCCGCCGACGTTGGTCGCGCGGGCCTCCTCGAGCGGCAGGTCGAAGGAGACCGAGGCGGCGCAGTGGATGATCGTCGTCACCTCTTCGGCGAGCCGCTCGCGCGTGACGGCGTCGAGGCCGAGGTCAGGGGCGGTCAGCTCTCCGGCGACAGCCTCGATCCGGTGCTCGAAGAGCTCGGCGCCGTTGGCGACAAGTCCGTCCAATACCTCGTTGAGTCGCTCGCGGGCTGCCGCGTCGGAGTCCGCGCGTACGAGGCAGGTCACACTGCGCGTGCCGCGCTCGAGGTAGCGGACGAGCACCTCCATCCCGACGAATCCAGTTGCGCCGGTCAGGAATACGCGACCGGCAGGCGCACTCATCGAGTGCGCTCCAGCGATCGGAACGCCCAGGCGACGCGGGCACGCGTCTGCTCCGGCTCGATCAGCTCATCGATGTGGCCGGACGCGGCGGCGACCTGCGGACGCAGATGCTGCTCGGCGTAGCGCTCGGCCAGTTCCTCGCGTGCAGCCTCGGGATCCTCGGAGGCCGCGAGCTCGCGGCGGTGGATGATCCCCACCGCCGGCTTCGCGCCCATCACTCCGATCTCTGCCTGTGGCCAAGCGAACACGTAGTCAGCTCCGAGGTCCTTGGAGTTCATCGTTATAAAGGCCCCACCGAAGGATTTCCGCAGGATCACCGTCAGCCTCGGCACGGTTGCCTTGGCAAAGGCGTGTACGAATGTCGCGCCCAGGCGGATCACGCCGGCCGCCTCCTGGCGCGTGCCGGGCATGAAACCGGGAGTGTCGACGAGTACCAGCATTGGCAGACCGAAGGAGTTGCACTGGTTCACGAACCGCGCACCCTTCTCGGAGCTCGCCGCGTCCAGGACGCCGCCGAGGTAGCGCGGCTGGTTGGCGATCACCCCGACCGGCCGGCCCTCGATGCGGATGAAGGCGGTCACGAGGTTGCGCGCCCATCCCGGCGCGACCTCGAGCAGCTCACCGCCGTCGGCGACGCCGGAGATAACGGAGCGCACGTCATACACCTGACGGGCTTCGCTCGGGACGTGCACGGAGGGGTCGGTGGCGCCGGGCGGACGCGGCGCCGCGATCGGCAGCGGCAGGTCACAGTGGCTCGGCAGGTAGCCGAGCAGGTCGCGGGCGAGCAGCGCGGCGTCGTGATCGGTGCGAGCAACGAAGTGGGCGACCCCATTGCGCTCGTGCACGCGGTGGCCGCCGAGCTCCGCGGCGGTGACCTCCTCGCCGAGTGCCTCTTTGACGACGCCGGGGCCGGTGAGGAACATGCTCGCGCCCTCAGTCATCACGACCCAGTCGGTCAGTGCGGGCGAGTACGCGCCGCCGCCGGCCGACAGACCGCTGATGACGGAGATCTGCGGGACCTTGCCCGACAGGGCGACGGCCTGGCGGAAGATGCGGCCGTAGCCGCCGAGGGCGCGGACGCCCTCCTGCATGCGCGCGCCGCCGGAGCCGACGAAGCCGACAACCGGTGCGCGGGCGCGATCGGCGAGCTCCATCACGCGCACGATCGTCGCGGCGTGCGCCTCGCCGAGCGAGCCGCCGACATACGAGTTGTCCTGGGCGTAGCAGAAGACCGGACGTCCCTCCACGAGCCCGGCGCCTCCGACGACGCCGTCCCCGGCGCGCGCCTTGAGGCCCATGTGACCGGAGACGACCTCGGAGCGGATCACGTCGAGTGAACCCGCGTCGCACAGCGTCTCGAGCCGCTGCATCGGGGTGAGTGTGTCCACTTCAGTTTTTGTAAGCACTGAACTCATCGTGACACGCCCCATTCGATAACCGTTGCGCCCCAGATGAAGCCGCCGCCGAAGGCCGCGAGCAGCACGCGATCGCCGTCGCGCAGGCGGCCGGCTTCGAGGCTGTGGTCGAGTGCAAGAGGCAGCGTCGCCGCCGAAGTGTTGCCCAGATCCTCGATGCAGTCGACGACGCGGTGGCTCTTGAGGCCGAGGCGCTCACCGACCGCCGTGAGGATCCTGGCGTTGGCTTGGTGGTAGACGAACAAGTCGATCTCGTCGAGCCCGAGCCCCGCCGCCTCGATCGCCTGCTCGGTGGCTTCGGAGAGCTTCGCCACGGCGATCTTGAAGGTTTCGTGGCCGGCCATGCGGATCAGTTGATCGGAGCGCTCGACGCGGATCACCTTGTCGGTGTCGCCCTCGCTGCCCAGCACGATCGGGCCGATGCGGCTCTCGCCCGTCGCGACCAGCACGACGGCCCCGGCACCGTCGGCGAACACGGCTGCGGTGCCCCGATCCTCCGGGTCGACCACGCGCGACATGAAGTCTGCGCCGATCACCACCACGCAGTTGGCGCGACCTGAGTCGACCATCGCCGCCCCGGTCGCGAGCGCTGTGAGGAAGCCCGCGCATGCGCCGCCGACGTCGAATGCGCCCGCGCGAGTGGCGCCCAGCGCACGCGCCACCATCGGCGCGGCGTTCGGCATGATCTCGTCTGGTGTGGTGGTCGCGACGAGCACCATGTCCACGTCGGATGCGTCGATCCCCGCGCGCTCGAGTGCGACCGCCGCAGCGATCGTCGCGTGCTCGTCAACGCGCTCGTGCGGAGCGGCGACATGACGCGCGCGGATCCCGGTGCGGCGCTCGATCCAACCCGGCGCAAGGCCGAGGCGCTCCTCGATCACGGACGACTCGACGATCTCCCCCGGAAGGCTCGCACCAACGGCTACGACTGCTGCTCCGCCGATTCCACGTGAACCGTGAAGTTGGGCAGGGAGAGCCGCCGGCCTGAGTGTCGCGCTCACTGGTAAGTGAGCTTCGCGTGTGGAGCGCCCAGGTTCCAGCGCTTCACGGTCTGAACCACCCGCCCGGGGGGTCGTCGATTCCGAGACTTGCATGCCCCTTCTACCCTTGGTGTATGCGGCGGTTACTGATCGTGGTCGTAACGCTGGCCCTGGCGCTCGGAGTCGCAGCCTCCGCCGTGGCGAGCAACCGCATCCCAGGCAACGTCAGGCGGATCGCCGTGACGCTCACGTTCCCCGGCGGCGTAGACGGGTCGCGACCACCGGTCCACCGCACGTTGACCCGCCGCACGACCGTGCAGCGCGTGATCAGAGCTGTGGACGCGCTCCAGGCGGCGAAGCAGCGGATCATGTGCCCGATGATGATGGTGATTCTCGGCCCTGTGCTGACCGTCGTCTTTAAGGCCGGGGGGGCGGGATCGAATCCGGCCCTGGCGCAGGCGCAGGTGCAGGTACGAACCGGCACGCAGGGCGACTCGGGTTCGAGTTCGTGCTTCCCGATCCGCTTGACTGCACGTGGTGTGCAGACACCGCTGATCGGCAACAGCTTCGTGCGGCTGATGGGCGGGCTGATCGGCGTTCAGATCTCCTGATCCGTGACAGGGCGTCGGGCGCACACGTGGTGTGGGCGTATGAGACGCCTGCTTGTCTTGCTCGCTGCGCTATGCCTGATCGGTGTGGCGAGCGCTCAGGCATCTCGCCTCTGGGCCAACAAGCTCGCGGCGCGGCGTGACGCGCGGGCGTTGGTTGCGAGCGTGCGACTCCCGTCAGGCGCGACCAGACTCCCCGCCCGCGGCCCCACTGTCAGTTCGGTGGGCGTCAGCGGTCATGCCAAATGGGCGAGCGGCGAGTCGCAGAAGGCGGTCATCGCCTACATCAGGAGTCACCCGCCTGCTGGCGCCAAGCTCCAGAGCTGGGGCAGCAACGGTGGCTCTCCCACCGTCGGCACGGAGCTGATGCTGCTCTACACGTGGCCGTCTGTTGGTCTGGAGCTCTACAGCCGCTCGCTCTGGATTTCGGTCGACCAACTGTCACGCGGCCGATCCAGGGTCTTCGGGACCAGCCAGAGTGACTGGATCGAGCCGCGTTCGGTGTCTGAGCGTGTGCCGAACGGCGTGCGGGTCGTGGATGTGACGCTGCGGGTTGGGCATGCCATCGGTGGTACTGACCACCCGGTGACAACGACCCACGTCTTCAGGCGCGCGGCGGACGTCAGTTCCCTGATCGCGATGGTCGACGCCCTGCCGACCGTGCAGCGTGGCGACGAGGAGATCGGCTGCCCGGCGATGCTCGCTGGCCCGGCTAGCCCGTTGCTGACCCTGACATTCAGGGCCGGTCGAGCGCGACCGGCACTCGCTCGAGCACAGGTGAACGTGTACCCCGGCCGAAATGGGGCCTCCGGCTGGAACAACTGTGATCCGATCCAGTTCTGGATCGGGAACACGCAGCAGACGGCGCTGACGAGTCAGGCGTTCGTCAAGCAGATCGCCAAGCTCATCGGCGCGAACATCAGCTGATGGCTGGGACCGCGTGAGGCATACGCGACGAGCGCTCGTGGTCATCTGTCTGGCATTGCTGGTCGGCACCGCCAGCGCGGCTAGCGCCGCCGGTACGCAGGCGGGGACCCAGCTACAGGCGAACAAGGTCGCCGCGCGCCGCGACGCGCGTCAGCTGCTCGCGCGCCTGCGGGTGCCGAAGGATCTCACGCGGATCGTGTCCGCTCCTCGCTGGGCGATACAGGCGGCTGCCCTACCCCTCCCCAGCGAGACTTCAGCAGCCGACGAGACCTGGTCGACGACCACAGACAACCCGCAGGCGATCATCGACTTCGTAAAAGCTCATCGACCTGCCGGCGCCACTGACGTTGGCACGGGGAGCGAAAGCAACGACCCGACCGGCGTGAACACGCTGAATATCGAATTCAGCTGGCCGCCGCTCGGCCTGCAGCTCTACGACCGCTCGCTCACGGTGACGATCGTGACGCCGCCCCACGGTGACTCTGTGGTCGTCGCGGAGAGCCAAAGCTCTTGGATCGTGCCGCGCCCAGCCTCTGAGCTGGTGCCCAGCGGCACACGCGTCGTTGACGTGAGGCTGCGGATCGGTCACGGCGTGGGCGGATTCCGACAGCAGCGCACATCCACCTACGTTGTTTGGAGAAAGGCACGAGTCACGGCGGTCGTTCGCCAGTTCAACGCGCTGCAAACGATGCAAGACGTTGCGCTGAGTTGCGTCTTATTCCAACCGGACAGGCCGTATCTGACGCTGACGTTCCGCAGCGGGCGCGGTCCCGGCCACCCAGTGCTCGCCCACGCAAAGGTGTTTGTCAACCCTGGCAGCCAGGGCGCCTCCGGCGCTAACAACTGCGACCCGATCGTCTTCTGGATCGGCAGTCGCGAAGAGCCCCTGCTGATCAGCCCGACCTTCGTCAGCTGGATCGGCAAACTGATCGGTGCGAACATCAGTTAGAGCGTCTAGGAGGACCGTCCCCTGTGCCTCAGTTTGCGCTTCGTCCGGTGGAGGCTTCGGATCTCGACGCGATCTTCGAGCAGATGCGCGATCCAGAGTCGGTGCGCATGGCGGCCTTCACAGCTGAGGACCCGAACGATCGAAACGCCTTCGACACCCACATGGCCAAGATCATGTCCTCGTCTGAGAACACGTTCTTGGCGATCATCCGCGATTCTCGGCTGGTCGGCACGATCGCGAGCTACCCCTCCGAGGGCGCGACCGAGGTCACGTACTGGATAGATCGCGCCTGCTGGGGGCAAGGGACTGCAACCCAGGCGCTCGCCCTACTCCTCAAGGAAGTCTCGGTTCGGCCGATCCGAGCCCGCGCTGCGAGCGACAACGCCGCATCGCTGCGAGTCCTCCAGAAGGCGGGCTTCCGCCCGATCGGTACTGAGGTGTCCTTTGCTCCGGCCCGTGCCGCCGAGATCGAGGAGACCATTCTTGAGCTGCCGTGAGGCGCCTTGCTCGGCTCCGGCCGCACCACCAGTCGGCTTCGCGGGTCGGCCGAGGGCGCTCCCTAACATGGAGTCATGCGCTTCTCTGTGCTCGACCAGTCCCCGATTCCGGAGGGGCTGACCGGGGTCGACGCGCTGCGCAACACGCTCGACCTGGCCCAACTGGCGGACCGGCTTGGCTATCACCGCTACTGGGTCGCCGAACACCACGGCGGGCCGATGCTGGCCGGTCCGGCGCCCGAGGTGTTGATCGGGCCGATCGCCTCGGTGACGCAGGGGATCCGGGTCGGCAGCGGCGGCGTGATGCTGCCGCACTACAGCCCGCTCAAGGTCGCGGAGTCGTTCTCGCTGCTCGCGGGGCTGTTCCCGGGGCGGATCGATCTGGGGATCGGGCGCGCCGCCGGCACCGACCCGCTCACCACGTTCGCGCTCCAGCGCGACCGCCGCCAGGCCTCACCCGACGACTTCCCGCAGCAGCTGGCCGAGCTGCTTGCCTACCTCGAGGACGACATGCCTGAGGAGCACCCGTTCGCGCGGCTGTCGAAGACTTTGCCCGGCCGCCCCGAGGTCCCGGAGTGCTGGCTGCTGGGGTCCTCGGCCCAGAGCGCGATCTGGGCGGCGGAGATCGGCCTGTCGTACGCGTTTGCCGACTTCATCAACCCGGAGGGCGCACCGCTGGTGGCGGACTACCGCAAGCGCCACGCGGCCGAGCACAAGCACCGCGCGTCGCGCACGGCCGTCGCGGTCTGGGCGATCTGCGCCGAGACCGACGAGCAGGCTCAGTACCTCGCGAGCTCGAGCCGGATGTCGATGCGGCTGCTGCGCCAGGGCCAGCTGACCGCGGTGCCGACGCCGGAGAAGGCGCTCGACTACCTGCGCGCGATCGGCCAGCCGACCGACCACGGCTTTACCGACGGCCGCCGCGGCGTGATCGGCTCACCCGAGACGGTGCGCGCGAAGCTGTACGAGGTCGCGGACGCTTACGGCGCCGAGGAGGTGATCGTGGTGACGATCACCCACGACCACCTGGCGCGCAGGCGCTCCTACGAGCTGATCGCCGAGGCGGTCGGGCTCGAGCCGCGGGAAGCCCCGGTGCCAGACGCCGTGACTGCGGCTTAGTTGCCCGCCGCTGTCGGCGGCAGCGGGTGGCCCTGCGCGGTGAGGCGCACCGGCAGCGCGCCCTCGGGCCGGTTGCGCTTCTCGGTGCGGTCCGTGTGCCGCATGAAGACCGCGACGATCTCCTCGGACAGCACCGCGAGCTCGTCGGGCGTCAGGTATGTGAGCGTGCTGCTGAGGAACGACGCCTCCTGCCACTGCGGCGAGTAGTCGCGCCGCGTGGACAGCCAGTCGCGCATCTGCGCCGTGTTGCGCTCGACCACCTGCATGGTGAGGGCGTCGCCGGCGGCGGCCACGCCGGGGTCGTCGGAGACAGCGTTGACACGCTCGCGCGGCGCGGTCGCGCGCCATGGGCGGCTGCGCCCTTTGCCGCCGCCGGCCTCCTCGACGAAGCCGTATTTGGCAAGCGTCTGCAGGTGCCAGGACATGTTCCCCGGGCTCTCGCCCAGCTGTTCCGCGGCGCGCGTGGCGGTGATCTCACCGTCGCGCCGTATGACCTCGAGCAGCGCGAGTCGAGTCGGGTGGGCGAGCGCCCGCATCGTGGTCCCGTCGCGGATCTGCCGCGGTTCGGTCATCCGCCGACCAGCGTCGTGGTGTGGGCCCGCTCCGAGCCGCGCGGGAGTGCGAGCCGCAGCCCGATCCCGACGAGCAGCCACCCTGCGCGGCTGCGCGTCTGGCGCATCGCCTCCGTGGGGACCGTCACGCGGGGCCGCGTGGCTCGCCGGTAGCGGTTCGAGTGACGATCGTCAGCGAGGCTCTCGATCAGGTTCCTATGGGTTGACATCGCTCCTCTTTCGATCCGCTGGTGGGTTAGTACAAGACTTCTTGTCACAAGACTAGTTGTGACAAGACTCCTTGTCAAGCGCGGAGCGCAAAATTCCCGCAGCCACCCACGGCGACCCGCCCTGGCTACTGCAACGACGCCAGCGCGGCCTGCAGGAACCCGTTCGCGACCTCACGCGCGACCGAGTCGATCGGCAGGAACATCGGCACGTCGAGGCGTGCACCCAGATCGACGGTGACTTCGGTCCGGTCGACCCCGAGGTCGCGAAGCAGCCAAGTGATCGTGAGCAGTTCGTGGTCACCACGTTCGTCCGGCACCCGCGCGAGCGCGATTCGAGTGGGCCGCGTGGGCTCGACCGCGAGCCGAACGGGAAACTCTTTGCGCAGCGGACCCGCGACCGCCGCCAACAGCGCGTCGATCCTTGTCGGCAGGCCATCAGCTCCGCGCTCGAGTACCTCCACGCGCCGTGCGCCATCGCGATACCAGTCCGGATAGCGCTCGACGTCGAGCAGGTGCGCGTAGCACCGCTCGATCGGAGTCGTCGTGAGGCCGGTGGCGGTCGCTGACAGCTCCTTCATAGGCCGCGTGCAGATTACGCTGTGCACCGTGGGAATCCTGCACGGAGAGTCGACGGCGGAGATCGAAGCCCCGCTACAGCGCGTCTGGGCACTCGTCGCCGATGTCGAGCGCGCGCCGGACTGGCAGGGCGGCATGCGGTCGCTCGTCGGGGTGGAGCGCGACGCCGAGGATCGCGTGCTGCTGGCCGACACGCAGACTGGCATCAGGGTCCGTGTCGTGAACGCCCAGGTGCGCTTCACCTACTCCCCGCCGACCCGCCTGGGCTGGGAGCAGACGCACGGCGACCTCAGGTCGGTATCGGGCGAGTGGGAACTCGAGGACCTCGGCGCCGATCGCACGCGCGCGACCTACCGCCTGACGGTCGACCCCGGGCCGCTCAGCTTCCTGCTCCATGGCCCGATCGTCGACATACTGCGCGCACAGCTCGCCGGCGCCCGCGCAAAGGAGCTCAAGGCCGCTATCGAGAGCGACGAATGACCGATGCCGCTGCCGCCGATCACCGCGAGATCCGCGAGCTGATCGAGAACTGGGCGATCTGGCGCGACGCCCGCGACTGGGATCGCTTCCGCACGGTCTGGCACGAGGACGGCCGCATGATGGCGACCTGGTGGCAGGGCCCGTACGAGGAGTTCATCCGCGTCAGCCAGGAGGGTTGGGACCGCGGCGTCCGCATCCTGCACTTCCTGGGCGGCTCGACGATCGACGTCAACGGGGACCGCGCGATCGCCCAGACGAAGATGACGATCACCCAGCGCGTCGACGTCCACGATGTGCTCTGCGACGTCGTCTGCACCGGCCGCTTCTACGACTTCCTGGCGCGCCGCGACGGCCGCTGGGGCCTGGTCCTGCGCCAGCCGATCTACGAGATCGACCGCCTGACCCCGGTCTCCCCCGTGCCCGGCCCGCCTCTCGACACCGCGATCCTCAACCGCTTCCCCGAGGGTTACCGCCACCTCGCCTACGTGCAGACGCTCGTCGGCTACGAGGTCAAGGACGACATGCCCGGCCTCGAAGGCCCGGAGCTTGACGAGCTCTACGTCCACGGGGCGGAGTGGCTTGAGGGTTGATCCTTCGCGCCCTCGCCGGGGCTTCGGGCGCTAACCGCAGCGGCCACCGGTCTCCTCCTTAATCAGCTCGCCGGGAAGCAGGCCAGCTCGCCGGGAAGCAGGCCATATACGAGCGAGTCGCGGCGCTGGCCACTGTGGCGGACGACGATGTCGGACCGGAGGTGTCCTTCCTTCCGAAAACCGCACCGTTCGGCGACACGCTGCGAGGCGACGTTTTCCGGGTCCGCCGTCAGTTCCAGCCTCGCCAGCTCCAGGTCGTCAAACGCCCACCTCGCCAGGACCCGCACAGCTCGGCTGATGTAGCCATGGCCACGAGCTTCGCGGGCAAGCCAGTAGCCCGTCGCAGCCGCCATCTGCGTCTGACTGACCTTCGCGAGGCCAATAGCGCCGAGCAGCTCACCCGTCGCTGCACGAGTCACACAGAGGTCAAGCCCTCCCCCAGCCAATCGCATTGGCTCCTGACGCTCAAACCAGCCCAGCGCATCCACCTCTGTGTAAGGGAACGGGATGGCGGGCGAGTATCGCGACACCTCAGGGTCTTGACACGCCTCCACAACGAATCCGATGTCATCGCGCGTCCATGGGCGGAGCGCGACAACGCCATCCGTCAGCGGCGGGTCAGGGAAGCAGAGTTCGGTCACGGCAAGAAGTTATCGACGAGCCCGTCCGGACGGCGGAGGTTCGCCACGCCCAGAATGGGGAAGCACATACCTGACCTGCAACGACGTACGCGGAAGGGTGCTATTCGTGCGCATCTCACGCTCGACCGGAGCCGTCACCGGCTTCGTGCTTCTACTGCTGGGAATCTGGGGCGGGATCATCCCGTTCGTGGGGCCGTATTTCGGCTACGCCTTCGGCTCCCACGCCACCTGGCACTACACCGCCAACAGACTGTGGCTCGACATCCTGCCCGCGGTCGCCGTGATCGTCGGCGCCCTGATCCTGCTCAGGGCCGGTCACCGGGTGAGCGGAACGCTGGGCAGCTGGCTCGCGATGGCCGGCGGCGCCTGGTTCGCGGTCGGACCAGCGGTCAGCCAGTTGTGGGACCACGCCGCGGGACCGATCGGCGGGCCGCTGTTCGGCCACACGCGCCAGATGCTCGAGCTGGTTGGAACCTTCTACGGCCTCGGCGTCGTGGTCGTCGGCCTGGCAGCGTTCGCTCACGGCCGTGTCGTCTCGCGGCCGGCGCTCGTCATCGCCGAGGCGAAGACCGGTGAGCCGCTCGCAGAGCCGACCGACACACCGTCGGAACCGACCGACACACCGTCCGAACCGACCGACACACCGTCCGAACCGACCGACACACCGTCGGAACCGACCGACACACCGTCGGAGCCGACGGACACCACGGCCGAGCCGGACGGGGCCGAGCGGCCGGAAGAGGAGCACGTGACCGCCGGTTCGGGCTCCGGATCGCGGTAGCGTCCGGCCTAGCTGACGGCGGGGGGCGTCGCCTCGCGCTTCATCCGCGCGACCTCGACGTCCGCCTCATAGGCGGCGAGCTCGGGGAATGCGATCACCGTGGCGCCGACGCCAAGGATGCAGCCGGCGCCACCGATCAGCACGGCGTTGAGCGCGCCCGCGAGTCCGGCCATCAGGCCGGACTCGATGTCGCCGAGGCGCGGCCCGCTGGTCACGACCAGGCTGTAGACCGAGCTCATACGCCCGCGTAGCCGATCCGGCGTCACGGTCTGGCTGATCGTCGAGCGGCAGACGGCGCTGAGCCCGTCGGCCCAGCCCGCGATCGCCAGCAGGATCGCCGCCGGGACGATCGTCCGCACCAGACCGGCACCCCCGATCGCGATGCCCCACACCAGCACCATCGCGATCGTGACGCGCCCGAGACGGTTGACGTGCTGAACCCAGCCGGAGCCGAGCACCGCGAGCGTCCCGCCAACCGCGATCGCCGAATACAGCAGGCCGGTGCCGGTGGCGCCGGCGTGGTAGACGGTCAGCGACAGGACCGCGAACAGCGCCCGCGGCATCCCGAACAGCATCGCGTTGATGTCGATCACGAACGAGCCCGCGAGCGCCTTGTTGGCGATTACGAAGCGCAGCCCTTCCACGATCGCCTCGCCGACGGGAGCGTGCCCCTCTGAGGTGTGCGGTGGCTGCGGTGCGATCGCGAGCGCGGCGAGAAACATGCCGACGCAGCTGAACGCGTCGAACAGGTACACCCAGTGCACACCCCGAAGTCCGCCCAGCACCGCGATCATCAGGCCGCCGAGCCCGGGCCCGATGATGCCGGTGGCCTGCTGCATGCCGTAGTTGAAGGCGAGCCCGGAGCGCAGGTT
>DATKSM010000022.1:0-8748 GCA_035531655.1 Solirubrobacteraceae bacterium
ACGGTGCGCTTCGCGGAGGCGCCGGTGAAGGGCATGTCGGTGCTCAAGTACGACCCGGATGGGATGGCGGCCCATTCGTACCGTCAGCTCGCGAAGGAGGTCCTCTCGAATGCCCACACCTAAGCGCGCGAGCATGCGTGAAGGGCCGCTCTCGCAGCTTTTCCGCAAGACCGCCGAAGACACCTCTCACGAGGCAAAGCCGCCTGCGCGTGCTCCGGAGCCTGCCGAAGAGACCAAGGCAGCGCTTCCGGTTGACGAGGCGGCCGCGCAGCGCGCGCTACCACATCCGTCCCTGCACGCGTCGGTCCCCGTCGAGACGGTCAGCGACCCCGGCGTCGGTACCGGCGAGCCCCGTCGGCCCGGCGTGCCTTCACCGCAGGAGCGCCTCGAGTCGGCCTTCTCCGCAGACATACCCGCAAGCCTCATGGATCCGCCGAAAAAGCCGGCAAGGAAGCGCGCTCCGACCCCCAAGCACGACGTCTACGCGCGCCCCGAGCACACGTTCGAGCCGAGTCCTGTCCTGAGGCCGACCGGCCGCCCGGTGATCCGCGTGGTCGGCGTCGGCGGTGCCGGCGTCAACGCGGTCAACCGCATGATCGAGGCCGACATCGAGGGCGTCGAGTTCATCGCGATCAACACTGATCTGCAGTCTCTGCAGACCTCGGCCGCGGCAGCGACCGTCCACATCGGCGACGCGGTCACACGCGGGCTCGGCTCTGGCGCGAACCCCGAACTCGGCCGTCAGGCCGCGCACGACGAGTACGACCAGATCAAGGCTGTCCTGCGCGGCGCTGACATGGTCTTCATCGCCGCCGGCGCCGGTGGCGGCACGGGCACGGGCGGCGCCCCGATCGTGGCCCAGATCGCACGCGAGATCGGCGCGCTGACGGTCGGCATCGTCACACGTCCGTTCCAGTTCGAGGGCACGCGCCGCCGTGACCAGGCTGAGGCCGGGATCGCGGCGCTGGGCGAGGTCGTCGACACGATGATCGTCGTGCCGAACAACCGTCTGCTGACCGTGCTCGACCGCAACACGACGATGGTCGACGCCTTCCGCGTCGCCGACGACGTGCTGCGCCAGGGCGTGCAGGGCATCTCCGACCTGGTGACGCTGCCCGGCCTGATCAACCTCGACTTCGCGGACGTCCGCACGATCATGTCCGACGCCGGCACCGCGCTGCTCGGCATCGGCATGGGCACCGGTGAGAACCGCGCGATCGACGCTGCTGAGGCGGCGGTCGCCTCGCCGCTGCTCGAGACCAGCATGGAGGGCGCACGCTCGATTCTGCTCTCGATCACCGGTGGCGCGGACATCTCGCTGTGGGAGGTCAATGAGGCGGCCAGGGCCGTCGCGGAGGCCGCTCACCCGGACGCGAACATCATCTTCGGCGCGATGGTCGACGAGAAGATCGAGAACGACCAGGTCTGGATCACGGTGGTCGCGACCGGCTACGACGACCACCGGCGATCGCGGCGGATGGTCGAGCCGGCAGGCGAACCCCGCGTCAGTCGCGTGAGCGAGCGCGTCAGCGCGGGATCAGAGCGGTCATCGGGCGCGTCCGTCGACCAGATGGACGTGCCCGAGTTCATCCCGCGTGGCTGAGCTGCTCGTCGTTAGGCTGCCGGCTCGATGCTGATGCCGGCCGCCGCGTATCTATCGCGGCTTTCCAGGCGGTCGTGCTCGGACTGCTGCAGGGCGTCACCGAGCGCTTCCCGATCTCCAGCCTCGGGCACACGGTGATCTTCCCGCACCTGTTCGGCTGGAACAACATCGTGGGCTGGGAGTCGCAGCCCGAGTCGCCCTGGTTGGCGTTCGTGGTGAAGCTGCACGTCGGCAGCGCTGTCGGCCTGCTGATCTACTTCTGGAAACTGGGTGGCGATCATCCGCGCGTTCTTCACGACCCTGCGCAAGCAGCGCATCGAGACCTCGACCGAGCGGCTGGCGTGGCTGATCATCGTCGCCACGATCCCGGTGGGAATTTTCGGCCTGCTGCTCGAGCATCCTCTGCGGGTGCTGTTCGCCAAGCCGCTTGCGGCTTCGATCTTCCTGGTCGTCAACGGGCTCATCCTGCTCGGAGCGGAGCGCTACCGCCGCCGTGCCGAGGTTCGCGAGCTCGCTCAGCGCGAGGGTGCCAAGCGCGACGGCGCACGCGAGCTCGCCACGCTGGAGCACCGGGAGGCGGCGCCGATCGGAGTCGCGCAGTCCTCGGCGCTGATCGCCGGCATCAGCCGTGACGGCGCGGCCCGCTAGGCAGTGCGGCCGCAGCCACGCGGGCCGGGGTGCGGGACTGAGATCAGGGGTGGAACTTCGGGTGTGACAGCGCCGAGCTTGATCGTCTATGGTCTCGCCCCGGATCATGGCGGTGCTGGCGCTCATACATGGCTTCGACGCCTTCCGTGCGATCGTTTTGGGGGCCCTGCAGGGGTTCTCCGAGCTGTTTCCGATCTCGAGCCTGGGGCACACCGTCCTGTTCCCGAAGCTGTTCGGCTGGAACCAGCTCGTCGCCTACCAGTCGAGCTCCTCGGAGAACGCGTGGCTGGCGTTCATCGTAATGCTGCACGTCGGCAGCGCGCTGGGCCTGCTGATCTACTTCTGGCGGGACTGGGTCGCGATCGTCAAGGCGTTCTTTGCCACGCTCGGCAAGCGGCGCGTGGAGACTTCCAACGAGCGTATGGCGTGGCTGATCATCGCGGCTAGCATCCCGACGGGGATCCTGGGACTGATCTTCGAGCACACGGCGCGCGTCGCCACCGGCAAACCGGAGGTCGCGGCGATCTTCCTGGTCGTCAACGGTGTCGTCCTGTTCGTCGCGCAGCGGCTGATGCGGCGCTCGGAGGTGCGGGCGATCGCCAGGCGCGAGGGCAGTAAGGACGATGGTGGCCGCGTGCTCGAGACACTCGAGTACCGCGAGGCGGCGCTGCTCGGCCTCGAGCAGTCGGCCGGGCTGATTGCCGGCATCAGCCGCGACGGTATGGTGATGGCTGGCGGCCTTGCACGCGGACTGGACAACTCCGACGCCGCGCGGATGAGCTTCCTGATGGCGACGCCGATCATCCTCGCGGCCGGGCTATTCAAGCTGCCCGACCTACTCGGCCACAACGGCGACGGGATTCGCGGCTACGCCGCCCTGGCGTGCCTCGTGGCGGCGGTTGTCGCCGTGTTCACGGTGCACTTCCTGACGCGTTACTTCAAGCGCGGCAACCTGATCCCATTCGCGGCGTACTGCGTGATCTTCGGTGCTGCGATGATCGCCTACACCGCCTAACCCGGGCGCAGTCGGGCCGCGACGCGAGCTTTTCGAGCAGACGTTTCTGACAAGACCGGCAGTATCAAATCTCTGTAGAGACTTGGGTTGTAAGAGCATCGCGCTTATGAGCGAGAAAGACCCCGTTGAAGCGCTAATCAAGTAAAGGTCACTAAAGCCGGACTGCCTCGCATGTGGTGCAAACGCTTGGAAAGTCTCGGAGGAAGTTCACTTTCTCGTCGCTATCCGTGACGCTGCGATCCAGCCCAGCGACGGGATGCCCGTTCACGCCGTCGTTTGCACCCGACAGCATTCCACGATGGTTCTCTAGGCGCGGTGTCCGCGCGGCCGCGCTGATCGCCGCAAGCGCGGCGGTATTCACGGTGCACTTCCTGACCCGCTACCTGCGCACACCGACATTGAAGCCGTTCGGGGTCTACTGCATCCTGCTCGGCGCCGTGATGACGCTGGCAAACCTCTAGGCAAGGTTTGGATTCCAGAGGCTGCCTGCGCCGGGTTCGGGGCCAGCGGGCCCACGAACCCGAGGCTCAGCTGAAGCGAACCTTGCCGTTCGACTTGGCGCGTGCCTGCGCGCGGTCGACGAAGTCCAGGCGTTTGGAGGCGGCGCGGAAGAGCCGCGTCACGAAGCGCAGCCGCGCGTTCTCGGAGCGCAGGTCGAGCAGCCCCTGCTTGGCATCCAGCCCGAAGTCGACGGTCGCGGCCATCGCGTAGGCGTCCATCGCACGGAGCTCATCGACTTCCGGCGAGCGGTCGGTAGCCCTGCGAACCAGGTCGCTGTAGGCGGCCCGCGCCGCTTCGACCTGTTCGGAGTCGGACTCCTCAAGGGCGTCTGTGACGAACTCGATCACGCCGGCGGGGTAGGCCAGGTGCCGCTGGCGCTCGACGACGCGGAACGGCCTGGTGCCATGCGCCAGCAGGTTGATACGGCCGTCCTCGAGCTTCTCGAGGATGCGATCGATCCGGCAGGCACAGCCGATGTCGCGCAGGCCGTCGTCGGAGAGCCAGACGATCCCGAACTCGCTGTCGCGTGCGAGGCAGTCGTCGATCATCGTCTTATAGCGCTCCTCGAAGATGTGCAGCGGCACGATCTCGGTGGGGAGCACGGCGAGCTGCAGCGGGAACAGCGGGAACTCTGAAGCGAGGCTTGAGGACATGGGCTACGCGTCCAGGGGCCGGCGCGCGGTCAGCAGAAGGTTGTAGAAGAGCGCCGGGGGCAGCCGTGGTTCGAGCACGCGCTCGTCGAGCTTCTGCAGGCGCAGATAGCCGTGGAACGCATAGCGGCGCCACCACATCGGAACGTCATCGGGGCGGGCCGACGCCTCGAGACCGCGGTTGAACCATCCGAACCAGTTGGCGACGAGCTCCTCGCCGCGGATGGTGACGTCCGAGAAGCCGGCCAACGTCGCCAGTCGCTGTAGATCGGCGGGCGCGAAGGCGTGGATGTCGACCTCCCGCTCCAGCTCGTAATCGGCCTGCTCCTGGGTTCCGGGGGCGGCGCTGGCGGCTGCAGCGGGTGCCGCACGCACCGCGGCTCGCCAGAGCGGGGCGAGTGTGACCGCGGCACGCTTCGGCAGGCGGGCGATGCGGTCGCCGATCCGCGAGGGCTCGCCCGCGAAGACGATGCGACCGCCGGGGCGCAGCACGCGCCGAAACTCCGCGAACGCCTGGTCGAGGTCGGGCAGATGGTGGAGCACGGCGTGGCCGAGCACGAGGTCAAAGCTGCTGTCAGGGAACGGTAGCGATTCGCCGTCGGCGCGGATCGCGCGCACGTTGTCCAGTTCGAGGCGCTCGGCATTGGCGTTGAGGGCCTCAACCATGCCGGCGGAGATGTCGGTGCAGGTCAGCTCGGCGATGGCGCCTGAACGCATCAGATTGAGACTGAAGTAGCCCGTGCCGGCGCCGACCTCGAGCGCGCTCGCGAAGCCGGCGTCGACCTCGGCGGCAAGCAGCTTGCGCACCTTTCGCAGTACTTGGGACTGGCCGATCTCTCCGAAGTCGATCCCCCACTTGGCGTCGTATGTGGTGGCTGCGACGTCGTGGTAGCGCGTGTTGGCGTCGCGGATCTGCTCGTGCGAGCGAAGCGCCTGCATCGCGCCCGGACGTTACCGTGTCGCCGGTGACGGCGAACCTCCACTTCCAGCAGAGTCAGCCGCCCGGCGTGCCTCCGCTTTCGCTCACGGGGGAGCGGACCTTGCCCGATGTGCCCGCCGAGAATTACTGGTACCGGCGCCACCTGGCGGTCTACGAGTGGATCGCGGCGCGGGTCGGCGGGCTGCGCGTGATCGACATGGCCTGCGGCGAGGGTTATGGAGCGGCCGTGCTGGCACAGGAGGCGTCGCGTGTACTTGGGGTGGACGCCAACCCGGAGGCGTTCGAGCATGCGCGGCTGCGCTACGCGGAGCCGAATCTGAGCTTCAAGCGCGCCATCGTCGAGCGCTACGGCGAGCCTGCGGTCTGCGACGTGGTCACGTTTCTGCAGACGATCGAGCACGTGCCGAACCCGGAGTCCGTTCTGCAGCACTTCAAGACCGTGCTGGTGCCGGGCGGTGTGGCGTATATCTCGACACCGAACCTGTTGACGCTCGCGCCGGTCGGCGCGGAGAAGTCCGGTAACCCGTGGCACCTGAAGGAGTACCGCGCTCACGAGTTCCGCTCGCTCTGCGAGTCGGTGTTCGAGTCGATCGAGCTCTACGGCGTCTACCACGCACGCAAACTCAGGGCGCACGAGCTCGCGCTGGCGCTTGGCTGGGATCGGGCGCATGAGGGTCTGCGTCTGACAACGCCGTTTTACAACTGCTTCACGGCGGCGATCCAGAGCTCTGATTTCGTGCTCGACGACCGGCGCCCACTTTCTGGTGCGTTGGACTTCCTCGCGATCTGCCGGTGACAACTGCGATCCGCCGCCGTGTGGTCGACAGCTGCCGCTGCCGCACTATAAAACGGCATAAATCGGGGGATCGCCTGGACACCTGATCGATGATCAGGCGTTTGTCTTAAAGGCGCCTGGGGGGGTGCCGATACCCCCCGAAATGCCTCGCGCGATCTTGAAACGACCTCGGCTGGCCATGCTTTGCGCGGCCGGCTGCCTGTTCCTCGGTGCCGCCGGCGCGAGTATTGCGCAGGCGGGCACGGCGACCGGCGTCAACCCTCTTCGGAATCCCAGCGCGGATTGCAATCGCAGCAACCCCAACGTCGCCTCGCTTGACCTCCAGAGCTTCAACGCCTGCCGCGCGAAGGAGGGTGTTGGCCCGCTGGTGCTGCCGCGCAACTGGCGCACGCTGACGCAGAGCGAGCAGGAGTTCGTGCTCATCAACCTGGAGCGCGTGAACCGCGGTCTCGCTCCGATCATCGGTCTCAGCTCGGCGCTCAACGTGTTGGCCGCCACAGGTGCTGCGACCAGTAACGACCCGGCGTTCCCGAGTCACGGCATGACCGGCGGCGGCGGGCTGTGGGGCGAGGCATCCTCGCCGCTCGGCGCCACCTACGAGTGGATGTACGACGATGGTCGGAATGGCTACGACGCCAACAGCGACTGCCCGCCCGGCGGCGGCTCCGGTTGCTGGATGCACCGCGACATCATCCTTTGGAAGGGCCCTGGAACACTGGTGGCGGGCGCGGCGAGCGGCGGCGCCGGGAACCACGGGTCCTACGCATTTGAGGTGGTCTCGGGTCACTCGACCGCAGGACTCAGCTTCACCTGGGCGCACGAACTCCGCAGCTTCGCAACCAAGCCGGGGCGCGAGACGCTGGGCGCATCCGCCAAATCGCGGCCCAAGCGGCAGAAGCACTACAAGAAGTCCCGCGAGAAGTCCCCGAAGAAGCCGGTCAAGCGCTCGCGCGCATCGCGCGGGACGACGGATACGATCAGGATCACGGTCGGATGAGGGTGCGAGGGTAATGGGAGCCGTACTTTTCTCGGTAGCCGGCATCGACCAGTTCGACCACCGACGTGCCGGCCAGAGTGCCCGCCGCGATGCTGTGCGGGCTGCTGCGGTGCCCGTGGGCAGCGCGCACGTAGATGCGATCGGGGGCGCGGACGATCCAGATCAGTCGCGGCTCCCGCGCCGTCCCGTCGCGCCGAATGGCGATCTGGATCTCCTCGACTGCGCCTAGCCGCAGGTGCCGTCGCTGTAGGCGAATGGTGAGATCACCAGTTCGCCCTTCGTGAGGCTCTCGGCGTCCAGTGCTGACTTCCTCGACCACGCCGATGAACTCGTGGCCGATCGGTCCCGGCCGGAACTGTGAATCGCCTCGGTAGTACCAGAGGTCGGATCCGCAAACGCATGCGAGGACCACGCGCACTACTGCGTCGGACGGCTCCTTGATCGTCGCGTCCGGGCGGTCCCAGGCGGTGACGTTGCCGGGCTCATGGAAGATTGCAGCGCGCATCGGTTAGATCTCCGAGACGACCGCTCGAGCGCCGACCGCCGGAATGCCCACCGCCGGAATGCCCACCGCCAGAACACCGACCGCAAGGACACAGATGCAGATCACCCGCAGCAGCATCGACACAGCCAAGGGCCCGTACGACTGGTTCACCGGCGACGTCTACATCGACGCCGTCGCAGCCCCGGCAGCCACCTCGACATTTGCGGGAGCGCTTGTCCATTTCACCCCTGGGGCGCGGACCGCCTGGCATATGCATCCGCACGGCCAGACGATCTTCGTCACAGAAGGAGCGGGACTGTGCCAGCGCGAGGGCGGTTCGGTTGAGGTGATCCGCCCCGGCGACCGAGTGTTCTTCGAGCCGGGCGAAAACCACTGGCACGGAGCCACGCCCAATCGCTTGATGGTTCACGTCGCGATGCAGCAGGCCGACGAGACAGGCAACGTTGTGACGTGGGGCCGCCATGTCACCGACGAGGAGTACGCCACCGCGCCGAGCGGCGCCGACTGAACCACGCCGGCGCGAGCGCGGGTAGCCTGCGCTCGTGGGTAGTCCGATCGTGGTGCCCGAATATCTCCGTGAGGCGCGCGAGACCTCGGCCGAGGGTTTGGCCTGGCTCAACCGGCTGCCGTGGCTTGTCGCCGACGCCTGTCGCCGCTGGGGAATGGAGATCGTCGGGGCCCCGTATGACGGCGGCGTCTGTGGGTGGGTAGCACCGGCTCGCCAAGCCGGTGGCGTGCGCCAAGCCGGTGTCGACGCGGTGCTCAAGGTCAGCTGGCCGCATCCCGAGGCGGCGACAGAGGCTGCGGCGTTGCGCTGGTGGGACGGCGCCGGCGCGGTCCGGTTGCTCGCCGAGGACAGCGAGGCATGGGTGATGCTGCTCGAGCGTTGTCTTCCCGGCACACCGCTGCGCGACGCCCGCCTGCCAAACGAGCGTGGGCTGGCGATCGGCGTCGAGCTTCTGAATGCCCTTTGGGGCAAGGGGCTCCCGGCGGGCGACAACTCGCCGTTCGACTCGATGCTGCAGATCTGTAACGGGTGGGCGGATCTCGCAGAGCGCCGAGTCGAGGAGTACGGCGCCGCGCTGCAAGCGCT
>DATKSM010000023.1:0-2040 GCA_035531655.1 Solirubrobacteraceae bacterium
CTGGTTGTCGTCGTGCCGCATGTGACTCGTCAGGGGACCGGCCGCGTTGTGCGTGCCTTCGGAATGATTTGTCTGTGTGTGCGCGGCGGCGCCGGCCTGGTGCCCGCTGTTGGCTTGATCAGGAGCTTGTCCGCCCTGAGGGGCGTGACTCATCACAGTCTTGCCGCGCGGTTTCCCTGCACCCAGACCGGCGTCAACCGGACCCTACGAGTGAAGCCGGAGGATCAGAGGAGATGCTTGCAGATCAGGTGGACTACGTGGTCGGTGTCGACACGCACCGAGACGAGCACACGCTCGCAGTTGTGGTCGCGGCAACCGGTGTCGTTGTTGCACAACGCTCGGTATGTGCGAGCGGACGTGGGTATGCGGCGGCGCGGCGTTTCGCAGAGCAGCAGGCCGGTACTCGTGTCTGGGCGGTGGAAGGCGCTGGCCACTACGGTGCCGGGCTTGCCCGCTACCTGAGTGGCCGTGGCGAGACGGTGCTCGAGATCGGCCGCGGCCCACGTGACGAGCGGCGGCTGCAAGGGAAGGACGACTCGCTCGACGCGATCCGTGCCGCCCGCACAGCACTGGCGAGCAAGACGCTCGCGTTGCCGCGATCGGGGCAGCGACGCGAAGCGTTGCGGCTGCTTTTGCTGGCTCGCCGCAGCGCCGTCGACGTCCGTCGGCTTGCGCTCGTGCAGCTGCGCAGCGTGATCGTCACTGCTCCCGACTCTCTGCGCGAAGAGCTACGCGCGCTGCCTGTCCAGCGGCTGATCGTCCGCTGCAGCCGCCTCCACGGCACGAGCTCAGCTCCAGCCGACGAGCTCGCTACCAAGCAGGTGCTCCGCAGCCTCGCCCGCCGGATCGAAGCGGCAACCGCCGAAGCGGCCGAGCTCGAACGCGAGATCCTCGCCCACGTCCGCGCGCTCGCAGCGCAACTGCTCGACGAGCCCGGCGTCGGCCCGATCGTCGCCGCGCAGCTGATCGTTTCCTGGTCACACCACGGACGCGTCCGCTCCGAAGCCGCATTCGCACGACTCGCCGGCGCCGCCCCAATCCCCGCCTCCAGCGGACAAACCACCCGTCACCGGCTCAGCCGCGGCGGCGACAGACAACTCAACCGCGCCCTGCACACCGTCATCCTCCACCGCCGCCAACACGACGCGGCGACCAAGGACTACATCGCACGCCGGATCGCCGAAGGCAAAACACGACGCGACGCCGTCCGTCTACTCAAGCGCTACCTCGCCCGCCACCTCTACCGACTACTGCAACAACAGGAGCCGCTAATGACTTGACAAGTCATAGGAGCATCATTCCCGCATCACTGGCGCAGCCGGTTTACGTCTGGTCGGAAGGGCGGATCGTCTTCGACAGGCCGAGGAGCAACGGTGGAACACGGCTCCGAGAGGAGGAGTGCCTCGGGGAGGCTGATGACCTCTGAACGCCGCTTGGCAAGCGGAGGTGCGCCCCCGGCTAGGCGCTCTTCCCGCGTTAGATGTCTGCAACGAACTTGCAGACGAGGGGGGATAAAAAATGCCGCGCGGATGGAGGCTCGACCACCGCAGCGTCGAGCCTCCATGCGGGGCCAGTCGGTCGGCGGGCGGCATATGGCACCGATACCGGGACCGCTCGTTAGCGTGCCTTCAACCCGAGCCCTGCCTCACTGTGCGCCTGCCGCGTGCGATGGGACAACTGGCCTTTAGGCCGGTTGGTTCTAGGGACACCTTGAGGACTCCGCAGATGGACACACGCGACAGCACGTCTTGCTTCCCCGATCGTGATCCGCGGCTTGGGGAACTCGACCTTTTGGGCGAGACATTCTTCGCCGCGCAGGATGCGGGACACGATGCGCTCGCTGAGCGTGTCCAAGGTCGGCTTCGCGAGCTATCGACCGGATCTTCGGAGCAGCCGAGAAACCGGTGCGCTCGCTGGTCAGACGGCGTGCGCGGTTGAGCGAGATCATGGGCGGCGTCGGCGGCGTGGCGGCGCGGCTGCTGGAGCGGATGGGGACCCGGTGACTAAGGTGATTTCGAGGCGGATGTCTGCAACGCATTT
>DATKSM010000024.1:0-44572 GCA_035531655.1 Solirubrobacteraceae bacterium
AGCGCTTTCGATCGTCTCCAGAACCGCATCGACTGCCTCTGAGGCGTCCTTCTTGCTCAGACCGGCGCGGTCCGCGACCTGGTCGATGAACTCGGCTTTCGTCACTTCGCTCCTCCTTACGAGGTGGTAGGAAAGGCCGAACCTAACACGGTTTGCGGACAGTTAGGGGGTCTTGGGCCCCCGGAACCCCTTCGGAAACCGCGATTTCCGCTCCGAGCGTGAAACGCACGCCGGTCGAGCTGGCATCCTCAGCATATGCAACTGGGCCGCCTCGCCTGGCTGGTGACGACGATCGTATGCCTCGTGGCGGCCGTCGTCGTGCTCATCGACGGGTATCGCGGCTACGCCGCTGTCGCGTTCGCCGTCGCGATTTCAGCGGCGATCAACCTTCTCTGATCACCCGCGGCCGGCCCGACCGCGCCCACCGATCAACGACTCCCGCGGAAGCTGGATGCCAGCCGGTGCCCCGGGCGGACACGATCCTCGGGCTCGAGGTGGATGAGCACGTCAGCGCCGCCAAGCGTCTCCGCGATTCGATCCTGAAGCTGGTGCGCGGTGTGATGCGCATCCTCCAGAGACGTGCCCTTGCGGAACTGGATGTGCAGGTCCACGTAGCGCTGGGAGCCGCCACGGCGGGTGCGCAGCTCGTGGTAGCCGATCACGCCGCGGTCGCTGAAACCCTCGATCACCTGCGCGATCACGGCTATCTCGTCGGCCGGTAGCGCTTGGTCGACCAGCACCTCGCCGGCGCGGATCAGCAATCGCAGGCCTGTGAAGACGATCGCCAGCGCAACCAGCAGCGCGGCCACGGGATCGATCCACTGCGCCCCGGTGGCCTGCACCAGGATCAGCGCGATCAGCACCACGAACGAGCTCACGGCGTCGGTGCGCAGGTGCGCCGCGTCGCCTAGGAGCGCCGGCGAGTCGGTCAGCCGCCCGCCGCGTGCGATCACCACCGACACGATCGTGTTGGCGACCGCCGAGAAGCCGATCACCGCGATGCCAAGGCCGAGCGTGTGCGTGCTGCCGCCGACGACCAGGCGCCGGACCGCCTCGAACGCGATCGCCAGCGATCCGACGAGAATCAGGATCGCCTCGAACGCGGCCGCCAGGTTCTCGACCTTTTCGTGTCCGTAGCGGTGAGTGTCGTCGGCCGGCTCGTCGGCGATCCGCACCGACACGAACGCCACCAGCGACGCGATCAGATCGACGCTGGAGTGCACGGCCTCGGTCAGGATCGCAACCGAGCCAGTCAGCGTCCCGGCGATCACCTTGATCAGGATCAGCGCCGAGTTCGATGCGACCGAGAGGAGCGCGGTGCGCTGCTTCATGCGTCCAGCTGAGGCGTCAGCGCCCGACGCCCGGGCGATCGTCGAGGAACCACCGCGCGAAGTCGCGCACCGCCGTGCCGCGGTGGCTGATCAGGTCCTTCTCGGAGTCCGCCAGCTCGGCCATCGTGCGGTCGCGTGATCCGCCCGCAAGCGAGCCGGCCGATCCGCCCACTAGCGAGCCGGCCGATCCGCCCGCTAGCGAGCCGTCAGGGATGAAGATCGGGTCATAGCCGAAGCCGCGCGTGCCGCGCGGCGCCGCAGCCATATGGCCCCGGCACTCGCCACCGAACAGGCGCTCCGTCGTGCCGTCGACAAACGCGAGCACACACACGTAGCGCATTTCACTGCCGGCGGGCACCTCCGCGAGCAGCTTCTCCAGATTCTCGGCGTCGGTCGCGTTCTCGCCGGCATAGCGAGCTGAACGGACTCCGGGGGCGCCGCCCAGCGCCGCGGCCTCCAGGCCCGAGTCGTCGGCGATGACCGGCTGCGCGAGCTGCCGAGCCGCAGCCTGCGCTTTGGGCAGGGCGTTGGCGGAGAACGTCTCGCCGATCTCCGGAGGCAGCTCGACGGTCGGCGGTACCGGAACGGCGGTCAGCCCGAACGGGGCGAGCAGGCGCGAGACCTCCGCCAGCTTATGGGTGTTGCGACTGGCTAGAACCACGTCGGGCACCTCGGAGACCCCGCTATGCGGCAGCTGCTACGGCCGCCACCTGAGCGGCTCGTAGAACAGCGATCCCCGCCTCGGCCAGCGCGAGCAGCTCGTCCAGGTGCGCGCGTGAGAGGGGCGTACGCTCAGCGGTCGCCTGCACCTCGACGAGGCCGCCGTCGCCGGTCATGACGACGTTGGCGTCGACCTCGGCGCCAGAGTCCTCGGAGTAGTCGAGGTCCAGCAGCGGGATCCCGGCGACGACGCCCGAGGAGACCGCGGCGACGGTGCCCGTCAGCGGCGACCCTCCGAGCAGTCCGTCGCTCAGGAGCTTCGCAGTCGCGAGCTCGAGCGCGACCATGCCGCCGGTGATCGACGCGCAGCGTGTACCGCCGTCGGCCTGCAGGACGTCGCAGTCGATGTACACGGTGCGTTCCCCGAGCGCCTCGAAGTCGACCACGCCGCGCAGCGAACGCCCGATCAGCCGCTGGATCTCAACCGAGCGGCCGTCGGCCCTACCCTTGGAGATGTCGCGCTGCTTGCGGTCTCCGGTCGACGCGGGCAGCATCCCGTACTCGGCGGTGACCCAGCCGCGTCTGCGACCCATCATCCATCTCGGAACGCTCTCCTGCACGGACGCCGTGCAGATCACGCGCGTCTCTCCCACCGAGATCAGGGCTGAGCCTGTGGCGGTCCGGACGAATCCGGGCTCGATCTCGATCGGCCGCATCTCATCCGCCTCGCGTCCGTAGCTGCGGTTGCTCATGGCTGCGAGCTTAGAGGTCATGACGGCCCAATATTCGGCCATAGCGGCAACAGCCGGGCGATCGCCTCGGCGGCGAGTGGGTGCACCGGGACCGCGTCCGTGTGAGTATCCGCGTCCGGTCCCGCGGGCGCGTCGGACGCCAGCCTCTCCATCGTCACGGCGACGCAGCGCGCGAGCGCTTCGACGTCATACCCGCCTTCGAGCACGCAGCCTACCGGCGCCCCGAGTTCGGCGCCCAGAGCGCGGACGAGCGCCGTCATCGCCGCGAAGCCCGCATCCGTCACCATGCAGTCGGCGAGCGGATCATCGCGGTGCGCGTCGTAGCCGGCGGAGACGAGGATCAGCTCGGGTTGGTGGGCCCGGGTCAGCGGCAGCACGACATCGCGGACGAGCGAAACGAATGTTTCGTCACCGGAACCGGGCGGCACCGGCAGGTTAACCGTATAGCCGCGGCCCGGACCGAGTCCGCGCTCGTATACGCGACCGCTTCCGGGATACAGCGGCGACTGGTGGATCGAGACGAACAGGACCTCGTCGCTCTCCCAGAAGATGTCGCTCGTGCCGTTGCCGTGATGCACGTCCCAATCGAGGATCATCACGCGACTCAGGCCGAGCGCCGCCAGCGCGTGCCGGGCGGCGACCGCGACGTTGTTGAACAGGCAGAACCCCATCGCACGACCAGGCAGGGCATGGTGACCGGGCGGACGGTGCGCGCTGAAGCCAACCGTGCCGGCACCCCCATCCACTAGCCGGCGGACGAGTTCGACAGCTCCGCCGCAGGCGTGGAGGGCGGCCGTGTATGAGCCTGCGCTCACGACCGTGTCGACGTCCAGCCGGCCGCCACCGCGCTGCGCGGCCGCGGCGACCGTGTCCACGTACGCGGGAGGATGCACCCGCCCCAGCACGCTTCGCTCGACTGCAGGCGAGGCGATGCACTCGTAGCCGAGCCAGTCTTCACGCGCGAGCAGCGCGTCGATCGCCTCGATCCGGCCGAGGGCCTCCGGGTGATCACCCGTGTCGTGGTACAGCGAGGAGCGATGCGACAGGAACACCGGGCGGGGCGGCATGTCACGGTACGGTACTGGCGCATGCCCACTCTGTCCGGCCACGGCCAGCGGCAGCTGGTGGTAGTCGGCGCCGGTGCCGCCGGCCTTTACACCGCGCTGTGCGCCGCCCGCGACGGCGCGCACGTGACGCTCGTGTCCGCCACCGAGCTCGCGGAGACCTCGAGCTACTGGGCGCAGGGCGGGCTGGCGGCCGCTCTGGCCGCCGACGACAGCGTCGAGTTGCATCTGGAGGACACGCTGAGGGCTGGCCGTGGCGCCGTGCGACCATCAGCCGCACGCGTACTCGTCGAGGAGGCCCCCGGCGCCGTCGAGGACCTGTCGCGCCGCGGGGTGACCTTCGACGCCGACCGTAACGGCCGGCTCGCGCTCGGGCTCGAGGGTGGCCACAGCCAGCGCCGTATCGTCCACGCCGGCGGCGCCGCGACAGGGCGCCGGATCGTGCGCCAGCTGTCAGCCCTGGCGGCGACGGAGGAACGGATCGAGGTGCTCGAGGACCGCCGCGTGGAGGCGTTGCTGACACACGACGGACGCTGCACCGGCGTCTTGCTCGACAGCGGCGAGCTGCTGCACTCGGCGGCGACAGTGCTCAGCACCGGCGGGGCGGCGGCGATGTGGGCCCGCACGACCAACCCCGCGGGGGCGGTCGGCGCCGGGCTGCTCCTTGCCTACGCGGCCGGCGCGACGCTCGCGGACATCGAGTTCATGCAGTTCCACCCGACCGCGGTCGTCTCCGGCGGCAGCGGCGACGGACTACTCGTGACGGAGGCGATCCGCGGAGAGGGAGCCAAGCTGCTCAACCACGACGGCGAGCGGTTCGTCGATGAGCTCGCCCCGCGCGACGAGGTGGCCCGTGCGATCTTCACGGAGATCACTCGACACCCCGGCTCCGAGGCCGTTGCACTCGACATGCGCCACGTCGACCCGGCGTTGTTTCCAAACGTGGTCGCGGCGCTGCAGCGCGTCGGCATCGAACCCGAGCGCAGCGTGATCCCGGTCGCGCCGGCGGCCCACTACATGATGGGCGGGATCGCCACAGATCTTCAGGCGCGCTCGACCGTGCCCGGGCTGCTCGCCGTCGGCGAGTGTTCGTGCACCGGCCTGCACGGCGCCAACCGGCTGGCCTCGAATTCGCTGAGCGAGTGCTTCGTGTTCGGGGCGCGGGCGGCGCGTGCGGCGTTGGACGAGCCGGGGCTGCTGAGCTCGGACATTGCTGGCTCCAGTGCCGGTGGCCCGCTGGCCCCCGGCACTGCTGTTGCGCCCCCATCCTCGGAGTCTCGGGAGCAACTGTGGCGCTGGGCGGGGCTCGAGCGTGACGGCGACGGCTTGAGCCGGCTGCTCGATGACCCGCACCCGCTGGTGCGGCTGATCGCGAGTGCCGCGCTGGCGCGGACGGAGAGTCGCGGAGCGCACTGGCGGCATGACTTCCCCGCGACCGATGCGGCGCTGGACGAGCGTCATGTGACGCTCGTGATCGACCAGGAGTCAGATTTCGAGCGCTGGAAGTAGTGTTTCTCCTGGACCGGGCTGAAGAGGCCGAAAGGAGATGCAGTCGCATGTACCGCTTCAGCCGAGCCATCTACCGAGAGCTCGCCGACGAGGTCCTCGAGGACTCGCCGAGCCGACCCCACCGCAATCACGAACGCGTCCTGCACGCGTGTGAGGCGGCCGTCGAGCGCCTCGCCACGGATCGCCACTATTTCGCCAAACCTGCGCGCACGCTCTTCACCGACATCCGCGTGTACTTCCCGATGTCGGCCCAGGAACGGGTGCTGCGGGTGGTGGAGCGCTACATGGCATTCGCCGACGAGTTCCTGCGCAGCCAGCCACAGACCGGGTTCGACATCTACGGCAACCCGCTGCAATGCCGCGCTTGCACGCGCAAGGGCACCCAGTGCCAGCGGATGCCGCTGCCACACAACGGCTATTGCCCGTCGCACCAGCACCTTGCCGAAACCGAGGACTTCCACGAGTTCGAGGACGAACTGGCGGCCGCCTGAGGCCGATCGCGCACGCGTATTTAGTGCCAATTTACGGGGATATTTGGTGATTCCTGCAAACGGACATAGAATCGATCTTCGCCTGGCAAAGGTTGTCTCGCGCCGGGCTGTTTTGCTAATCCCTTGACGACTCCAAACCGGATAAATATGCCGATTGCTTTCAAAGAATGGGCGGTCACAGTACGTGCGCTTGCTGAGGGCGAGCAGCTGCTGACGCTCCGCAAAGGTGGCATCCGCGAGCCGGAGAAGCACTTTGAGCTGGAGCATGACCGTTTCTTTCTGTACCCCACGTTCGACCATCAGCGCACCGATCTGGTGCGTGAGTCGCACCGCCCGGAGCTTGCCCGGGCATTGGAGGAGGGGGTCTGGAGCGACGGTGAGCCGTCTGCGGCAGCGATGCTGCGCGGCTTTGAGATCAACCAACCGGACCGGGTGCGCATCCGCGCCTGGGCCGAGGTGGCCGCTCACTACACGGTCACGGACCGGCGTGCAGTCGATGCACTGTCGCCGTTCTACGTGTGGACGACCGACTACGCCGAGAAGCGCCTCGACTGGAAGCGCCGCCACCCGCTGCACGTGGTGGTGCTCCGCACGTACCGGATCCCGCGTCCCGTCACAGTGAAGGTCCGTGACGAGTACGGCGGTTGCCGCTCGTGGCTGGAGATCGCCCGAGACCTGCCGTTCGAGGGCACTCCCGTGCTCTCCGACGAAGAGTTCGAGCGGGCGTCTGAGGAAATCGCTTCGATCGCGGCGGGAGACCGCCAGCCGGTCCTCGTCTGAGGACCCGCGTCTGTGATGGGGTGGCCAGCGGGCCACCCCATCGATTTCAACCGCATGTCCTGGACTGAATCCGCCTCTGACTCGTTCGCGTGCCGGCACTCGTCGGCGCGGCCCGCTGACGCGGCCCGAGTGCTCGCAATGCTCGAGCGCACGCGCGAGCGGCTCTTACCGCACTTCCCGCACATGGCCGGCGGCGAGATCACGGTCGTGCTGCACGACAGCCCGCATGCGCTGGCGCTGTCGAACCCGCTCATGCCGGCGCTGTGGGGCATGACGTCCAAGCCGGCCCGCCGCTACGTGGCCGGCTGGGTCGGCCGCCGGGAGCTGCACGTGCTCTCGCCGCAGGCGCTGCGCGAACGCGCTTCGGGTGTATCGGGATCGTTCGAGATGCTGGCACTGGCGCCGGCCTCGCTGTACGCGCGGCGGGTGATCGTTGAGTCCAACCGCGAGCTGCACTCCGCGAGGCTGCCTTCGCGGCTATGGATGGAGCTTCGCTGGTCCTGGCTGCTCGAGGGCGCAGCCCGCTGGTTCTCAGGGGAGACTGGCTACTCGCGCAGCGTCGTCGGCCAGTACATGCGTTCCGGGCACCGCCCGCACTTCGCGCCGAGCGTGCGGGATGCGCCGCTGCTCGCGGGCTCGCTGATCGAGCTGGTGGCTGAGCGTGAGGGCGAGGGGGCGGTCGCGCGACTGGCAAGGCGCCTGCATACGGGCGGGTCGCACGCGGCGCTCGCGGCCGCGCTCCCGGGCCGCGGCTTCAACGGCTTCGAGGGCGACTGGCGCCTGCGCCTGCGGCGACTGGCCGACGGCGGATAATCGTCGGCGTGGCGTATGACGAAGTCCTGGCCGACCGCATCCGCGAACTGCTCGTACTCGAGCCCGACGTCGTCGAGAAGCGGATGTTCGGGGGCGTGGCCTTCCTGATCGGCGGTCACATCGCCGTGGGCGTCTCGAACTCCGGCGGGCTGCTCATGCGTGCCCCGCACGACGAAACCGAGGAGTTGCTGACTCAACCCCACGTCGAGCCGTTCGTGATGCGGGGACGGGCGATGAGTGGCTGGGTGCGGGTCGGCGAGGAGGCCGTCGCTCGGGACGAGGAGCTGAAGCACTGGGTCGAGGCGGGCGTCGGTTACGCGCGGTCGCTTCCGCCCAGCTGACAGCTACTCCCGCTCCGCGCGATCCGCTCAGAGAGAGGCTTGTGATGTTTCCGCCATTTCCGGCGGTAAACGTCCGTCGTCTCAAGGCGGTAAACGTCCGTCGTCTCAACTCAGACGACGGTCAGCACGGCCTCCGCGACCCGCCCGCCGCGAATCTCATACGCCTTGACCAGCGGCTCGGGCCCCGACGCCAGTCCGACGATCAGGTACAGCGAGTCCGGGTAGAAGGCGAGGTTGATGTCGGTCTGCGACGGATAGGGGTCGCTGCGCGTATGCGAGTGGTAGATCGCGCCGAGCTCGAGGTCGGCCTCCTCGATCGCCATCTGCACGCGGTACTGCTCCATCCCGTCGATCTCGTAACGCAGAGGGCTGTGCGCGACGTTCTCCATGCGGTGCACGGCGACCGCCTCGCCGTCGCGGCTCGCGACCATGCCGCAGCACTCGTCCGGAGCGTCGGCTCGTGCGTGCGCGACGATCTCGTCGTAGAGCTCGCGGGCGATGCGCATCTGTTCTCCAGGACGGCGGGCGGTGGTGGTGGGCGGCGGCCCGGCTACCACCAGACGGTGGAGTCGAGGTTCTCGATCTCGTCAAGCGGCCGGGTGTAGATGCCCGAGGAGAAGTACTTGCTGCCGTCGTCGGCGGCGATGAAGACGACGTTGCCCTCGTCCAGTTCGCCCGCGATCCGCATCGCCACCCGCGCGATCGCGCCGGTCGATACCCCGACGAACAGCTGCTCCTCGTCGAGCAGCTTGCGCGTCCAGGAGATCGCGTCACGGTTGGTCACGACGATCTTCCGGTCGAGCACGGAGAGGTCGATGATCGGGGGGATGAAGCCGTCGTCGAGCGAGCGCAGCCCCTGCACGGGCTCACCCTGCATCGGCTCGGCGGCGACGATCTTGACCCTGTCGCCGAGCTCCTCCTTGAGCCGGCGGCCGTTGCCCATCAGCGTGCCGCCCGTGCCCAGGCCGGCCACGAAGGCACTGACCTCATCGAGCTCCTCGAGGATCTCGAGCGCGGTGCCGTTGTAATGCGCGTCGGGGTTGGCCTGGTTGCCGTACTGGTAGGGCATGTAGTAGGAGCAGTCCCCGGCCGCCATGTCGAGCGCCAGTTCGACCGCGCCGTTCGAGCCCTTGGCCCCTTCCGAGTACACGATCTCCGCGCCGTACATGCGCAGCAGCTCAGCGCGCTCGGGCGTGACGTTGTCGGGCATCACGACCTTCAGGCGGTAGCCCTTGCGGGCGCAGATCATCGCCAGCGAGATGCCGGTGTTGCCCGATGTCGGCTCGAGGATCGTCTGACCCGGGCGGATCAGGCCCTTGTCCTCGGCGTCGAGGATCATTGCCCGCGCGACGCGGTCCTTGACGGATCCGGTCGGGTTGCGCGACTCGAGCTTGACCCAGATGCGGACGCCTGGCTTCGGGCTCAGTCGCTTGAGCTCGATCAGGGGCGTGTGGCCGATCGACTCGATGATGTCGCCGTAGCGACCGCCGCACGGTTTGTTGCGTAGGTCGGTGGCCATCGCTTCAGAAAGTATAGGGGGTGGCTGCCGCCAGCGGGCGCGGCCTTCCGAAATCGGCGCGGTTAGCGCGCGGAATGTGGGGCCGTCAGGGCCTGTGCGGTCGGCCGGCGCCGGTCGCAGTGGGACCTTGCAGCGAAGCGGGCCGGCACGTCGCCCGCGCTAGATTGGAGCACCCCCACCGCTGAGAGGAGCGGACATGACGAACGGTCGACTGGCGCAGAGCCGGGTTGGCGTGCTGGGAAGCGGCGAGGTTGGGCGGCGCCTGGCAGCCGGGTTCGCCAGCCGTGGCCATCGAGTGATGATCGGTTCGCGTGAGCCGAACAAGTCCGAACTGAGCGAATGGCTGGCGGGGGACGGCGCCGGCGTCGAGGCCGGGACGTTCGGACAAACCGCCGTGCATGGTGAGGTGCTCGTCCTGGCGCTGCTCGGCGACGCCGCAGAGGCAGTCATCGCCGACACGGGCGCGCACAAATTCGCCGGCAAGGTCGTGATTGACGCGATGAACCCGCTCGACTTCTCTGCTGGTTTCCCGCCGAAGCTTTCGATCAGTGGCGAGGACTCGCTCGGTGAGCGCGTCCAGCGCGCGTTGCCCGACGCGAAGGTGGTCAAGGCGTTCAACACAATCGGCAGTGCGTACTTCGTCGATCCGCACTTCAGCGACGGCCGGCCGACGATGCTGATCGCCGGAAACGACGAGGACGCCAAACGCATGGTCGGCGACGTGCTTGCCGACTTCGGCTGGCCCGAGCCCGTTGATATCGGCGGAATTGAGGGCTCGCGTGAGCTCGAGGCGATCTGCATCGCCTGGGTCAAGATCGGCGGCAAACGTGGCGCCTGGGACCACGGCTTCAGACTTCTCGGCGGATAGGCCGCGCGGGCTGCGAGTTTGGACACGCCCCCGCCGGCGTTGCGCGATCCGTAGCCCTCGACGGCACTAGCGCGATATTCCGATCATGCCCCCCCGGCCATGGCCGGCAGGATCACGAGCGTGTCGCCGTCACCGACTGAGGTGGCGAGTCCGTCGAGCACGCGCACGTCCTCATCGTTGACGTAGACGTTGACGTAGCGGTTCAGGTCGCCGTCGGCGCCGAACAGCTGCGTCTCGGTGCCGGGATGCTCCGCGACGACGGCATGCAGGATCTCGCCGACGTTCTCACCGGCGGCATTGATCTCACGCTCGCCACCGACGGCGGGGCGCAGCACTGGAGGTATGCGAATCGTGGCCATTTGATTTTGGTTCCTATGTCTCTTTTTTGCGATTTTGGACCGATATCGCCTGCGATGTCGCGGCGATATCGCCCGGAATTTGCCGTTTGAGGGCCTGTGGGGGAATTAGTTGTGGAAATTGACCCAGGGCCCAGCGTCAGTGAGCGCCGGCGCAGAACGCCTCGTAATCCGGGAAGACTCCAAGCTCGTCGTCGCGGATCTCGTCGGGGTCGCGCGAGCAGATCGGGCACTGCGGGTCGCGCCTGATCTTGACCTCGGTCATTGAGGCGGCCAGCGCGTCGTACATCAGCAGGCGCCCGATCGCCGGATTGCCGATGTCGAGGATCAGCTTGATCACCTCTGTCGCCTGCAGCAGACCCATCGTGCCGGGCAGCACACCCAGCACGCCGTTGGCCCCGCATGAGGGCGCGAGCTCGGCCGGCGGCGGCACCGGGAAGAGACAGCGGTAGCAGGGGCCCTCGTAGGGCTTGAAGACCGACAGCTGCCCGTCGAATCCGAGGATCGCGGCCGACACAACCGGGATCCGCAGACGCACGGAGGCGTCGTTCAGGAGGTACCGGCTGGGGAAGTTGTCAAGCCCGTCGACCACGATGTCGTAGCGCGGCAGGATCTGCATGATGTTGTCGGCGCCCAGGCGCAACTTGTGCTTCTCGACCTTGACGTCCGGGTTCAGGGCTCGGATCGTCTCCTCGGCCGAGTCGACCTTGGCGACACCGACCCGCTCGGAGTTGTGGATCACCTGACGCTGGAGGTTCGAGAGGTCGACGACGTCGTCGTCGACGATCCCGAGCGTTCCGACCCCGGCCGCGGCCAGATACAGCGCGGCAGGCGAGCCAAGGCCGCCGGCACCGAGCAGCAGCACCTTGGCGTCGAGCAGCTTCTGCTGGCCGTCGATCCCGACCTCGTCGAGCAGCAGGTGGCGGGAATAGCGGTCGCGCTGCTCGGCACTCATGAAGCGCGGGACGTCGACCTCGTAGCCGCGATCCTTCCACAGCGTGAAGCCGCCGGTCATCGAGGCCACGTTCTGGTAGCCGAGATCCTCGATCAGCGTGCGCGCAGCCCACGCGGAGCGCTGACCGGAGGCGCAGTACAGGACCACGGGGGTGGTCTTGTCGGGCGCGGCCCCCTCGATGCGCGACTCGATGTGGCTCTTGGGCACGTGCCGTGCGCCGGGGAGGTGCCCACCTGCCCACTCCTCGTCCTGCCGCACGTCGATCACGAGCGCTCCGCTCTGGAGCCGCTCACGCACGGCGGCCGGGTCGACCTCGTCGATCCGGTCCTTGATCTGGCGAAGAACCTCCGCTCCAGACGGGCTCATCGTAAAACTCCTCAAAGACGCTCGGGATTTGTGTGTTAGGTAAGTATAGGCAGGCCGAGCGGGTGTTCAGAGGGGCGCGCGGCCTGCCGTATCGGCGTTAAGCCAGACTCAGACCTATCCGCGCTCCTGTCGACCATATCCCCGCGCCGGCCTTCCCTGCGAGGTTGCCGTGGATCAACGTCGCCGCGCTGCGGATGGACCAGCAGCGGGGCCGACCCGTGCTCGTCGAGTTCTGGGATTTCTGCCGCCCAAACTCGCTGCGTACGCTTCCCTACGTCAAGGCGTGGCACGAGCGCTACGCCGGGTTGGGACTGCGCGTGATCGGCGTGCATTCGGCGGGTTTCGAGCCGTCCGAAGACCCGGACGCCGTGGCCGCCGCCGTCGAGCGCCTCGGGGTCGAGTACCCGGTGGTGGTCGACGTCGACCATCAGATCTGGCAGGAGTATGAGAACGTCGGCTGGCCGGCGCGCTATCTGTGGACGGGCGACCAATTCCTCTTCGACTACCACTACGGCGAGGGCGCCTACGCCGAGACCGAGCTGGCGATCCAGGAGCTGCTGGGCGTCGAGCGCGACCCCGTCGCGCCGATCCGCCCCGAGGACGAGTCGGGCGCCCTGCTCGTGCCACAGAGCCAGGACGTGCCCGGGGCCTACAGCGGTCCCTACGAGGCCGGCGGTGTCTGGGGCGTGTTCAGCGGGAGCGGCGTTGCGACCGTCAACGGCGTCGGAATCGAGATTCCGTACACCGGCGCCCACGAGCTGATCGCCCACGACCGGCACACGCGCGGCGCGCTCGAGCTCGGCCTCAGCGACGGGCTCCACTGCCTTGCCGTGTGCTTTACGCCCGGGCTTACCGGCGCGGGCGACGGCTAGACGCTCGCGGTGAGCGGCGGCCCCGGGGCCGGAAACGCGACCGTCATCGAAAGCCCGCCGCCAGGCCGCGGGTGCGCGTCGATCTCGGCACCGTGCGCGTCGGCGATCGCTCGCACGATCGAGAGCCCGAGCCCGTGCTGCCCCTGGTCGGTGCCGGTGCGCGCCGGCCCGAGCCGCCGGAACGGCTCGAACATCGTCTCGATCTCCTCAGGCGCGATCAGCTGCCCGGTGTTCTCGACGATCAGCAGCGCGCGGTCGCCCTGCTGGCGCGTGCTGACCTCGACGCGCCCGCCGTCCACGTTGTGCCGCACGGCGTTGTCGACCAGGTTCGCGATAAGCCGCTCGATCAGCGCCGGGTCACCCTCGGTGATCGCGGGCTCCAGGTGAGTCTCGACCCCGATCTGGTGCTGGTCGAGCTCGGGCCGTGGCCGCTCGACGATCGGCGCGGCGAGCGCGCCGATATCGGTGCGCTCGCGCAGCTCGAGGCCCCGCTCGCTACCGGCCAGCGTCAGCAGCGCCTCGATCAGACGCTCCTGGTCGCGCCCGGCCGCCAGCAGTTCGTCGCAGGTGGCGCGGAGCGTCTCCGCGCTCGCGTTCGGGTCCGCGAGTGCCACCTGCAGCAGCGTGCGTTCGACCGTGAGCGGCGTCCGCAACTCGTGCGATGCGTTGGCGACAAAGCGCCGTTGCGCGTCGAATGAGGTCTCGAGCCGCCCCAGCAGGTCGTCGAGTGTCTCTCCCAGCTCGGTGAACTCGTCGCGGCCCCCGGCGAGCGCCAGCCGCTCGTGGAGGTTGCCTGCGGAGATCGTGCGCGCCCGCGCGGTGATCTGACGCAGCGGGCGCAGCATCCGTCCTGACGCGAACCACCCGATTGGGAACGCGGCGGCGGCCGTGAGCGCCAGCACGATCAGGCATATCACGAGCAGCCGGGCGATGTCCCGGTTGTGCTGGTCCACGATGAAGGCGCCCGCGGGTGACCCCATCAGGCTGGGCGTGATTCGCAGGTTCGGGACGGGACCGCCGGAGGGCGTGGCGACCGCGACCGACGCCGACCCGGACCGGGCGGCCAGCAGGATCACCAGGATCAACGCGATGCCGAGCGCCATGAACACGCCGGAGTAGATGAGTGCCAGGCGCGCGCGCGCCGTACGGCCCGCGAACAGCCTCATAGGCGGTAGCCCCCTTCGCGCACGGTCTCGATCAGGGGCGGGTCACCGAGCTTGGCGCGAAGACGCGCGACCGTGGTTTTCACGGTGGTCGTGAACGGATTCGCGGCTTCATCCCAAACCCGTTCCAGCAGCTCCTCGGATGAGACGGCGCGGCCGTCGGCGGCCAGCAAGTGCTCCAGCACCGCGAACTCCTTGGGGCTCAGCTCGAGGCGGCGATCCGCGCGCGAGGCGATCCGGCGCGCCGGATCCAGGCTGAGGTCCCCACGCACGTAAAGCGGCGGCAGCGGCGGGCTCGCGCGGCGTGCGAGCGCCCGCACACGAGCGACCAGCTCGGAGAAGTCGAACGGCTTGCCGAGGTAGTCGTCGGCGCCTAGCTCGAGACCCGAGACGCGGTCGCGAATCGTGCCGGCGGCCGTGAGCATCAGGACGCGGCTGCGGCCTCCCTGCTCGGCAAGCGTGCGGCATACCTGATCGCCGTGGATGCCCGGCAGGTCGCGGTCGAGTACGACGACATCGTAGTTGTTGATGGTCGTGTGCGCGAGCGCGTCGGCGCCGTCGAACGCGAGGTCGACGGCCATCCCCTCATGTCGCAGCCCGCTGGCGATGGCGCCGGCCAGGCGCTGGTGGTCTTCGACAACGAGTACGCGCATCGGCACAGCATGGCGCGCCGGGGTAACAGTGGGGTGACAGCTTGCGTCACGGGGCCGTCACCCTCGCCCAGCTACAACGACGACATGAACAGAAATCGCCTACCACGCATTGCCTCGATCGTCCTCTTCACCGCCCTGATGGCCGCCCTGCTCGCGGCCTGCGGCGGCTCGAAGAAACCGCCTGCCCCCAGCTCGAACGGGTCGCACAACTCCGGAACCAACGCCGCCTATCGCTATTCCGCCTGCATGCGCACCCACGGGGTCAGCAATTTCCAGGACCCGCAGGTCAGCACCAACGGCAACCAGGTCAAGGTCGCCATCCACGTGGACCCGGCGATCACCGGCTCCCCGTCCTTCAAGTCAGCACAGACAGCCTGTGGGCACCTTCTGCCAGGTGGGGGTCCGACGGGTGCCGGCTCCAGCCAGGCACAGATGCACGTCCGTGCCGCGGCCATGCTCGCCTTCGCCAAATGCATGCGGCAACACGGCTTTTCGAAGTTCCCAGACCCGACCAGCCAAGGCCAACTGACGCTCGCGATGCTCAGCAAGGCCGGGATCGATCTCCAGCAACCGGCGGTCAAACCGGCGGCCTACGCCTGTCTCCCGCTCACCCACGGAATCCTCACAAAGGCCGCTGTGAACCAGGCGGTGGCGAATCCCAACGGCGGCTCCCAGAGCTCGTCCGCAGGTGGCTAGGCGCAGCCAACGCCGAGAGAGGCCCCGCCGCCGGCTCACTTCGATCCGATCGGGACCTCGTGGTAGCTGGCGCCGCCGTCGGTCGTGTAGTACAGCCTGCCGTGCTGGTGGCCGCCGCCACCGAAGTTGCCGAGGGCGACGCCGTGGGTTGCGTCGGTGAAGCCGAGGTAGGTCCAACCGGCAGACGGCACGGCCACCTGGGACCAGCTGGCGCCGCCGTCGGTCGTGCGGAATAGCGGTCCCTGGCCCGAAGCAACGGCCACCGTGGACGATGCAGCGGCGAACGAGTCGACCGGGCCGTCGGGCACCTGGGCCGCGGCCGTGAAGGTGTCGCCTGAGTTCGTCGATAGCAGGATGTCGTCAGGCGCCATGCCGGTCGAGCAGAGCGCCCAGATTGCGAACGGATCGGCGACGGCGTCATAGCCGCAGTCGCCGGCGTTCACGACACCGCGGGCGTGACTGAAATGCCTGCCCTGATCGTTGGAGATCAACATCCGGTTGCCGGCCTGGATGATCACCGTGTTGCCCTGGACCCACAGCCCGCCGACGCCCTGGCCCACCAGCCAACGCGGTTCACGCCCCGACAGTCCCGGCGCCACCGTCCAGGCGTTGCGCCTCACCGGTGACCGCATCAGCGACTCGACCGGCGCACCTGTTGACGACAGCGCGTAGACGTAGCCATCGGCGGCGGCGAGTTCGTTGGCTCGGATGTGCGGCTCGGTCCAGGTCCTGCCACCGTTGTGGGTGGTCCACAACTGTGGCCCAAACGCATATCCATCGCGCGCGTTCGCAAAGCGCAGGTTCCCAACGCCTCCGGTTGGCGGTGCCGGGATCCGGGTGAACGTGCTCCCGCCGTCCTCGGTTCGGACGATCACGGTGCACGTGTGCCCGCCGCACGGGGCGGTGCCGAGCAGCCACCAGCTGTACTCGCTGATCGCGGTGAACGACTCCGGCTGGAAGCCAGCGGGCACAGCGCCAGGCGTCGTGAAGCTGCGTGCGCGCGCGAACCGCGAGGCAACCTGCGCCTGCGGGTGCGATGCCGGGAGCGTGAGGGTCGCGGCGATCGCGCTTGCCCCCAGCGCCGCCGCCATCCCCACCGCTACCCCGACGGTTGGCGCCCGCCACGGCAGCCGCATCCGCGTCATCCAGGCCCAGCGCCAGCGCCAGCGTCGCGCGCGCAGCCCACTCTCGGTGGCAGCCACCAGCTGACGCTCAATCTCTTCCAGGAAGTCGTTGCTCACGCCGGCCCCATCTCCGTCAGGCGGTTGCGTAGGCGGCCAAGGCCACGGCTCACGCGTTTGCGAATAACCATCTCCGAGCAGTTGAGCTGGGCGGCCATCTCGTCGTAGCCGACCTCGTCGACGACATGCCAGCGCACGGCCTCGCGCTCCATCTGCGGCAGCTCGTCGAGCATCTGCTCGAGCCGGCCGACGCCGGCGTCCGCGAGCTGGTCGACACGTTCCAGCGCCAGGTCGTCGAGCTCGACCGGCTCCATGCCGAGGCGGCGGCGCGCACGAGCTTCGATGCGCCCACGCCGCCAGCTCATCAGCAGCTTGTGACGAGCTATCCCGATCACCCAGGCCAGCGCCGAGTCGGTCTGCGACTGGTAGCGCGCAGCCGACAGCAGGACCGCGGCAAAAACCTCGGCTGCGAGGTCCGCGGCCAGCTCGGGATCACCGGCCTCACGCACGAGGTAGGCGAGCACCTCCGCGAGATGGCGGCGGTAGAAGGCGGAGAAGGCCGCACCGTCTCGAGCCGCGACCGCGGCCAGCAACTCGGCGTCTCCCCAGCCGGGTCGATCCTCGCGAGCAACGCTCATCGCCTATCTATTGCGGAAGCCTACGCGCGTGTGACGCGGGGAAGGAAAGTCACCCCCCAGGGTGACTTTCCTTCCCCGGGCTGACCCCGTCAGGTGTCGAGCAGATTCACAAGCCGCGGCGGCCCGTCGTCGTCGAGCTCGACCGCGAAGCCGGAGCGGTAGGGGTTGTCCGCCGGCTCCTCGGACATGAAGGCTGCGGACTCGTACACCCAGCTGCCCGTGTTGAAGAGCTGAACACCTGCCTTGGTGATCCACTCGGAGCTGTCATCACCCGCGAGCGGGCCGGCGCGATGTGTGTGACCGAAGAGCGCGTAGCGCGGCTGCAGCCGCAGGATCGACAGCACCTCTCCGTAGGCGACCAGCGACGAGCGGCGCAATGCCGGCGGCGAGAGGTCGGGGCTGAGCGGACCGAGCCCGGTTATGTTCGCCGTCCCCAGCGCCGCGCGCAGCGCGGCCTGCACTGCGAGCGCCCGGCCGCCGCGGGACTCGCGGATCAACGCGAGCGCGCGCGAGGACCCGCCACCGTCGGCCGCATCGATCTCGCGCTCGCTCGTCTGCGAGATCGCGAACATCCAGGCGTAGATCGGCGCGAGCAGGCGCTCGTAATCGTTCTCCTGTGACATCCCGGAGAACGGCAGCTTCAGGAAGCGGGCCATCGCGCCGGCGGCGATGCGCTCGAACGCCGGCGTTGTCGTGTGGCGGTCGAGGTAGTGGCCGTGCTGCGCGTACACATCGTCACGCAGCCACACGCCCGGATACTCGAAGCGGACGCTCGCCCCAGACTGGGCGAGCATCCCCTCGACCTGGCCAAGCGCCTCGGGATGCAACTGCAGCTGGTGGTCGTGGTTGCCCACCAGCAGGATCACCTCGCGACCCTCGCCCAGACCGGAGACCAGCTGCGGCAGGATGCGCGAAGCAGCGGCGAGCGCGTCCTGGAGCGGGCCCTGGCGCAATTCGACGATATCGCCGAGCAGCACGAGCCGGTCGACCGTGGCGATCGCGGTGCCCAGCGCGTCGACGATCGACGAGTCGTTCAGTGCGGCGCGTCCGTGACCTGCACCGAGGTGCAGATCCGAGATGACCAGGGTCCGCACTTACGCGCTGGCGGTGAGCGCCTGACGGATCGTCTTGGGGAGCATGAAGCGCACATCCTCGCGGACGACCTCGAGCTCCTGCACGTCCTCGGTCCCGCGGTCGCGGAAGAACTGCACGAGGCCCTGAACCAGCTCTTCGGGCGCGCTGGCGCCGGAGGTGATGCCAACCACGCGCATGCCGTCGAGCCATTCCTCGCGGACCTGGGAGTGGTTGTCGATCAGGTGCGATGCGGCGCCGTTCTCGCGGGCGACCTCGACCAGGCGGTTCGAGTTCGACGAGTTGCGGCTGCCGACCACGAGCACCAGGTCGCACTCGTCGGCGAGTTGCTTGACGGCCGCCTGCCGGTTGGTGGTCGCGTAACAGATGTCGTCGGTGCGGGGGCCGACGATCGCGGGGAAGCGCTCTCGCAGGCGCACGATGATCGAGCGGGTCTCATCGACGGAGAGCGTCGTCTGCGAGATGTAGGCGACCTTCTGCGGGTCGGGCAACACGAGCGCGTCCACGTCCTCCTCGCTCTGCACGAGCACGATGTGGTCGGGGGCCTCGCCCATCGTGCCCTCGACCTCCTCGTGGCCCTCGTGGCCAATCATCACGATCGTGTAGTCCTCGGCAGCGAACTTGAGCGCTTCGCGGTGGACCTTCGTGACCAGCGGGCAGGTGGCGTCGATCACGTTGAGCTCGCGCGCGGCGGCGTTTTCGTGAACGCTCGGCGCCACCCCGTGGGCCGAGAACACGGCTGTCGCGCCCTCGGGTACCTCGGTCTCGGACTCGACGAAGATCGCGCCCCGCTCGCGCAGCTGCTGAACGACGTGCTTGTTGTGCACGATCTCCTTGCGCACGTAGACGGGCGCGCCATACAGGTCGAGCGCATGCTCGACCGTCTGGACGGCGCGGTCGACGCCGGCGCAGTATCCGCGAGGGGAAGCGAGCAGCAGCTTCTCAGGAGCGTTGGGCACAAAGGGGAGTTTAGAACCTGGGCCGAAACCTCCGTCGAACCCGGTTCGAACCGGCGTCGTACGATTCGTGCTCGCAAAGCGCGGGATTCGGGAAGCAGTGGCATGGCTCAGCAGCACCTTGATCGGCTGACATCGACGGACATGGGCTTCCTGGAGCAGGAGAGCCCGTCCGCCCACATGCACATCGGTGGCCTGCTGCTGTTCGAGGGGCCGGCGCCTGAGTACGACAAGGTGCGCAGCCATATCCGCGGACGCCTGCATCTGATCCCCCGCTATCGGCAGAAGCTTGCGACGCCACCCGCCGGCAGCGGCCGGCCGGTGTGGGTCGACGACACCAACTTCAACATCGACTACCACGTGCGCCACACGGCGCTGCCGGCGCCCGGCAGCGAGGCGCAGTTGCTGGAGATGACCGCGCGCATCGCCTCACAACCGCTCGACCGGACCAAGCCGCTGTGGGAGTTCTGGTTGGTGGAGGGCATCGAGCCGGCCATCGGTTCGAACGTTGAACGCTTCGCGATGATCTCCAAGAACCATCATGCGCTGGTCGACGGAGTCTCCGGAATCGACCTCGCCACGGTGCTGCTGGACTTCGGCCCCACACCGACACCCCTCGACACCGCGGAGCTGCAGCCGTGGCAGCCGCAGCCGGAACCGAACACGCTTGACCTGCTGCTGGCGAATGCGCGGGACGGCGCCGGCGCGGTCGTCGAGCTTGCCGAGCGCGCCGTGAGCGCCGTGACCCAGCCGGGCCGGACCGTCGGCATGATGCGCGACGCCGCCGAGGGCGTGGGCGAGATCATGTGGGAGCTGCTGAACCCGGCGCCCGAGACGCCGCTCAACGTCTCGATCGGACCACACCGCCGCTTCCGTGTCGTGCGCCAGCAACTCGCCGACTACAAGACCGTGAAGAACAGCTTTGGCGGGACCGTCAACGACGTGCTGCTGACGGTCGTGGCGGGCGCGCTCGGCGGCTGGCTGCGCTCGCGCGGGATCAGCACGGATGGAGTCGAGATGCGGGCGCTCGTGCCCGTGTCTGTCCGCGCCCGGGGTGAGGAAAATACGCTCGGCAACCGCCTGACAGTGATGCGCGGGCCGCTGCCCGTCTACATCCAGGATCCGGTCGTGCGCCTGAACACCGTCAGCAGGGCGATGGACGACCTCAAGAGCTCCAAGCAGGCGGTCGGCGCCTCGACGCTCGTCGCCGTCAACGACATCGCGCCCCCGGCGGTACTCGCACAGGCCTCGCGGCTGCAGTTCTCCACTCGCTTGTTCAACCTGCTCGTCACCAACGTTCCGGGACCACAGGTGCCGCTCTACATCCTCGGCAACAAGCTCCAGGATCTGTTCCCGCTGGCGTTCCTGCCTACCGGCCACGCGCTGGCGGTGGCAATCATGTCCTATGACGGACGCGTCGAGTACGGCCTGCTCGGCGACTTCGACGCGCTGCCCGACATCGACGTGATCGTGGAGGGCATCGATACGGCGCTGGCGGAGCTGATCGCCGCCACCGGGAAGCACAACGGCGGGCCCGGGCATCGCCACGCCGGGGCGCCTGTCGCGGCCCAGGCTACGGCGCCCCTGCTCCCCCGCTCGCTCAAAAGGCCGGCCGGCGGGCCGGCCGCCGACATGCGGGCCAAGCGTGCCCAGACCTCGCGCCGCAGCGGTCGTAGCGGGAAGCCCCCGCAGGGCCCGCCGGGCTAGAGCCGCCGCAGTGACTGGCCTCGCCGCCACGACTGGCGTGAAAAGTCCGCAAATACCGGCTTGCGCCCGCCGAAGAAAGTTTTCGGGTTAGAAGCGCACTTTCGTGGGTAACACACGTTTACCAGGCACATACATGGAGCTTCCCCCAACCCCAGCTCCAGTAGGCATCCACCTAGTCTCGGTCGGTTCGTAGTCCGCCCCCCCTGAGCCACGAACCGACAGGTGGACACCCCTGTTGGGCGGGCCCGAATGATTCGGGCCCGCCCAAATTTTTTCTCCGGGGCAATCCCCAGCTCTGGGCGCAAGCGACCCGCCGGCGTGATGCCGGGGCGGCTCGATGTCAGGCGCGTCAGAAGCCGAGCGCGAACTTCGCGTCGTCGCTCATGAGGTCCGGGGACCAGGGCGGCGTGAAGACGAGCTCCGACTCGACGGAGGTGACGCCCTCGATCTCGCTGACGAACTCCTGGATCTGACCCTCGACCTGCGGGCCGATCGGGCAGCCGGGCGTCGTCAACGTGTACGTGACCTTGATTGCGCCGGCAGCATCTACGTCGACGCCGTAGATCAGCCCCAGTTCGACGAAGTCGAGACCGAGTTCCGGATCGATGACCTCGCGTAGTGCGTCGTTAATCTCTTCGATGGTGACCATTTCCTTCGAGTTTACGAGGTTCCTGTGCCGGGCCGAAGGTTTAGGTTGCGTTACGACTACGTTATTCGTTAGGGTTCCGCGATCATCGAGTTCGCCGACAACCCGCCGGTGCTGTTGTGTGCCGGGGACGAGGACCGGAGCACGCAAAGCCTGCGCAGAAGGGCGCTCGTCCTGGCCTTCCGAGCTCAGAGCGACGTGACCGTCGATCTCAGGGACCTCGTTTTCGCGGACACAACGCTGATGATCGACCTCGCGATGCTCTCCAACCGCCTGCGGCGTCGCGGGCGGGCGCTGCTGCTGCAGGCTCCGCAGCCGCAGATCATGAGCCTGATCGAGCTCGTCGGACTGCACCGCCTACCCGGCGTGCAGCTGCTCGGCAGCCCCGCGGCGCCCGCGCCCGCCCCAGCACTCGCCTGAGCCAGGGCCCGAACCAGGACCCGAGCCGTGACCTGAGGCGGCCGAGACCCTCTGCGGTCACTAGGCTTAGTGACAGATGATCTGGTTCGTGCTCCTCGTGCTCTGGCCGCTGGCCGAGCTGTGTGTGATCGTCAAGGTCTCAGAGGCGATCGGCTTCCTCTGGATGCTGCTGCTGCTGATTGTGAGCTGGCCGATCGGCTCGCGCATCATCCGCCACGAGGGTCGCGCTGCGCTGCGACGCCTGCGCGACGCGCTGGCCGCCGGTCGCGCGCCCACAAACGAGGTGCTCGACGGCGCCTTGGTGCTGGGTGGCGGACTGCTGCTGCTCGTCCCAGGCTTCATCACCGACACGATCGGCCTACTGCTGCTGTTGCCCCCGACGCGAGCGCTGGCGCGCCGCGCCGCCGCACGCAACCACCGCAGCCGATGGCTGAACCGCGCCGTCAGCTTCATCACATGGGGCGTCCGCGGTAACTCCAGAGGACCTGGCGGTCCGGGCGGCGGCGGTGGCTATGACGCTGATGCCACCGCGGTCGACATCGACGAGCCGCAACTCGAAGCATGAACGCGATGAGCGCGCCTACGGCGCCGATCGCGATCTTCGGCGACTACGCGGCGGACCTGTGGGGCGTCGTGATCGGCGGCGATGAAGTGCGCGTGGCAGTCGCCGGGCTCAGCGACGCCGACGTTGTGCTGCGGCCGGCCGAACTCGACCGCGATGACGGCGACACGTGGGAGCTCACGGGCGCCGGTTGCGCGCTGCGGATCGAGCGTGCCGACCCGACCACCGCGACCGCCGACGGCGAGCACTCGATCGAACCGTGTCGCGTGAGCGGCTCGGCGACGATCGCCGGCACCGAGCGCGAATTTGACCTCGGCGGCGTGCGCAGCGCCGCGCTCGCGACCGCCGACATCGACTCCATACGCCTGCTTGCCGCCTGGTTCCCGGCGGGCCACGAGATCGCACTGCTGTCCGCACGCCCGAGGGGCGCCAAGGGCCAGGACCACGACAAGATCACCGTGGTCGCCCGCGGCGAGGAGCACGCGCTCGTCTTCGATCCGCGCCTCTCCACCACATATGACCGGCATGACGCGCCGCGCCGCGCCGGCATCGAGCTGTGGCTCGGCGACGACAACGACGAGGACGGTGAGCACAGGCCACGGCGCGTCGCCGGGGCCGCCACAGGCTCGCGTGTCGCTGGCACGGTCGCCGGCACACCCGTCCGCGCGTACGCGCTCGAGTGCGTCAGCCGCGGCGAGATGGGCGCGGGGATCTACGTGCTGCTTGGCGCGTAGCGACCGAACTCAGCCGCAGCGGACCGCAGGAGACCGGCGGAACTCAGTTCTCGCCTCCTAGACGATCCCAGCAATAAAGCTCGAGGCACTCGCCGGCGAGCTGGACACAGCGTTCCTCCGAGAGCCACGGCAGAACCGTGTCGAGCGCCTCGTCCTCGCCGATTCCCGCCTCGAAGGCCTCCTCGCCGCGGAACCCGGCGGCGATCCGCAGGGCCTCACGGCGATTCTCACCTAGCGACGGGAAGACCTTGACCAGGAACTCCTTGCTCGGGACCGGATGACCCACCTCCAGCGACGCGTGCCAGGCGGCGAGCAGCGAGAGGTCGTGCTCGTCGAGATCGGCGACCGCTCGGGAGTAGTGGGATAGAAGGTCCGGCTCTGGGATTTCGTCGACCCAGGCGCCGACCACTTCACCGAGGATCTGGCGACGGGCCTCGCGCCCGACCGAATCGGCGATGACCCGGATGGCGTCCTGTGGCTCGATGAAGCAAAGTGACATGTCGGCTCCGACATCGGGACGGGTTGACGCGCAGACTGTAGGAGGCCACTCGGACGGAGTCGGGCCCCCCGACGCCCGAGCCCGAGCAGGTCCTAAAGGCCGAACACCGAGCGCGCCCGATCGAGCACCAGCTCGTCGCCCGGGGCATCCTCCGGCAGCCCGCCGCCGACGCGCGTGCCGGCGCCCCAGTTGTGGAAGGCGAGGTCGAGCGCCTCGAGCGGCGCCTGGCAAGCGTGCGCGAGATCTGCCGCGCGGCCGTTCAGCAGCAGCGGGTCACCGATCCCGAGTACGCGCTTGGCGGCCCAGGTTGCCTCGTTCTCGCCGCGCAGGAAGAGTTTGGCGGGGCGCAACGCGTAGACACCGAGACGCCCCAATGTGGTCAGCAGCTCGTAACGGGGGTCTCGGTCGAGGCCGCGGATGCCTCCCAACCGTTCGAAGATCCGGTCGAATCGTCGCTCGGGGGCCCAGGTGGGCTCACCGCTGAAGGCAGCCTCCAACGAGCCGGCACGGACACCCCAGGCCTCAAATCCGGCAATGGCGTCGTCGCGATGGCCGGATTTGAGGCCTCTGGGTCCGTCCAGCACATGCCGGAATGCAACCTGTGTGCGAGCCTCGGTATCCCCGGGTCCCACGATCTCGTGCCAGACCTCAGGCGCGTCCGGAGCGGGGTCTCCGCCCGCCACCTGCTCCATGAGCGAGAGGCGCCGAGTCGAGAACGCGATCTCCTCTGCAAGCCGCGCTGCATCCTCGCTGGACTTCAGACCCGGCAGCAGCTGCGAGCGGTAGCCGTCCTCGACGCCACGCGCCAGCCGCCGAACTCGAACGTTGTTGGCGGCCGCGCGGGTCGTCGGCTTCGGCGCCCCAGCTGTGCGCGGTGCGGCCGTTTGCCCGGCGCGCTCCCGCGACTGCGAGACCTTGGGCGCGCTCGAGGACACGACCGGCCGTGCGTCGAAGTTCTGCTCCCGCGCACAGATCGTGCAGTTCTGGACCAGACGGTTGTGGCGGCAGAAGGTGGGCACTGACCCAATCCTGACACGCGGCGGCATAAAGGGTTCGTCTGGGAATTAGTTGTGGAATTTGACGGTGGCTGGGCGTGACTGGGAAGATCGTCTCGCAAGGCAGGTACTGGTGGTACCTGCCGCGAGACGGGCGCACTAAAGAGGCTGTCCAGACGCCGTCAAAGCCGCAGATAATGTCGAGACGAACCCAAAGAGGGTGCTGGGGGGTCCAGGTCCATCCGGACCCCCCAGCTAGTCAGGGAAGTGGGGGCGCAGTTCCCCGACTGACATGGGCGAGTCTGCCCCACCCAAGTTCAGGTTACCTAAAGGCGGTCTTCGGCTCACCCTGCCCAGTCGAAGAATATCTAAGAGATCGACCGATTACTCCGCGCGTGTGCCCGGTCCGGAAAAAAATTGTTCGCCCGGGCGGACCGTGCCGGCGGCTTCGGCCTCGTGGCGCAGCGTGCTGTCGGCCTCACCGCTCCAGGCGCCGATCGCCAGCAGCTCTCGGTCCTGGTCCATGGGCGCGCCGCCCAGCGCCCTGTTGACGACACGTGCGCACTTGCGCCCCTCGGCGATCGCGGTCACCACCAGCGACTGGCCGATGCGCGCGTCGCCACAGGCGAAGACCCCCGGATGCGAGGTCCGGTAGGTCTGTTGCGTGCGGATGTTGCCGCGGCGATCGAGGTCCAGGTCGAGCTCGGACACGAGCCCCTCGTGCTCGGGATGCTCGAACCCGATCGCGATCAGGGCGAGGTCCGCCTCGACCACGAACTCGCTGCCCGGTACTGGCGTCAGGTCACGCGACGAGGCGCCCGTGACCTTGCGCGCGTAGACGTGGGTGACCTTCCCATCCGAGCCGCCGAAGCCGGTTACCTCGGTGCCCCAGCGGCGCTGGCCACCCTCGTCGAGCGCGTAGGTCGTGAGCGTGCGCTTGGGCGGCAACGGCCACGGATGCCGTGGATCGGACTCGAGCAGCTCGGCGTAGACGTCGAGCACGATCGCGCTCTCGGCGCCCTCGCGCTCGGCGTTGGAGATGCAGTCCATGCCGGTGTCGCCGCCGCCGATCACGATCACCTTGCGGCCGGCCGCGCTGATCTCCGTGCCGGGTTCCACCTCGCGGAACGGACGGCCCTCGTGCTTGGCGACCCAACGGTTGCGCTGGTACAGGTAATCCATCGCCAGGTGGATCCCCGCGTTCTCGCGTCCGGGCACGACGATGTCACGCGAGACGCGCGATCCGATCGCGATCACCACCGCATCGTGGCGCTCGCGTAGCTCCTCGACGCTGACGTTCGCGCCGACGTCGGCGTCGTAGACGAACTCGATCGCCTCCTGCTCGAGGATCGCGACGCGCCGGTCGATGACCGCCTTGTCGAGCTTGGCATCGGGCACGCCGAAGCGCATCAGGCCGCCCGGCCCTTCGTCGCGCTCGTAGACCGTCACCAGGTGGCCGCAGCGGTTCAGCTCAGCCGCGACCGCGAGCCCGGCTGGACCGGAGCCGACCACGGCGACGCTCTTGCCGGAGCGCCGCGTCGGCGCTTCAGGCACGACCCAGCCCTCGTCGAAGGCGCGCTCGGCAATCGCCATCTCGATCTGTTCGATCGTGACTGGGTCGTCGTTGATCGCAAGCACGCAGGCGGATTCGCACGGCGCCGGGCAGATCCGGCCGGTGAACTCGGGGAAGTTGTTGGTGGCATGCAGTTGGTCGATCGCCTCGCGCCACTTGCCGCGGTAGACGAGGTCGTTCCAGTCCGGGATCAGGTTGCCGAGCGGGCAGCCCTCGTGGCAGAACGGGATCCCGCAGTCCATGCAACGGGCGCCCTGCCGCTGCAGCTCCTCGTCGGGCTGCAGGCCGAAGTACGGCCGGTAGTCGGCCACACGCTCGGCAGGGTCGCGCTTGTCGAAGCCGACGCGGTGGATTTTCAGGAATGCTCCCAGCTCACCCATGGCTCCGAACCTCCGTCGTCTGGGAGCCTTCAGCGTCACTAGTGGCCAGCGGGCCACTAGTGACGGGAGCGACCTCCCCGGCCAGCGGGCCAGCAGCGGCGGGAGCGGCCTCCCCGGATTTGATCCCGCCCACCCCACCAACGGCAGCCATCTCGGCCTGCTGCTGCAGCGCACGCTTGTAGTCGCGCGGCATCACCTTCACGAACCGCTCGCGGGCGCCACGCTCCCACTGCGCCAGGATGTTGCGGGCGACCAGCGAGCCGGTGCGCTGGGCGTGCTCGGCGATCAGGCCGCGCAACTCGCCGTCGTCGGCGTCGAGGACCGGCTCGAGCTCAACCAAGTCGGTGTTGCAGCGGCCGGCGAAGCGATTGTCGACGTCGTAGACGTAGGCGACACCGCCGCTCATGCCCGCACCGAAGTTGCGGCCGGTCGGACCGAGCACGACGACGCGGCCGCCGGTCATGTACTCGCAGCCATGGTCACCGACGCCCTCGACGACCGCCCAGACGCCGGAGTTGCGAACGGCGAAGCGCTCGCCGGCGAGGCCGCGGAAGAACGCGCGGCCCGCGGTCGCCCCGTAGAGCACGGTGTTGCCGACGATCATGTTGTCCTCTGCCCGGTAGAGCGCCGACTCGGGCGGACGCACGACAATCGTGCCGCCGGACATGCCCTTGCCGGCGTAGTCGTTGGTCTCGCCGCGCAGCGACAAGGTCACCCCGGGCGCGAGCCACGCGCCGAAGCTCTGACCCGCGGAACCGGTCAGCGCGATCTCGATCGTCCCTGCCGGCAGGCCCTCGGCTCCGAAGCGCCGGGCGATCTCGCCCGAGAGGATGCCGCCGACGGTGCGGTTGACGTTGCGCACGGCGATCGGGCCGAGCTTGACCGGCTCGCGGCGCTCGAGTGCCGGCGAGCAGTGGCGCACGAGCCCCCAGTCCAGCGCGTCCTCGAGCACGGGCTCGGGGCCGCGGGTGCGACGCCGAGCGACGTCGCCGGGCACTTCTGGTGTACGCAGCACCATCTCGAGGTCGACCTTCTGCGCCTTCCAGTGGTCGATCGCGTCGTCCATGTCGAGCAGATCGGTGCGGCCGATCATGTCCTCGAAGCGGCGGATGCCGAGCGCCGCCATCAGCCTGCGCGCCTCCTCGGCGATGTTCATCAGGTAGGTGATCACGTGCTCCGGCGTGCCTTCGAAGCGCGCGCGCAGCGCGGGATCCTGCGTGGCGATGCCGACCGGGCATGTGTTGAGGTGGCAGACGCGCATCATGATGCAGCCCATCGCGATCAGCGGCGCGGTACTGAAGCCGAACTCGTCAGCGCCGAGCAGCGCGGCGACGACGACGTCGCGGCCGGTCTTCATCTGGCCGTCGACCTCGACCGTGATGCGGCTGCGCAGGTCGTTGAGCATCAACGTCTGCTGAGTCTCGGCCAGGCCGATCTCCCAGGGGATGCCGGCGCCGTGGATCGAGGACTGCGGCGAGGCGCCGGTGCCGCCCTCGCCTCCCGAGATCGTCACGTGGTCGGCGTTGGCCTTGGCGACGCCGGAAGCGACAGTGCCGACACCGACCTCACTGACCAGCTTCACCGACACGCTCGCCGTCGGGTTGGCGCAGCGCAGGTCGTAGATCAGCTGCTTGAGGTCCTCGATTGAGTAGATGTCGTGGTGCGGCGGCGGTGAGATCAGCCCGACCCCCTCGGTGGAGTGGCGGATCTTGGCGATGTAGGAGTCGACCTTGTGGCCGGGGAGCTGGCCGCCCTCGCCGGGCTTGGCACCCTGCGCCATCTTGATCTGGAGCTGGTCGGCGTTGACCAGGTAATGTGCCGTGACGCCGAAACGGCCGGAGGCGACCTGCTTGATCGCGGAGCGACGCTCGTCGCCGTTTGCGTCCGGCGTGAAGCGCGCCGGATCCTCGCCACCCTCACCGGTGTTCGACTTGGCGCCGATCCGGTTCATCGCGATCGCGAGCGTTTCGTGTGCCTCGCGGCTGAGCGCGCCGAGTGACATCGCCCCGGTGGTGAAGCGCTTCACGATCTGTGTGGCGGGCTCGACCTGATCGAGCGGAATCGGCTCAGGCTCCGTCCGCAGTCGCATCAACCCGCGCAGCGTCGAGTGCTTGGCCGCCTCCTCGTTCGCCAGCCGCGCGAACTCCTCGTAGGTCTGCCGGCTGTCCCCGCTCTCGCCGCGGACCGAGTGCTGGAGCTTGGCGATCGTGTCCGGGTTCCAGTTGTGGAACTCGCCGTCACGGCGCCACTGCAGGACGCCGCCGACGGGAAGCAGGTCGCGGTCGGTGCGCGGGTAGGCGCGAAAGTGGCGCTCCATCGCCTCGACCGCCAGCGCGTCGATGCCGATGCCGCCGATCCGCGAGGCGGTGCCGGTGAAGTGCTTGTCGATCAGCTCGCGATCGAGACCGACCGCCTCGAAGATCTGGGCGCCGCAGTAGGACTGGATCGTCGAGATCCCCATCTTCGAGATCGTCTTCTCAAGACCCTTGCCGATCGCCTTGACGATCCGCTTCTCCGCCTCCTCGCGGTCCAGGTCCTCGGGCAGCAGCGAGCGGTCGGCGAGCTCGTCGAGCGACTCGAACATCACGTATGGGTTGATCACGGAGGCGCCGAAGCCGATCAGCGTCGCCATGTCGTGGATCTGGCGCGGTTCGCCGGACTCGATCACCAGGCCGGTGCTGAGGCGCGTGCCGCGGCGCACGAGGTGCTGATGCACGGCCGCGACCGCCAGCAGCGACGGCATCGCCACACGCTCGGCGCCGAGATTGCGGTCCGACAGGATCAGGATGTTGGCGTCGTTGTCGACGTAGCGGGCGGCCTCCTCGCAGAGCGCGCCGAGCCGCTCCTCCATGCCGGAGGCGCCACGCTCCACCGGCCACGTGATGTCGAGCGTCGCCGCGTCGAACACCTCGTGCGACACCTGGCGCAGCTTCTCCAGCTCATGGTTCCGGAGGATCGGCTGGTCCATGACCAGTTGGTGGGCCTGCTCCCGGTCCTCGGCGAGCAGGTTGTGCTCGCGGCCCACCCCGGCCTGCAGGCTCATCACAACCTGCTCGCGGAGCGGGTCGATCGGCGGATTGGTGACCTGTGCGAACAGCTGCTTGAAGTAAGCGAACAGCGGTGGCTGGCGGTCCGAGAGCACCGCCAGCGTTGCGTCGTTGCCCATCGACGCGACCGGCTCCTCGCCCTTGGCCGCCATCGGCGCAATCACCAGCCGCAGGTCCTCCTGGGAGTAGCCGAATGCGAGCTGCTTGGAGCGCAAAGGCTCGATTCGCGGGGTGCGCGGATCGCGCTCCGGGAGGTCATCGATATGGACGACCGACTTCTGATACCAGTCGGCGTAGGGGCGGCGGCGCGCGACCCGGCGTTTGACGTCAGCGTCCTCGATGATCTTGCCCTCCTCGAGGTCGAGCAGGAACATCCTGCCGGGCGCCAGACGACCCTTGCGCTGGATGTGCTCGGGCGCGACCGTGATCACGCCGGCCTCGGAGGCGAGCACGACGTAGCCCTCCGTGTCCTGGATCCAGCGGCCAGGGCGCAGGCCGTTGCGGTCCAGTGTGGCGCCGGCGATCTTGCCGTCGGTGAATACGACCGCGGCGGGGCCGTCCCAGGGCTCGATCAGGCAGGAGTGGAAGTCGTAGAAACCCTTCACATCCGGGTCGAGGTCCTTGCGGGTGCGGTAGGCCTCGGGGATCATCATCATCATCGCGTGCGGGATCGAGCGCCCGCTCAGCACCAGCAGCTCGAGCACGTTGTCGAGCGTCGCCGAGTCGGAGCCGTCGGTCTGGATCACCGGCATGATGCGCCTCAGGTCGTCACCGAACAGCTCCGAGTGGAGCTGCGATTCCCGGGCGCGCATCCAGTTCGCGTTGCCACGCAGCGTGTTGATCTCGCCGTTGTGGGCGATCATCCGGAACGGGTGCGCGAGCGTCCAGCTCGGGAAGGTGTTGGTGCTGAAGCGCGAATGCACGAGCGCCAGGCGTGAGGCCAGCCGCGGGTCGCGCAGATCCGTGTAGAAGCGCGGCAACTGCGGCGCCGTGAGCATGCCCTTGTAGACGAGCGTGCGCGAGGAGAAGCTGGGTATCCCGAGATCCTCGCCCGCGTTCAGCTCGATCAGCCTGCGGATCACGTAGAGCTTGCGCTCGAACGCGTCCTGGTCGGCGATGTCGTCGGCGGCGGCGACCAGGACCTGGCGGATGAAGGGCTGCGACGCCCTGGCGGTCTCACCCGAGTAGCGGTCGTCGGTGGGCACGTCGCGCCACCAGATGACGCGCTGGCCCTCGGCCTCGACCGTCTCCTCGATCAGCTGCTCGAGCTCGGCGCGCCGCTCGTGCTCGGTCGGCAGGAAGCACACGCCGACGGCGTAGCGTCCGGCAGGCGGTAGGTCGACACCGGCGGCGACGCCGCGGAAGAAGGCGTCTGGGACCTGCAGCAGGATGCCCGCGCCGTCACCGGTGTTCGGATCCGCGCCGGCGGCGCCTCGATGCTCGAGGTTGCCAAGCGCCTCGAGTCCCTTTTCGATGACGGCGTGCGTCGCCTCCCCCCACAGTTTGGCGACCAGCGCGATGCCACAGGCGTCGTGTTCGTTGTGCGGGTCGTAGAGGCCGCTGGGCCCCCGTGTGGCGGGTGCTTGATTCATAAGAGGTGGGGGGCCCGGGTGGCGGGCGGGAGAGAGGCTACGAAGACCGGCCGGGTGCGAGCGCTTAAGGCTACCGGGTTTGCGTCGCGTTCCAAGGCGATGCCGAGTCTGGCGTTTTGCCGGAGCGAGGGGCCAAAACCACATTGGAGTGTGGTTTTGACCCCTCGCTCCCGGGCCAATACGTGCTGGAGCGCGTATTGGCTCGTCGATGGTGCAATCTCACAACGATGACGCGCAGGTCGTTTGGTTCATAGATGGAATTGCCCCCCTTTCAGACGCTGCTCGACTCCTACGGCCGCGACGTCCACCGGTTCCTGCTCGCGAACGTCGGCGCCACCGACGCCGACGACTGCTACCAGGAGACCTGGATCGCGGCGCTGCGGGGCTATCCCCGGCTGCAGCATTCGACCAACCTGCGCGGCTGGCTGCTGACGATCGCCTCCCGCAAGGCGATCGATTGCGTCCGCGCGCGCCGGCGCGTGCCGCTCCCGGTCGGCGACGTACCCGAGGTGCCGTCGCCGGCCGAACCGGACAGTTACGGCGATCCCTGGGCGGCGGTGCGGACGCTCCCGCCCAAGCAACGCACGGCGGTGGCGCTGCGCTACGCGCTGGATGCCGAGTACTCAGCTGTAGCCGACGCGATGGGCACCAGCGAGGATGCCGCCCGCCGCAACGTCCATGAGGGCCTCAAGCGGCTCCGAAGGGAGTACGACGATGACCAACATTGAACAGAAGCTTGTTGCCAGCGCTGCTGGCCCGCTGGCCAGCAGCTACCCACCCGACATCAGTGCCGCGCTGGAGCATAGCGGACATGCGGATGTGGTCTACATGGTCGAGGACTCACCGGTTGGCAGGCTGCTGCTGGCGGCCAGCGACCGCGGCCTGGTGTGCCTGCACTTCGTGCCTGACGACGCGGGTCTCGAGCGGTCGCTGGACGCGATCGCTGCGAAGCTCACGCCGCGCGTGGTCGCCGGGAAGCGCCGGCTCGAGCTGCCGCGTCGCGAGCTCGACGAGTTCTTCGCGGGGCGGCTGCACACGTTCGAGATGCCACTGGACTGGAGCCTCGTCAAGCCCGGGTTCACGAGCGCGGTCCTGAAGGCGACGGCGCGGATCCCGTTCGGAGAGACGACCAGCTACAAGGGGATCGCCGGGCGTGCCGGCAACGAACGCGCGTTCCGGGCCGCCGGCACTGCGCTTGGCTCAAATCCGCTGCCGATCGTCGTGCCCTGCCACCGGGTCCTGCACTCCGGAGGCGGCCTCGGCGGCTACACGGGCGGGCTCGAGGTCAAGCGTGCGCTGCTCACGCTCGAGGGTCACGCCACCTGACAAGTTGGCGCCGCGAGCGCGACGAGGACGACGCTAGGCCGACGCGCCCCGGTGCACGCCAGCCGATCGTCGCCCCCGATCCTCCTCAGAGCGAAAGCTCGCTGCTGAGTAAGCGCACGCGGTCGCAACCCCTGAAGCCCCGACGCCCTGTGCACATGCGCATATGACGCCAGAACTGGTTTCGGCGCGCATCGGGCGCCCCCCCTTAACTTTGCAGGCGGCCGGCCAGCAGCTCGCGCGCCTGCTGACCGCTGAGGTCGAGCTTTTGGTAGATGTGGGCGAGGTGGGTGCCGACGGTCTTGGTCGTGATGAACAGTGCCTGCGCGATCTCACGGTTCTGCAAGCCCGCGGCGGCGAGTTCCGCGACCCGCCATTCCGACGGCGTCAGCGCATCGGGGCCGGCGAGCACCTCGCGGCGCGGACGCGCGCCCGATACGACCAGTTCCTCGTGTGCGACCCCCTCAAGCGTTACGGCGCCGCAGCGCTGGGCCAACGCAAGCCCCTCACGCAGTGGTTTGCGCGCGGCTGTGCGGCCGCCGCTCCGTCGCAGCGCGCTGCCCAGATCAACTAGCGAGTGCGCCAACTCGAGTTTGGCGGGCGAGGCCCGCAGCGTGCGCACCGACTCCTCCAGCAGCGCGATGCCCTCGGCGCCTCCGACGACCCTGGCTTTGGCTCGCAGCGCCAGGCCGATACCGCGCGCCTGCCCGAGCTCGCGAGACCGTCGGACCGCCGCGTCGGCCAGCTCCAGAGCCCTGCCCGGATCGCTGGGGGCGAGTGCCATCGCGAGCAGCGGCCGCCACGGCACGTAGTTCGGGTTGTTCACGATCACGTTCTCGCCGGCAAGCCACAGGTCCGCTATGGCGCCGTCACGGTCGCCCATCGCGAGCCTCACGCGAGCTCGGGCGACGAGCGCGTGCAGCCCAGCTGCGTTGCCGATCGCACCCTCGAGATGGACGCGTTCGATCAGGCTCGCCGCGGCGTCCAGCTCACCGCGCTCACGCAGTGCCTCGCACAGGCACGCGACCATCCAGACCTCGACCCAGTTGGCGTCGATCCGGCGCGCGAGCGCCAGCGCCGCCTCGGCGTCGCTGACCGCCGTGCGCAACTCGCCCGTGCGCAGCCGCAGGTACGCACCCCAGGCAAGGTCCACGAGGTGGGACACGATCGACCCGCGCGAGCGGGCGTCCGCACGGATGTCCGCCAGCAGCGCCTCGGCGCGCTGCACCTCGTCGCTCAGCACCAGCACGAGCGTCGCGTAGATCACGATCGGCGAGCCGCCGGTCTGCTCCGCCACGAACCTGCCGCCGTCGAGTCCCTGCTCGAGATGCTCCCACCATGAACTGTCAACGCCCTCGGTCTGTACGGACCAGCAGGCGTCGAAGATCTTCAGAGCACGGCCGGCGGGACCGGCCGCCTCTGCGAGCGCCCGCAGATCCGCGCGCCGCTCGCCCACCTTCGGGGCGAGGCGGACGTCGACCGATGCGGTGGCCATGCGGAGCGTCTCGAGCGTCGCGCGCAGTGGCGGGGCGAGCTCCGGGCCCAGCTCGTCCAGCACGCGCGAGAGCATCTCGTAGGCCTGAACGGAGAGCCCGCCACCCCACACGAGTGCCTCGCCGAGGGCGGCGGCAACCGCGACCCGCGCGGCCGGCTCCTCGGTCGCCGCCAGCGCCTCCGTCAGGTGCTCGACGGCGCCCGCGTCGTGCGCGAGCGCCTCCATGCGACCGAGCTGCCCGAGCACAGGCCCGCGTGAGAGCGCGTCCGGGGGCTCGGCCAGCGCGCGTCGCAGCAGCGCGATCGCGGCGTTGAGGTCGCCGCCGGCGAACGCCTCACCGGCCGCCTTGCGCAACAGCGCCACCGCCTGTGGGTCGGCGCCCGGTAGCGCGCGCAGAAGATGCGAGCCGAGCCCCAGGGTCGAGGCTCCGTCGGCGGCGAGCATCAGCGCCGCGCGCCGGTGATCGTCGGCGCGGCCGGCCGGCGGAATCTGCTCGTAGACCGCGACCCGCATCAGCGGGTGTAGGAACCCCAACGGCTCGGCCGTGAGGATACCCGCCGCGAGCAGATCGTCGGCGGCCGCAACCGCGGACTCCGGCTCCAGGCGCGCGAGCTCGCCCGCGTCGCGCAGGGTCGCCTGCTCGAGGATCGCCACCGCCTGCGCCAGCCTGACCGCGTCCGGCCCGAGTCGCCCCAACCTGCGCAGCACAACGCGCCCGACAGACTCGGGGCTGGCGAGCTCGACACGGGCGGCATTGGCGTCGGTCGGGGGCACCCGCTCGGCCGCCAGTTCCGTCAGCAGTTCGCCGAGCAGGAAGGGGTTGCCGCCGCTGACGCGGGCGCAGGCATTGCAGAACCTGGCGTCGGCGTCCTCACCGAGACGTCCACGCACGACCTGCGCGACCGCGTCCTCACTCAGTACGGCCGGCGTCACGATCGTCGTCTCCGGGGCGGTTCGGAGCGCCGACAGCAGCCCCTCGGCGGCACCGGACTCGTCGCTACGCACCGTGAGCGCGAGTAGCACGGGCAGTTCGTGGCAGCGCGCCGCCAGATAGGCGATGCATTGCAGCGAGGAGCGATCAGCGAACTGGGCGTCGTCGAGCGCCAGCAGCAGCGGGCCCGTCTCGGCGATGTTGGCCGTCAGCCAATAGAAGCCGTGGCTGATCGTGAAGCCGATGTCCGGGGCCGGGCGCGCTGTGTCAGAAGCCTCGATGTGCTCGTCGCGACGCCGGTCGGGCCGCAACAATGGCCGTGTGAGCCCAGCCGCACCCGCCAGCAGCTGGTCCTGGCGCGCGGTGTCAGCTCGCGCGACGGGCAGCTCGAACAGCTGGCGGGCGACGCCGAAGGCGAACTCGCGCTCGAGCTCGTGACCGCGAGCCGAAAGCACCTGCAGGCCGGCTTCCGAGGCCGCCTCCCGCGCCTGCGCGAGCAGCGCCGTCTTGCCGATCCCGGTCGGCCCCTCGATCATCACGAGCCGGCCCGCCCCGGCGCGTGTGTCTGCGATTGCTGCGCGCAGCACGTCCAACTCGTGGGAGCGTTCAAGCAGCACGGGAGGTTTTCCGGGGAACCAGCGGTGGGAGCATAAAAGCATGGACGTGCTTCGACCAATCCGCAAGTTCGACCAGTTGCAGCAGAAGCACACCGTGCTCGCCGTACCGACGGCGACGCTCAAGAAGTTCCAAGAAGACAACGCGGCCAATTTCGCCGTCGTCGTTGCGTTCTACGCGTTCTTCTCGGTGTTTCCACTGCTGCTGGTGTTCGTGACGATCCTCGGCTACGTGCTTTCCGGCGACCACTCGGTGTTCGTGTCGGTCCGGGACTCCGTCCTGGGCCACTTCCCGGTGATAGGCGTCTCGATCGAGCAGGACCGGCTACAGGGCAGCGCGCTGGCGTTGATCGCCGGCATGCTGCTGTTCCTGTTCTCGAGCCTCGGCGTGACGAGCGCGGCCACGCACGCGCTCGACCACGTCTGGGACATACCGACGCATGAGCGCGACAACTTCTTTCAGAAGAAGCTCCGCGGGCTGCTGCTGGTCCTCGGGCTCGGCACTCTGTTCGTGGTCGCCTCCGCGGCGTCGGGTTTGGTCAGCGGCGGGCTCGGCGGCCCCGAGCTGTTCGTGTTCGGGATCGTCGTCTCGACCCTGCTCAACGTCGCTCTGTTCCTCGCGTCCTTCAAGTTCCTGTGCTCGGACCCGCCGGAGTGGCATGACCTGCTGCCTGGTGCGATCGCCGCTGCGTTGCTCTGGGAGGTGTTGCAGCTCCTCGGCGGCCTCTATATCGGCCACATCACGCATTCCCGGACCGCCAACGCCTACGGCACGTTCGCGCTGGTGCTGGGCGTGCTCGCGTGGCTTCACCTTGGAGCGCAGATCACCGTCTACTGCGCCGAGCTCAACACGGTGCTCGCCAGGCGGGCCTGGCCGCGTGCGCTGCTCGACGGCCAGGAGAGCGACGCCGTAGCTCCCGGGACGGTCACCGGCTCGTGACGGTCACCGGCTCGTGACGGTCGCCGGCTCGTCACGGTCACCGGCTCGTCACGGTCACCGGCTCGTGACCTCGAGCGGGTAGGAGCAGAGGCCGCCCTGCGCGGGGCAGCCATCGCAGACGCGCCGGCCGGGCGCGTTCGTGACGGGGAAGTCGCCGGATCGGCTCCCACCCACCCCGGCGACGCGCTGGGCCAGTTCCGCCTCCAGAGTGGGAGCGTCGACAGTCTCGAACGTGGCGCTCACCGGATCCTCCGGTGCCTCCAGGAACAGATGCCAGACCTCGACCTCGGCCGCCCCCAGCTTCAGGGCGGCCAGCGCGTAGATTGTGCGCTGGGTGATGTAGCGCTCGGCCACGATCGCGTGCGGGTCGCGGCCCGCGAGGCGATCGCTCTTGTAGTCGACGACCAGCAGCCGGTCGCGTTCTCGCTCGCGGGCGAGCACGTCGAAGACGCCGGTGATCAGGGTCTCGCCGATCGGGAAGGCGAAGCGCTGCTCGCGGCGCACGTCTTGCAGGGCCGCGAGGCGGGTGAAGGTCGGACTCGCGATGAAGCCGCTCAGCAGCTCGCGAACATCCGTCGGCATCACGTCGGCGAGCGAGGGCCGGCGCAGGTCGAGGCCTGCGAGCAGCGTGTGGATCAGGGTGCCGCGGTCGGCGCCGCTCAGGGTCGCGCGCGTCGACGCCGGGGCGGGCGCAGACGGCGCCGCCGTGGTCGGCGCGGGTGTCGCAGCGTCGGCCAGGCCGAGCACGCGCTGGACGTAGAAGCGGTAACCGCACTGCTCGTACAGCGCGAGGGCGGTGTAGGACAGCGTCCCGATCGCGGGCCGGTCGTCCGGCTTCGGCTGCGCCGCCGGAGCCTGCTGTCGACGTTTTGCCTCTCGTGGCGGCACAACGTCCACAGAGTCGGGTTGGTCGGTCTCCATCACGAAGCTGACCCGCACGCCCAGATCGGTCACGAACGGCGACCCAGAGTTCGCGCCCCGGACCGCCGCCGCAGTGGCGACCGCGGCGGCCGTCGCGCGTGCCCCGATGTCGGGTACGAAGGCGGCGCCGACCCAGCCGATCGGCGCAAAGCGGTTGCCCTCCTCCCACGCGTCCAGCTTCGCCGCCCCTGAGACGATCAGGCGTTCCTTGGCGCGGGTCATCGCCACGTAGAACAGCCGCCGCTCCTCCGCGAACTCGAGCTCTCGCTCCTGCGCCTTCACCTGGTCGTAGGCGAGCACGTTGACGCGCTCGGCGAAGCCCGGACGCCGCAACCTGAGTCCCAGGCTCTCACCGTCGCGACCGACCTTGACGAGCGCGCCCACGCGCGGCACCACCTGGCGGCCGAGATCGGCAACGCACACAACCGGAAACTCGAGTCCCTTCGAGCGGTGGATCGTCATCAGGCGCACGGCGTCCAGCGCCTCGCCCTCGACCGGCGCCTCGCTCTCCCGGTCGCCCCCGGCCGAGCGCGCCTGAAGCAGGTCGACGAAGCCGCGGAGATCGCAACCATGCCCCGCCTGCCACTCGCGCGCGAAGCGCATCAGCTTGCGGACGTTGGCCAGACGGCGGCGGCCGTCAGGCATCCCGGCGATGTGGAGCTCGTAGCCGCTGTGGCTGAGCGCGCGATCGAGCAGCTGCTCGGCGCCGAGCCAGGCGGCGGCGCGACGTTCCTGCTCGTACCAGCCCTCGAATGCCGCCAGGCAGGCGCGGTCCGGCTCGCCGAGCTCGTCGGGCGCGCCCGCGGCGTGGAGCACGAGCCCGTCGAGCGACAGGCCGCAGAGCGGTGACAGAAGCAACGCGTAGAGTGCCTCGGTGTCGAGCGGATTGACCAGCGCGCGCAGGTACGCGACAAGCTCGATCACCTGCGGATGCGCCCAGTAGCCGCGCCCGCCGATCACGTAGGTGGGAACCAGCTCCCGCTCCAGGGCCTGTTCGTAGACATGCATGTCGGTAGTGGCGCGCAGGAGCACGACGATGTCCTGCGCGCGCGCCTCCCCCACGTCGATCAACTCCCGCACGCGCGCGGCCAGCGCGCGCGCCTCGGCGATGCGCCAGGCAGCCGTCGGATGCTCGACGAGGGGCTCCGGCTCGGGGTCGATCCGGTCCCTGTCGACCACGAGCAGCTCGACCAGCGGCTCCGCCGCGCGCTGGCCCCCGCGCCCGGGGAGCAGCGCGTGGAAGTTCTCACCGAGCGCGCCCGTGAAGGCTCCGTTCAACGCCATGAGGATCTCCGGGCGTGAGCGGAAGTTGGTCTGCAGCGACGCCCGGCAGCCGAGCTGTTCAAGGCGCGCCCCGCGCGCCTCGAACAGCTCGACATCGGCGTGCCGGAATCCGTAGATCGACTGCTGGGCATCGCCGACCATGAACACGTCCGGCCCCGCGACGAGGTCGATCAGCTCGAGCTGGACGCTGTTGGTGTCCTGCATCTCGTCGACCATCACGCGGGTGAACCGCTCGCGGTAGCGACCAGCGATCTCCTGCCTGGAGAGCAGCTCACGCGCGAGCAACTCGAGGTCGGAGAAGTCAAGCGCCGAGCGCCGGCGCTTGAGCGCTGCGTAATGCGTGCCGTACTCACCCAACAGCGCATCGAACGCGTCCCGCGTGGCCGGCGCGAAGGTCTCAGCCGCCATCCCGCTTAGCTCCGCGAGCGCCGCGCGGTAGTCGTCGCAGGCCTGGGTCTTGAGCACAGCAGCGCCCTGCCCGAGCTTGATCCGCTCGAGCTCGCCCGGCCATGGCCGACCCGACGCCAGCACACCGGACAGGCGGTCGAGCATCGCGAGCGCTTCGTTCACGCGAAAACCGGGATCGTCGAGCGCGCCGAGCTCGCGCTGAACGGCGCCGCCGAGCTGACCGACGAGCCGGCACGCCGCCCGCATGTCGATCGCCGAAGGTGGCTCCGGCGCCGCAGGCAGCTGCGGCTCGAGCGCACCCCGCGCGCGCAGCTCAGCGTAGAGCTCGGTGATCGTGGTGCGCAGCGCTCCGAGGCCGTGGGCGGCAATCAGCTCGGCGCCCGCCTCGGTACGTGCCCACGCGCCGAGCGCCGCGTCGAAGGCGCCTCGTCGCAACTCGGCGGCGTCCTGCTCGTCGAGCACCACGAACTCCGGATCGAGGCCCGCGTCGAGCGTGTGTGCGCGCAGCAGGCGCGCGCAGAACGCGTGGATCGTCGAGATCCAGGCGCCCTCCGCCGCGCGCGCGGCCGTGTCATCGCCCGCCGTCCGGAGACGCGCGCGGATACGCTCGCGCAACTCGGCGGCCGCCTTCTCGGTGAAGGTGATCGTCAGGATCTGGTTGACGCCGACGCCGTCCTCCTCCACGGCCCGCGCGAAGCGCTCAACCAGCACCGACGTCTTGCCGCTGCCGGCACCGGCGTCGAGCAGCAGTTCGCCCTCCCGGCGCTCGATCGCGAGCGTCTGTTCCGGCGTGAATTGCACCTCAGCGCTCCGCCCAGCAGATCCCGGGATGGCGGCAGCTGCCGTCGGCCGAGCAGGTCTCGGGGCACGGCGTAAGCTGGCCGCGCTGCAAGATGGCAGCGAGGCCGACCGCGTCCTTCTCGATCGCGTCGAGCAGCTCCTCGAGCTCGCCGTGGGACAGCTCATCCCGTGACAGCGCGTGTCCGCCGACGCCGGCACCGCTCTCGTAGACGCCACGACCACGCAGGTCCTCCCCTGCCAGCGGCTGGTAGAAGCCGGCCACAACGCGCACCTCCAGCAGCCGCTGCACGGCGATCATGTAGAGCGCGACCTGGATCTGCCTGTCATCCAGCCAGTGGGCCACAGGCCAGGTGTCGCGCCTGGCGCCGCTCTTGTAATCACGCACGATCACGCGGCCTGGATCACTTGGATCGGCGTCGACCCGGTCGACGATGCCGCTGAGTAGGGCCCGGTTGCGGCCGTCGTCGAGCGCTACCGGCGGCATCGCGCCCTCCGCCACCGCGCCCTCCGGCATCGCGCCCTCCGGCATCGCGCCCTCCGCGTCGCCGTCGAGCCCGAACCGCAACTCGGTGTGAAGCGGCACCCAGTCACAGCCGTCGGCAGCCTCATGACGCAGGTAGCGCCGCAGCTGCGCCTCGATCCCGCGCACGACCGCAGCACGGACCTCGGGCGGCTGGCCAACCGCGAGCCCGCTTGCCTCCGCGGCGTTGCCGTGGATCTCCTCGCGCAACAGCGCCTCCGCGTCCGGCAGCGTCTGCGGTGTGAGGGCTCCGTCGAGCCGCGCGAACACGCGTTCAAGCACTGTGTGGATGAACGAGCCGCGCACGAGTGGCTCGGCTTCGGGCTCGAGGTCTTCGACGTTGAGCTGGCGCTCGACCAGCCACCTCACTGGGCAGGACGCGAACGTCTCCAGTGCTCCGGCGGAGACGATCTGGCGGTGGCGGGCGTGGGCGAGCGCCTGCTCGGAGAGCGTGCGCGTGACCGGCGGGCCGTCGGCGACGGCACGGGAGCGGGTGGTCGCGTCCGCGAACTCGGACGCGACCACCCGCTCCCACTCGCCCGGCGCCTCCTCGACGCTCCAGACGACGTCTGCCAACAGCCGCCGGCGGCGCCGCTGCCGCCAGCCGGCTCCGAACAGCTCGGCGATGTCCTCCATGAACGGTGACGCGATCACGAGGTTGCCGTCCTCGTCAGAGCTGCGATAGCTGAAGGTGACGCGCTCGGTGGCGCGCGACACGCACGCGTACAGCAGGTAGCGCTCGCGGTCGAGCGGGTCGCCCGCCGGCGGCAGCGCGAGACCCGAGGCGAGCGCCAGCTCGCGGCGGCGCTCATCGCCGAGGAAGGGATCTCTGGAGACGGTCTGCGCCGCCGGGAACTCGCCGTCGCACAACCCGGTCACGAACACCTGGCGGAAGCGCCTGGCGCGGATCGACAGCGGCTCGGCGATCAGGACCGCGTGCGCTGGCGCCAGCCCGTGGGCGGGCACCACCAGGCCCTCCAGCAGCTCGATCAGCTCCGCTGCCGGCAGCGCCCCGGCCTCGTCAAGCTGTTCCAACTCGGCCAGCGCGCTCAGCACCGTGGTGGCGGCACGGGCGTCGAGCTGCTCGGCGGCCGACAGCAGCCTCGCCATGCCCCGGTATGGCGCGGCCAGCAGCCGGCGGACATGATCCGGGAGCGCGCTCACAGGGTCGCGCTCGCGCCGCAGCTTCTCGAGCGTGTCCAGGGCGGAGCGCAGCGCGGGCTCGCGGGTAACGGCGCCCGACACCCTCTGCGTCCCGCTGCGGCGTAACTCAGCCTCCAGCCCGTCCAGCGCATCCACGGCTTCGACGAGCCCCGGATGGCGCAGGTACGCGATCAGATCCGCGACCGTCCGCTGCGGCGCCGGCAGCAGCGCACAACGCGCCAACGCCAGCAGCGCGCGTCCGAGCGCCGTGTGCTCCAGTGGCAGCCGCCGGGCGCTGGTGACCGCGACGCCGTGGCGTGCCAGCTCCCGCTCGAACAGCTCGCCCGAGCGGTTCAACGAGCGGCACACCACGACGATCTCATCGGCCGGCACGCCGTCCCCGAGCGCGGCGAGCACACCGGCGGCGACCAGCTCGGCCTCCGCGCGGTCGCCTCCCGCCTCCATCAGCACCACGGCATCACCCGGATCGATGACCGGTGGATCGAGCTCGAAGAGGTGCCGCTCAAAGTGATGCAGTGCAGCCCGCGCGGCCGGCGCGTAGTACTCCTCGAGCGCCGGCAGCTGCGACACCGACTGTGCCGATGCGCGCAGCTCCTCAACCACGGTCGCGCGCGCCGCCAGCGCAGGACGGTCCGGCTCATAGGTGAGCGAGACGGTGACCGCGGCCTCAGCCTGGCGCGACAGCGTCTCGATCGTGTCGAGCTCGACCGGCGTGAGATCGTCGAAGCCGTAGAAGAACACGGGCGTCGCGCCCCAGCGGGCGGGACGTTCGCGCAGCGCGTCGAGCGCACCCCAGGCGAAGGTCTCGGCGTCAGCGCAATCGAGCTCGGCGAGCTTCTCTTGGTAGCGCCTGTAGATCGCGGCCAGCTCGCGCACATACGCGTCCGGTTCCGGTGCCGCGCCCGCCCACTGACGCAGCGCCGAGGTGAAGCGCGCGGGGGTGACGCGCTGCTGCTCGAGCTCGGCGATCAGGCGGCCGGCAGCCCGCGCGAAGCCGCCGCCGGCCGCCGAGACGGCGAGCGGTCCGAGCCGCAAAGACGCGATCGTGCGGCGCATGACCTGCTCCGACTGCAGCGGTGTGAGCCGCGCGCGCCGGTGCTGTGCGCGCAGGGCGATCTCCTCGATCAGCCGCGGGAAGGTCAGCGTCCGTCCAAGCGTCACGCCCGGCGCCGCCAGCTCACGCTCGTAGTGCGCGACGTCGGCGGCCGTCGGCACGACCAGCAGCGCGTCCCGGCGCGCAGCGAGGGCGTAGGCGCCGAGCACCTCCCCCGCCTTGGCGGAGTTGGCGGGGCCGAGGACTAGCGTGAGCGGCATGCGCGCCTATCGTGACGCGATGGGCTGACGGCGTTGCCCTCAGCAGTCCTGCGGCCCGCTGGCCGCAGGACATGGCACAGCGGTGTCAGAGCTGGCCGAGCTCTGCGAACAGTGCCCTGGCCGTCTCGATCCCGAGCGGGATGTAGCGAGCCGGGAGGTTCTCGTTCGGAGCGTGGATGTTCGCGTCCGGCAGCGAGAAGCCCGAGATGATGGTCGGGATGCGCCGGTCCGCGAGCGCCGCCACGACCGGCAGCGTGCCGCCCGAGCGGATCAGCGACGGGCGCACGCCGAGCACACGCTCGAACGCGTCCTGGCCGAGCCGGATCGCGGTTGCGTCCGGAGGCACGATGCCCGGCCGCGCGGCGGAGAGTCTGTGCACGTCGAGCTCGGCGCCCTCAGGGGCGGCAGCGCGGATCAGCTGCTCGAACGCGGCGGCGATCACGTCAGGCTGCTGGCCCGGCGCCAGGCGAATGGACACGTTTGCGGCGGCGCGCACCGGCAGCACCGTCTTCTCCAGATGCGGCGAGCCCGACTCGATCCCGTTGACCTCGAGCGCCGGTTCAGCGGTTGTGCGGATGTAGAACTCCTCGGCCGCGGCCGGGTCGGCGGGACTGGCTCCCTGGCCGGCTAGCTCGTCGGCGCCGCTTGGCAGCTGCTTCCAATCCTCGAGCTCTTCTGCCGACGGCGCAATGATGCCCTCGCGCAGCGGCTCGGCCAGGCGGCCGTCCGCGGCTAATAGCGGCGCGAGTGTCCGGATCAGGGCGTGCGCGGCGTTCATCGCAGCACCGCCGTACATGCCGGAGTGCAGGTCACCGGCGCCGGTGCTGAGCTCGATGTGGAAGTAGACGAGCCCGCGGGTGGCGATGTTGAAGGCCGGAAGGTCCTCGCGGATCATCCCCGAGTCGAAGATGATCGCGGCGTCGGCACCGCGCTGGTCCGCCCCGAGGAAATCGACGATCGAATGCCCGCCGGTCTCCTCCTCACCGTCGCAGGTGAAGCGCACGTTGACCGGCAGCACGCCGGTCGCGCTGAGTTCGCGGGCGGCGGCCAGCAGCATGTAGAGCTGCCCCTTGTCGTCGGCGACCCCGCGTCCGTACAGCCGCTCGCCCCGGATCTCCGGTTCGAAGGGCGCGGACTCCCACAGCTCAAGCGGGTCGGCAGGCTGCACGTCGAAGTGCCCGTAGCAGAGCACCGTCGGCGATTCGGCCCCGCGCGCCCGACTCGCTCGAATCTCCCCGACCGCGAGCGGCTGGCCGTGCCAATCCACGATCTCGCACTCGCCGCCGGCGCCGCGGATCAGATCGTGGACCCACTCGCCCGCACGGATCACATCGGCAGCGTGCTCGGGATCGGCGCTGATCGACGGAATCCGCAGGAACTCCGCCAGCTCGTCGAACCAGTCGTTCACGCCTCGAGCGTACCGGTGGGCGGCGGCTCGCGTCGCAGCCGCCGCCCCCCGGTCGCTCGCCGGCTCTTAGGTGTCCTCAGAGAGCGCTCTTACGTGTCCTCGGCGAGGGCTTCGAAGTTCTCGTACAGGCGCGGTTCGCCGGCGTCGCTGCGCGCCCTCATCGCGGCGGGTCCGACGCGCTTCCAGATCCCTTCGATCCACATCCAGTCTTTGACGAGCTCGCCGCTCAGCAGCCCGT
>DATKSM010000025.1:0-51863 GCA_035531655.1 Solirubrobacteraceae bacterium
TGAGCGTCCTTCAGGCGCCCGAGGTGCAACGCCAGCAGCGCGCCGCGGTTCACCTCGGTGGCCATGTCGGCGAGCTTCGACTGCTGCAGCTGGGTGGCGGCGATCGGCCTGCCGAACGCGATCCGCTCGCGGCTGTACTCAAGCGCCGCCGCGAAGCAGGCGCGGGCCGCGCCGATCGCGCCCCAGACGATCCCGTAGCGCGCCTCGTTCAAGCAGGACAGCGGGCCGCGCAGCGACGTCGCCTCGGGCAGCAGCGCTTCGGCCGGCAGGCGCACGTCATCGAGCAGCAGCTCCGAGGTGATCGACGCGCGCAACGACAGCTTGCGGTGGATGTCCTGCGTGGTGAACCCCTTCGTTCCCTGCGGGACGAGGAAGCCGCGGACGCCCTCATCGGTGGCGGCCCAGACGACAGCCACGTCTGCGACCGAACCGTTCGTGATCCACATCTTCTGGCCGTGCAGCACCCAGTCTGAGCCGTCGCGGCGGGCGCGGGTGCGCATGGCCCCGGGGTCCGAACCGGCGTCGGGCTCGGTCAGGCCGAAGCAGCCGATCGCGTCGCCGGAGGCCATCGGTGGCAACCAGCGCAGCTTCTGTTCCTCCGAGCCCCAGCGATGGATCGCGAACATCGCCAGCGAACCCTGGACCGAGACGAGGCTGCGCACACCGCTGTCACCGGCCTCCAGCTCCATGCAGGCCAGGCCGTAGGCGGTTGCGGAGGCGCCGGCGCAGCCGTAACCCTCGAGGTGCATGCCCAGCACGTTCAGCGCACCGAGCTCGCGCGCCAGCTCGCGCGGCAGCGTGCCCTCCTCAAACCAATCGCCGACGTGCGGGACGACGCGGTCGGCGACGAACGCCCGCACCACATCCCGGATGTCCCGCTCCTCGTCGGACAGCAGCGAGTCGACATCAAGGAAGTCTTCGGGCCGGACGCTTGCCATGGTGATCTCCTGGTCGTGGGATTAACGTCATTCTTCACGAACCGATGACCAGTGCTCTACATCAACTGCGGATCCTCGACTTCTCGCGGGTCCTGGCCGGGCCGTTCGCGACGATGATGCTGGCCGACCTCGGCGCCGAGGTGACCAAGATCGAGCGGCCGGGGATCGGCGACGAGACACGCACGTGGGGCCCGCCGTACGACAGCCAGGGCCAGGCGACGTACTTCGACGCGGTCAACCGCAACAAACGCAGCGTCGTGCTCGATCTCGGCGACCGCGACGATCTGGCGCGGGCGCTCGAGCTGGCGCTGGGCGCGGATGTGCTGGTCGAGAACTTCCGCGCCGGGCTGCTCGACGGGCTGGGCCTGGGTTACCGGTCGCTGCGGGTCCAGAACCCAGGGCTCGTCTACTGCTCGATCACGGGCTTCGGCAGCGCTGCCGGCGGCGCTGGGCTGCCCGGCTACGACCTCCTGGTGCAGGCCGTCGGCGGTCTGATGAGCATCACCGGCGAGCCCGGCGGCGAGCCGCAGAAGGTCGGGGTGGCGGTCGTGGACGTCCTGACGGGGCTGTTCGCGACCGTCGGCATCCTCGCGGCGCTGAGACACCGCGAGATATGTGGCGACGGACAGCTGGTCGAGGTCGACCTGCTCAGCAGCCTGCTGGCGGCGCTCGTCAACCAGGGCTCCGCCTTCACGGCCGGGGGCGTCGTGGCGCAACGGATGGGAAGCGCGCATCCGAGCATCGCGCCATACGCGTCGTACGCCACGGGCGACGGTCAGCTGGTGCTGGCGGTGGGCAACGATCGCCAGTTCCAGGCCCTATGCGAAGTCCTGGGCGCACCGGAACTGGCGCGGCGCGACGGCTACACGACGAACCCTGAGCGTGTCGCGAACCACGACAAGCTCGGAACCGAGCTCGAAGGACTGCTCGCCACGCGCCCGGCGGCGGAGTGGGCGCCCCAGCTGACGGCCGCGCGTGTGCCCGCCGGCGTCGTCAACGACATCGCCGGCGCCTTCGCGCTGGCGCAGTCGCTGGGACTCGAGCCAACCGTCGAGCTGCCCGGCGACGACGGGACCAGCGTGCGACTCACGCGCAACCCGATCAGCCTGTCGGCCACACCGGCGCGTTACACGAGCGCCCCGCCGCGGCTGCCGGATCGGCGCTAGCTGCGCCCGCGGGCCTTGCGAATCGCTTCGAGGCGCTCCCACTGGACCGCCTCGGCATCGTCGGGCTCGTAGAAGTGCGCCCCCGCGGCGGCGGGCGGCATCAGCTCCTGCGGCGAGACGTGGCCTGGGCGAGCGTGCGGGTAGTCGTAATTGCCCTCGGCACGATTGGCCGAGCGCAGGTAACCGGGCGGCGCCTGGGCGCCGTGGGCTTTGATGTAGTCACGGGCGGCGCTGATCGCGCGCTTGGCGCCGTCGGACTTGGGCGCCAGCGAGAGGTAGATCGCGCATTGGGCGAGGGCGAACTGGGCCTCCGGCAAGCCGACGTGCTCGACCGCGGCAGCGGCGGCGGTCGCAACCACAAGCGCCTGGGGGTCGGCATTGCCGATGTCCTCGGATGCGAGGATCACCATCCGCCGCACGATGAAGCGGGCGTCCTCGCCGCCCTCGAGCATCACCGCCAGGTAGTACAGCGACGCGTCGGGGTCAGAGCCGCGGGTGGCTTTGATCCAGGCCGAGATCGTGTCGTAGTGGTTGTCGGCCTGACGGTCGTAGGCGATCAGACGGCCCTGCAGGGCGTCGGCGATCCCCTCGACCGTGACCCGCCCATCCTTCCCGGCCGCCTCGGCCGCCAGCTCGAGTCCGTTCAGAGCAGCACGCGCGTCGCCTTCAGTCCACTCCGCGGCGTACGCGAGCGTGTCGGCGTCGACGCGTTGGGGATCACCGACTTCGCCGTTCTGCACGGCGCGATCGAGCAGCGTGCGGACGTCCTCGGTGCTCAGAGACTCGAGCTCGTAGACGCGGGTGCGCGACAGCAACGCCGAGTTGACCTCGAAGTACGGGTTCTCGGTGGTCGCGCCGATCAGTGTCACCAGACCCTCCTCGACCGCCGGCAGCAGAGCGTCCTGTTGGGCTTTGTTGAAGCGATGAATCTCATCGAGGAAAAAGACGGTCGCGACCTCCATCTTGCGGCGCTCGCGGGCGCGTTCGATCACGGCGCGCACCTCGGCGCGCCCCGCCTGCACCGCGCTCTCCTCCTCGAACGCCGCGCCCGAGGCGTTGGCGACTATCCGCGCGAGCGTCGTCTTGCCGGTCCCGGGCGGACCGTGCAGGATCATTGAGTGCGGGTGCCCGGTCTCGATCGCGCGCCTTAGCGCCGAGTGCTCACCGAGCAGGTTGCGCTGCCCGACGAACTCGTCGAGCGTGTGGGGGCGCATGCGGGTCGCCAGCGGGGCGGCAGGCCGGGCGGCGGGCCGGGCGTCGGGCCGGGAGGCGGGCCGGGAGGCGGGCCGGGAGGCGGCTGCGGAAGCCGACTCGGGCGGCGGCGCCGCGGGCTCAGGCGCGTCGTCGAAGAGACGTTCCATAACGGAAGTATCACCAGCGGATAGGCTGACGCAATCGCGCAGACCGACTCACTCGCGCAGCGCGCCGCCCAGAACATCAATCATCCGCTGACAAGGGCGTTGCTGACCCTGACCTTCACGACGGGACTCGTCGACGGCGTCAGCTACCTCGGACTGGGGCCGGAGCCGGGGCCGGGGCCGGGGCCGGGGGGGGGGTTTAAAGACCTACGGCCCGCCATGAGGCGGGCCGCAGGTACAGCTGAATCGGTGCGGACGCTTACGCCGCCTGGCGAAGCGCCGCCATGTCGGGGTTGCGCGAGAGCGCGCTAAGCGCCCGGCGCTCCAGCTCACCGGCCTGCGAGGTCGTGATGCCCAGCTCGGCGCCGGTCTGGCGCACGGTGCGGGGCTCGTCACCGCCGAGACCGAAACGCAGCTGGATCACGTTGCGCTCCATCTCGGGCAGCTTCGCCAGAACTTCGGCGACCTGAGCGTCACGCCACTTATCCTGGGCGTGCTCCTCAGGCAGACGCTCGCTGCTCTTGAGCAGATCGCCAAGCGCGGTCTCGCCGTCGTCGCCGACAGGTTGGTCGAGGCTCGTGATCGCTGCGGCCAGCTCACGCACCTCAGTCACCTGGTCGATCGGGAGCTCGGTGACGGCTGCGACCTCCTCGTCGGTGGGCTCGCGGCCAAGCTTGAGGGCCAGCTCGCTCTCGACCTTGCGGACCTTGACCTGACGCTGGGCGACGTGAACCGGAACGCGAATCGTGCGTCCCGAGTTCTGCAGCCCGCGCTGGATCGCCTGACGGATCCACAGGGTGCCGTAGGTTGAGAACTTGAAGCCCTTGCGCCAGTCGAACTTCTCGACCGCGCGGATCAGGCCGAGCATGCCCTCCTGCACCAGGTCCTCCAGCGGGAGGCCGTGACCCTGGTAGCGGCGGGCCTGTGCGACGACCAGTCGCAGGTTTGCGTTGATCATCCGGGTCTTCGCCTCGAGGTCACCGCGCTCGATCAGCTTCGCAAGCTCGATCTCCTCGGCGGCCGTCAGCAGTTCGTGGGTGCGAGCTTCACGGAAGAAGAGCTCGAGGGACTCCATCGAGCCGTCCAGTACCGGCGTCGCCGCGCGACGTCGTGGCGTACGCGCGCTCAGCGCGGTACCGCGACGCTCGCGGCTGCCGGCGACCCGCTGGGTGGCGGTGGCGCTGGTACGGCGCGTGGTGCGCCCGGTCTCCTTCTCAGTGTGCTCGCCGCGAATGCGGCTTACAGGTGTCATGTGCTCTTCTCTGTTCTTTTCGTTCGCTAATTTGAAGATAATCGAATTATACGTCCACGTAAGGTTTTGTCAAGGTCCAGCCGCCCCGCTCGACCCTCGTGTGAGCAAGCGCACACTGGGCACTCAGAAGCGACTTCGGCGTTTGGTCTGATCAATTCCCCGTACGCCTCTTCAGAACACTCGACGCACTCCAGTGATGCGTAAGTGCTGATTAAGAACTCACGAAGAGGCGCGGCGAGACTACGCCACCAACCGATTCGCAGACGTCTCGGTCTGTCTCGAAACCGGGGCACGGAGCGTACCCCGGGTTTCGAGACAGACCGTCCGAATCCTCGAAAATACGCCGGCGGGGGCGATTCGTTACACGCCGACAGTGATTCGCACAGCTATACGCCGGCGGTGAACTCGACGCGCTGCTCGGAACTTCCGAGTACGCAATCGAGCAGGCCCGGAAAACGCGTGTCGACGTCGTCGCGACGGAGTGACACGAGCCGCTGCACGCCCTCGCTGCGGGTGTAGGTCAGACCGGCGTCGCGCAGCACACGCAGATGATGCGTGAGCGTCGACTTGGAGACGGAGACCTCGAGCCTGCCGCAGGAGAGCTCGTCGTGGGCGCCGAGCAGTCGCACGATCTCGAGCCGGACGGGGTCACTGAGGGCGTGCAGCACATCCGTGAGATGCAGCTGCTCCGGCTCGGGGTGCGGGATTATGCGCATCGGGCGCTCGCGCGACTCACGCCGACCCAGGATAGCGGCGGTCCCGGGATCGCTTGAAAGTACGCGTCAGCCGCGGGCGCGTCAGCGCGGTGCCACTCAGTCCCGCGCGCCGAGCGCGCCGAGGGCGCCGAGGGCCGCGCCGTGCAGCCGGCCGTTGGTCGCGAGGCCGCTGCCCGAGCCAGGCCCTTCGACACCGCCGAGGCTCGTGAAGCGCCCGCCGGCCTCCTCCACCACGATCGAAACCGCCGCCAGGTCCCACAGCGTCGCCTCGGGGTCGGTCGCGATCTCGGCCGCGCCCTCGGCGACGAGCATGTATTGCCACGCGTCGCCGACGCCGCGCGTGCGCCAGCAGCGGCGGCCGAGGTCGACCACCCGCTGAAAGCCGCCGATGGCGTCCCACTCCTCGATCCCGCTCCACAGGAACTGTGCGCCGTCGATATCGGCGACGTTCGATACATGGATCGGCCGGCCGTCCGCGAACGCGCCCTGGCCGCGTACGGCCCACCAGCGCTTAGCCAGCGCCGGCATCGCGACAACGCCGACCTTGACCTCGCCGTCGTCCAGCAACGCGATCAAGGTGGTCCAGGTGTCCATGCCGCGGACGTAGCTCTTGGTCCCGTCGATCGGATCGATCACCCACGCGCGCCCGGCGGCGGGGCGGGCCGGGTCGAAATCCTCAGCACCGCCGAACTCCTCGCCGATGATGCCGTCGTCGGGGCGCGCGGCCGCCAGCCGTTCACGCAGGGCCAGCTCCGCAGCCTTGTCCGACTCAGACACCGGTGTCAGGTCGGGCTTGGTCTCGACGGCGAGATCGGCGGCGCGGTAACGCGACATCGTGATCCCGTCGGCGATGTCCGCGAGCTCCTGCGCGAGCGCGAGGTCGTCGGTGTAGGGCGAGGTCACGGGCGCGGATCGTAGTGGCTTCGCGTCCGCATTAGTACGCTGGCCGCCGATGGCCGACTCCGACGCCACGACCGCGGACCTGCAGGCCGAGACGACCGAGGTCCTGCAGAAGCTGATCCGCTGCAACACGGTCAACCCGCCCGGCAACGAGCGCGCAGCCATCGAGTACCTCGAGGCCTACGTGCGCGCGGCCGGCTTCGAGACCGAGTTGCTGGCCGCCGACCCGGAGCGCCCGAACCTGATCGCCACCCTCCGGGGAGCTTCCGACGACGGCCCGACGATCGTCTACCTCGGTCACGTCGACACCGTCCTGGCCGCCGCCGAGGACTGGGAGCACGAGCCCTGGGGCGGCGAGGTGGTGGACGGCTACCTCTGGGGCCGGGGCGCGATCGACATGAAGTCACAGGTCGCGGCCGAAGCGGTCGCCGCCGTGACGCTCGCGCGCAGCGGCTGGCGCCCGGCGCGGGGAACGTTGAAGCTCGTCTTCGTCGCCGACGAGGAGACCGGAGGTGACGTCGGTGCCCGCTGGCTGACCGAGCAGCACCCCGACAAGGTCTGCTGCGACCTGCTGATCAACGAGGGCGCTGGCAGCCCGTTCGAGTTCGACGGCACCCGCTATTACGGCGTCTGCTGCGGCGAGAAGGGCATCTTTCGCCTCAAACTCACGGCAACCGGCGTGGCCGGCCACGCATCGATGCCGAAGCTCGGTGACAACGCGCTCTTGAAGCTGGCGCCGGCGCTGGAGGCGCTGCGCGCCGGCTCCTACGGATACGACCCGACACCCGCCGCGCTTGCGCTGCTCGAGGCGCTCGGCGAGGATCCGAGCGATGTGCCCGGCGCGCTCGAGCGCCTGGCTCCGAAACACCCGGTGATCCGGTTGATGGTCGAGCCGATGCTGACCGTCACGCTCACGCCGACGGTCATCGAGGCGTCGCAGAAGATCAACGTGATCCCGGCACGCGCCTCGGTCAAGGTCGACACACGCGTGCCGCCGGGGCTCGGCGCCGACGTGGCGCTGGGGCGCTTGCACGACGTGCTCGGCGACACCGCCGAGGGCCTCGAGATCGAGTTCACCGAGCAGGTCTACGGCTACGTCTCCGCCCACCGCACGGAGCTGATGAGCGCGATCGAACGCTGGATCGAGGCCCACGACGCGGGCGCCAGGGCTGTCCCGGTGCTATGGCCGTGTTACTCGGACTCGAACTACTTCCGTGCCGCCTTCCCCGACCTGATCGCCTACGGTTTCTTCCCCCACCGCCACCAGACGTTGCTCGAGACGACGCCGCTCATGCACAACGCCAACGAGCGCATCGACGTGCGCGACCTCGGTTACGCGGCGAGCTTCTACGCGGACCTTGCGCGCGAACTGCTCGGCTAACCCTTCGCTCAGCCGAGGCTCGCGGTGCCGCTCAGCCGAGGCTCGGCAGGGCCATGGCCGAGCGACGTTAGCGTCCGCCCTAGCGCGCGGTGGTCGGGCCGAGCTGGGCGCCGTGGGTCGCCGCGTGGGCTTCCAGGACCTTGCTCAGGTAGCCGACCAGCGCCGTGCGATCTTCGACCGGAAGTGGCTCGAGCATGGCCGCCACATCGTCCGCGAACGCAGCCGCCACCGCCTGCACCAGCAGGCGGCCCGGCTCGGTGAGTCGTACGCGCACCGAGCGACGGTCGAGCTGTGAGGGAACGCGGCGCACGAGCCCCCGACGCTCGGCGCGGTCGACGAGCCCGGAGATGCTCGATTTGTCGAGGCCTAGCGACAGGGCCAGCTCGTTCATCGTAGGTTTGCGGTCGCGCAGGATCCCCAGTAGGCGCGTCTGGATCAGCGAGATGCCGTGCTCAGCGGCGCGACATTCCAGGGTCCCTTGGACCAAAAACGAGATCTGCGCCAGCGCGTCGACCATATCGAGCTCGTCTACCATGCAGGGATCCTATCAAGCTAGTACGTGTCACGCACTATTTTTATCCGTGGCACGTACCATACTGCGTGGAGGCTGGAGACGCTGCTGCTGACGCCCACTGCCTGCGGCCCATACACTCCTCGCCGCATGCCGCTGCCACCGAGAGTGCGCCTCGAGCCAGACGTCTTCCGCCTGCCAGTGGAGCGGCTGCGGGCCGGGTATTACGCAGACGCGTACTTCGTCTACACCAAGGAGCTGCTCGAGCACACCGGTCACCATCCGCGGGCGCTTATGCAGGTCTTCCAGAAACAGCAGTCGCTGCTCGGCGGAATCGACGAGGCGATCGCGGTCCTGAAGCTCGGAGCCGGACGTCTGGGCGGGGACGGCGAATGGACGACGGGCTGGGAGCAGCTGGAGGTTCAGGCGCTGTACGAGGGTGACGCGATCTCACCGTGGGAGACGGTGATGACGATCGAGGGGGACTACTCACTGTTCTCGCATCTCGAGACGGTTTACCTGGGCTCGCTCGCCCGGCGCTCGCTGATCATGCGCAACGTCGACGCGGTGGTGAGGGCAGCGCGCGGCAAGCCGATCCTGTACTTCCCCGCGCGCCACGACCACTGGCACGTGCAGACCGGCGATGGCTGGGCGGCGCACGTGGCCGGCGCGATCGGCGTCTCCACCGACGCGCAGGCCTCGTGGTGGGGTGGGCGTGGCGTTGGCACCGTGCCGCACGGGCTGATCGCCGCGTACGGCGGCGACACGGTCAGGGCGGCGCAGGTGTTCGCCGAGCGTTTCCAGGAGGAGATGAACATCACCGTGCTGGTGGACTTCGAGAACGACTCCGCGCGCACCGCGGTGGAGGTCGCGACGGCGCTCGGCCCGAAGCTGTGGGGCGTGCGGCTCGACACGTCCGAGCAGATGGTCGACCGCTCGCTGATCGACTCGATGGGCTACTTCGACCCGCGTGGCGTCAACCCGCGCCTCGTGGAGAACGTCCGTGCCGCGCTTGACGAGGCCGGCTTCCCCGAGGTCAGGATTGTCGTCAGCGGCGGCTTCACGGTCGAGCGGATCGAGCATTTCGAAGCGCTGGGTGTGCCGGTCGATGCCTACGGCGTCGGCTCCTCGCTGATCCGTGGTCAGAACGACTACACCGCCGACGTGGTCTTGGTCGACGGCCGTCCGTGCGCGAAGGCCGGCCGCGAATACAGACCCAACCCGCGCCTCGAACGGGTCGTCTGAGGCAACATTGAGGTGAAGATGTTCGAAGCGATTGACCACACCGGCATCGCGGTTGCTGACATTGACGACTCGCTGCCGTTCTACCGGGACGTGCTCGGGCTGCCGCTGGTCCACCGCGAGACGGTCACCGACCAGGGCGTCGACGCGGCGCTGCTCGACATCGGTGACGGTCACCTCGAGTTGATCGCGCCGCTTGGGCCGGAGACCGGCGTCGCAAAGTTCCTGGCCAAGCACGGCCCGGGGCTGCACCACCTCGCCTACCGAGTCGATGACATCGAGGCGGCGCTGGCTAGTCTGTCGGCCGCCGGGGTGCGGTTGATCGACCAGCAACCGCGGATCGGCATCCGCGGCTCGCGCGTGGCGTTCCTACACCCGAGTGCTGCCGACGGTGTACTGACCGAGATCGTCGAGCATGCCGGCCATCCCTGAACCGATCGGAGCTTCGTATGAGCACTGAAGACACGCCCCAGAAGATCAGCATCGGCTTGCACGGCGGCCAGTCGCTCGCCGCCCGCGTGAAGCCCCAGCAGCTCGCGAGGCTGCGCGACGCGCTCGGCAAGAGCGGCGGCTGGCACGAACTGGAAGCGGAGGACGGCCTGGTCGTGCTCGACCTCACACGGATCGATTACCTCCTGATCGACCACGACGAGCACCGGGTCGGCTTCTGAGCTCCCCGGCATCCGAGCTGGACCGCAGGTTGCTGCTCCTGCTGCGCACGCGCGGCCATGACGACGCGCGGATCGAGCGGGGGATCGAACTGTTCTCGCGCTGCGGTGAACATGGTGCCTGCTGGTACGCCTTGGGAGCACTGGGGTGGGCCTGCGCCAAACCGGGGTCAGCGCAACGCAGGGCGTGGAAGCGCGGGATCGCCGTGACGGGCATCTCATACGGGCTGAACTACGCGGTCAAGCTAGCCGTCCAGCGGCCGCGTCCGCAGCTCGACGAGCTGCCGCCGCTCACGCCTGTGGTCTCGAAGCTGTCGTTCCCGAGCGCCCACGCCACAACCTCGTTCGCGGCCGCGACTATGTACGCCCGCGCGCTGCCGCCGGCCACGCCGCTGCTCTACGGTGCTGCGGCATTGTTCGCGATCAGCCGTCCCTATCTCGGGGTCCACTACCCCAGTGATGTAATGGCGGGCGCTGTGCTCGGCACGGCCATCGGGAGGCTGCTCCGATGCCGATGAAGGTCGGGATTGTAGGCATGCCCAACGCCGGCAAGTCCACGCTGTTCAGCGCGCTGACTGGGGTTGCAGCCGAGGCGGCCAACTACCCGTTCACGACGATCGAGCCGAACGTGGCCGTCGTCCCGGTCGAGGACGAGCGCATGAACGAGGTGGCCGAGACGGTCAAGGCGTCGAAGATCGTCTGGGACACGATCGCGTTCCACGACATCGCCGGCCTGGTCGCGGGCGCCCACAAGGGCGAGGGCCTCGGCAACCAGTTCCTGGCCAACATTCGCGAAACTGACGCTCTGCTCCACGTCGTGCGCGCCCACACGGATAGCGGCATCGTCCACTCCGAGGGAAGCGTCGACCCGCTGCGCGACATCTCAACGATCGAGACCGAGCTGATCTACGCCGACCTCGAGCAGGCGGAACGGCGCCTGGAGCGCGTCATTAAGACCGCCCGCGGCGGCGACAGGCGGGCGCTCGCGGAGCAGGCATGGCTGCAGCAGGTGGTCGCGGCACTGCAGAAGGGCAGGCCGGCGCGCACCGTGCCGGCGCCGGACGACGCCCCCGACGCGCCGCAGCTGCTGGGGTCGCTGACCGCCAAGCCCGTGCTGTTCGTCGCCAACGTCGACGAGGGCGATGTCGAGGTTCCGCCGGCGATCGCCGAGTATGCACAGGCGCAGGGCGCCGGCGCCGTCGCCGTTTCGGCGCGGCTCGAGGCGGAGCTCGGCGCGCTCGCAACCGGGGATGCAGCGGAGATGCGGGCAGACCTGGGGCTCGCGGAGTCGAGCCTGCAGACGGTCGTGCGTGGCGCCTTCTCACTGCTCGAGCTGATCGCGTTCTTCACCGCCGGCGAGGACAAGCCGGCGCAGACCTGGCACCTGCGCCGCGGGCTCACCGCCTGGCACGCGGCCGGTCAGATCCACTCGGACATCCAGAAGGGCTTCGTGCGCGCCGAGGTTGTCTCCTGGGATGCCCTCGTGCGGTACGGCGGCTACAGCGGCGCGCGCGAGCACGCGGCGCTGCGGCTCGAGGGGCGCGACTACCTGATGAGCGACGGTGACGTGATCACCGTCAAGTTCACGCCCTGAAGTTGGCCCGTTGGGTATCGCGATCCGTGTGGCGTCCTTCGTTGAACGGCTCCTGGGAGCCGGTGCCGTTCTCTCCGTTCAGCTCGGCGTGTAGGTGTACACCGCCGTCCCGCGGGACGTGCCGACCGCGAGCAGAAAATGGTGATGATCGAACGCGATCGAGTCCGGAGCGCCTCCGGGCGAGAACGGCGAGCCTGTCACCGGCGCCAGCAGACCGCCTGTGCCAACAGCGAACAACGATGCATCCGAACGGTCGGCGCTGCCGAGCAGCTTGCCGGTCGTGCTGAATGCGACCGCCTGCGGTATATCGACGTGCGCGGCCCCAGCGCCATTGAGTGCGCCGACGAAGCTCACCGAGTAGACGTCAATCAGGTTGGCGTCCGAGCTGGCGACGGCCAGCAGCCCGGTCGGACTGAACGCCAAAGACGACGGTGCGGCGATGGTTGGGAACGGCGAACCTGCGGCGGGAGCGACAAGGCCTCCGGAGACGGTGAACGTCGAGATCGTGTTGTCAACCCCGTTGGCGACCGCGAGTGCATGGCCACCAGCGAGCGTGGGACCGAATGTGACCGCGTCAGGGTGGTTTCCGGTGGGGAATACGGAGATCTGGTGCGTCTTCCCGGCAGCGCCCACCGAGTAGATCGTGACCGTCTTTTCGCGCGCGTTCGTCAGGGCGAGCAGTCCCGCCGGACCAAACGCGATGTGATAGCCGTAGCCCGGAAGTGTCCGGCACGAGGCCTTGAGCAGCTTGCTGCCGCTGACCCTATAGATGTGCAGGACACCACCCTTAGGCTCGCCCTTGATCGGACGCACCACGGGCTCTTCGACTTCGGCTAAGAACGCGCCGTTCAGGCTGTAGGCAACTGAATCGAGCTCGCCGCTGCCGAGGGCACCCAACGCAAAGCCCTTCGGATACTTGCAAAACGAAGGGGCGACATACCTGACCGGTTTTGAGACCGCGCCGGCCTTCGACACAGTCTGCGAGTACACCCCGACTTGTGTCGTGGACAAGAGGCGCGCCCCGTTTGGGCTGAAGAGGACCTGGAAGGGTGGGAAGTTGCTGGAACCGTTCAGCACCAGCGCGCGAAACGTGAATGGCGAACCCGCGACCTGCGTGAGTGCGACCTGCGTGAACGGGAAGGCAGGCCCCGCAAGAGCGCTTGGGACGCCGGTCGCAAGCAACCCGGACCCCAGCAATGCGAGCGCGACCCTCAACCACAACCTCGAGGCCGCGCGCCTGCTCTTGCGTCGGTGCCCTCTGAAACTCATCACCGTGCCTTATCTGTGCGTCGCAGCATGGTATCGCCGTGCCACCACCGTGACAACCACTGCACGTGGCTGGCCTCGAACCGCTCAGGTGTGAACCACCATGTTGGCTTCAGGGGCTGGATCGTCAACGATCCGGTCCTCATCTCTTCATGTCCGCGGTCTGCCATGTGCGTCCACCGTTGGCGGTGTGCAGCAGCAGGGTGGGGTAGAAGTACCCGATCTTCAGCGTGGTCTCTGCCCAGCCGATGGTGGAGCTGAGGGAGTCGATCAGGTCGATCGGTGTGTGCGTTGGCGTCTGGACGCGCGCTTTGGTCCAGCTTTTCCCAGCATTGGTCGTACGGGAGAGCTCGTTGCCGCTCGTCACGTACCAGTCATTGGCGCTGGCCGCGTATGCGGTTCCTGGATCTCCACTCCCGCTGGGCGCGAGCCTGGCGGTGAAGCTCGCCCCACCGTTTCGGCTCGCATAAAAGACAGTGCGACGCTCGCCCCCGGCGCCTCGAACTAGCCCTGGCTCAACAACGTCACCTTTCGCGGGGAACGTCGGCACCCATACCCATTCTCGATAGTCCCCCCGAGCCGGCGCAATGTACGCCCGGTAGCGGCTTATGCGCGGCAGCTTTACTCGGCTCCAGATACGCCCGCCGTCCGTTGTATGGGTCAGCACACCTCGGTCGTTCCAGCTCCATCCGGACCGAGCCGACGTGAATCTGACAGGCGCTCCCGTAAGCTCTCCGCTTAGGCTTCGCAGCCGTGTCCACGAGCGCCCGCCGTTAGCGGTTTGGAAGATGTACGTCCGGCCGTCGTTCGCCTCTCCCAGCACTCGACCGTCGGTTATGTTCCAGAAGCTGAGTGAGCCAGTTACCAACGGGTTACCTGGAAGTCTCGCGATTCGCCAGGTGAACCCTCCGTTGTCTGTGTATGGGATGAAGTCCAACGGCTGGCTGCCCACTGGCGCCAGCCAGATCCGATTGCCGATTGACGCGATGTCATCGACGTGCGAGACCAGGAACGCTTCCCTGGCCCACTGACGCGGCGTGACGTCTCGCCAACGCTCGCCGCCATTCGTTGTCGCAAGCACCCCATGCGAGCTCGCGACGATCACACGCATCGGCGCAGCGGAATACACAAAGAACAGGTTCGGGATGCGCCCGTCGAGAACACCACGGCCGATGCTCCGAGCCCGCGAACCGGAAGGCAATCCTCTCGGCGGTCGAGTCTTGGGCCCTGCGCTCTGGCCCGTGCCAGCGCCGCCAGCAAAGCCAAAGATCAACCCGCCGACGATGATCGCAGCCCCAGCGAGAACATTCCCGGCGATCCAGCGCCGGGTGCCGGTGACCTTAATCCCATGGCCACCGAGACGCTTCACGTCCCTCACAGATCTGCCAGCGACGTGGCCGCGTCGAGGCGACCGGCAAGCGCGCCCATCCCCAGGGCTGAAGCTGCTCTGGCGCCGCCGGCCAGGTCCGTGGCCGCATCAGGCGGGCGGGAGACCTCGACCGGACGCAGCTGGGCTATCTCGCGGTAGGCCCGCAGCGAATCGGAGTGATCCCGGAGCGCGGCTGCGATTCGCGGTCGCTCGCCGGCGTCGCCCTCCACGATCGCGGCCAGCAGCCGGTCCAGCGACCGGTGCCGTCGCAGCAAATCGGCGGCTGTCTTCTCACCGATCCCGGGCGCGCCCGGCAGACCGTCCGACGGGTCACCGCGCAACGCGATGAAGTCGGGCACGAGTGCCGGTGGGATGCCGTAACGGCGCTCGACCTCAGCGGCGTCGATCGTCTCGAAGCCGCTCGAGCCCTGCTTGAGGTAGAGCACGCGCGTCTGCTGCGTCACGCACTGGTACATGTCACGGTCGCCCGTCAGGATCAGCGTCTCGCCGTCCGCCTCCTCTTCGAGCAGGGCGTGGGCACCCAGGAGGTCATCGGCCTCGAGCTCCTGAGAGTTCTCGACCCGCCAGCCGAGCGCGTCAAACAGCGCCGGCGCCTGCTCGAACTGCCATGCGAGCGGCTCGGGCATCGGCGGGCGCTGAGCGTGGTAGCCGGCGTACAGCTCGACGCGATAGGCCGCCTGCTCGGCCCCGAAGCAGACCACGATCGCACGCGGCGAGGTGTCCGCTGCGATCCGCAGCAACGCGTTGGTCGAGCCGAGCATCGCGTTGATCGGGTGGCCGTCGACGCCGCGAATCGATTCGGGCAACGCGAAGAACGAGCGGTACAGCAGAAACGGAGCGTCAACCAGCAGCAGCGGAGCGCCCATACCCGGACGCCCTAACCGACCGCGATCTTCGGTCCGACAGTCCCGTGGTAGATAACCCTGTAGATACCGGGTCCCGACACCGGGATCGAATAGCGGCCGGTCGCGGACGCAATCCCGGAGGCCGCCATCATCCAGTCCCCGCCGCTGTTGTACTGGACCGTTACCGTCGCTCGGGCCACAACCGGGTAGACCGTGCCGGAGACCGCGTAGCCCTGGGCGCTGGCGGAGTGACCGCGCACGCTCGGACCCAGGCCGCCACCGCCGTCGACGGGGGTGGTTATGGTCGTCGTGGGGGTGGGGCCGGTTGGCGGCGAGCCCGACGTCTCGACACCCTTGGCGGTGACCGTCGTGAACGACATCCAGGTGCTGGGCGTGCCGAGGTCGGCCTGCAGCTGCGCGCCGGTGGCAGTGCTCGCGCCCTTGGTACCGAGGATCTTGGCCTGCACGATCCGCGGCGAGACGCCATGCCGCACGATCTTGATGCCCTTCAGCGAGCCGTCGATCAGCTTACCCAGCTTGGCGTCGGCCGAGCCCAATTTGAGGCTCATCTTCCAGCGGTAGTAGGGGTTGTTGTAGGAGTCGTCGTATGGGTCGGACTTGCCGACCAGCCAGGCCTCCGGCGCGATGCCCACCCACACATTCTGAACGCTCTCCGTCCGTCCTCCCGAGCTCGCGAAGAAGTAGGTTACGGCGGGCCGACCGTCGTATTCGACCACCTTCCCGGCGGTCGCGTCGACGGCGGCGTTGGTCGCGGGCGTCTCTGCGGCGATGCCCTCATACATCTGTGAGCGCGTGTTGTCGTAGACATCGAAGTCGGCGCCGCCCGCGCCCGACGCCACGGCGTAGGAGCGCGCCGCGACCGCCTGTGCGTCGAGTGCCTGCTGCGGCCAGCTCGTCGGCATCTCCGCTCCAACGACGCCGCGAACGTAGTCATCGAGCCCGAGCGCGTTGACGGTCATCACGCCGCTGCCGGCGGCGCTGGGTCTGAACACGAGCGCGCCGAGGTAGGTGCCCGCGCCGAGCAGCTTCAGCGGGCCGGGTCCAGAGACCTGCAATGGTGGTGTGAAGGTGCCGAACGTGCGGCCGCCGGACACGATCCGGAGCTTGGCACCGGCGACCAGGACGCTGTAATTGGTAGTTATGTTCAGCTTTTTAGTGGCGACACCCTTGATCTTCGTCGCTCCGCTGAAGGCCGCTGCGCCTTCGGGCTTCAGGAGCACCGTGACGGTGCGGTTGGGATTGACGTAGCCGAGCGTTGTCTGCGAGTAGTAGTTGCGCAGGATCTGTTGGTAGGTTGCGCCGTGCAGCGCATAGCCGGCGGCGCCGTACTGGCTCATGCCAACGCCGTGCCCAAACCCGGCGCCGGTGATGTAGAGGCCGGCGGCGCTCGTCGAAGCGCTCGCGTCGGCGGGAGCGGGCAGCGCGGCTGCGGCGAACGTGACCGCAGCCAGGAACGCACCGACCGCAGCCGGCCGCATGGGCTTCCGTGTCACACCCGTCATTCGCACCCGATCGTCAGTCTTAACGCCTGAATCGCCTAAGAGTTCCGCCGCGACTCTACGTCTTCGACGATCAGCCGAGGTTTCCCTGCGCCATCTTGCGCAGATCCATGGCCCTGTTGTAAGTGTCCTCGTCGACGCCCTTCTCATACGCGACATCGCGCAGCATACGACCCGAGCTGGCGGCCTCCTTGACGATCTCGGCCGCCTTGTCGTAGCCGATGTAGGGGTTCAGCGCCGTCGCCGCCGCCAGCGTCGACTCGGCCGAGCGTTCGCAACCGGGGAGGTTCGGCTGGATGCCGTCGACGCACTTGTCCTTGAGCACGTGTGCCGCCGCCGCCAGGAGCGCAATCGACTCGAGCAGGTTGCGCGCGATCACCGGTACACGCACGTTGAGCTCGAAGTTGCCCTGGCTCCCCGCAAGCGTGATCGCGGCGTCGTTGCCGATCACCTGGGCGGAGACCTGCAGAACAACCTCCGGGATCACGGGATTGACTTTGCCCGGCATGATCGACGAGCCCTTCTGCAACTCGGGCAGCAGAAGCTCGCCGATGCCTGCGCGCGGCCCGGAGCCCATGAGCACCAGGTCGTTGGCGATCTTCGTGAACGACACCGCGATCACCTTGAGCGCGCCTGACAGCTCGACCAGCGAGTCGCGGTTGGCCTGCGCTTCGAACGGGTCCTCGGGCGCGGAGATCTCAAGGCCCGTCGCCTGGCTGAGCTTGACGCGCACGCGCGCGGCGAACTCGGGATCGGTGTTGAGACCGGTGCCGGTCGCGGTGCCGCCGAGCGGGATCTGCGCGACCTGAGGAAGCGCGTTGCGGACGCGTCGCGCGCCGAGCCGCACCTGCGCCGCGTAGCCAGCGAACTCCTGGCCGAGCGTCACCGGGACGGCATCCATCAGGTGCGTGCGGCCCGCTTTGACGATGTCGTGGAATTCGGCGGACTTGGCCGCGAACGCTGACTCCAGAGCGTCGAGCGCCGGCAGAAGGTCACCGGTGGCCTCACCCAGCGCCGCCAGGTGCACGGCCGACGGGAAGACGTCGTTGGAGGATTGGCCCATGTTGACGTGGTCATTGGGATGAGCGCCCTCCCCCGCAAGGTTGGCGATCACCTCGTTGGCGTTCATGTTCGACGACGTGCCCGAGCCTGTCTGGAAGACATCGATCGGGAACTGGTCATCGAACTCACCGGCGGCCACACGGTCGGCGGCGCCGGCGATGCGCTCGGCGTGTCCGTCGTCGAGCAGCCCGAGTTCGGCGTTCACGCGCGCAGCGGCGCCCTTGATGCGACCCAGCCAGTGGATCACCGACATCGGTATCGGCTCGCCCGAGATCGGGAAGTTGGCGACCGCCTTGGTGGTCTCGCCGCCCCAGAGCTGCTCGTGTCCGGTGGTGCTCACGCTCGTCCTTTCACCGCGTCGTCGCCGGCCATAAACGCTACCGCGCGCCGTGGGAATAGGTCTTCTCAGTGGAGGACTCGGTTAACCGCCCCCTTCGACCGCGAGCTCGCTCAGGGTCGTAAAGCGTCAGCTCACGTGCGCCGGCCACGGCAGTGGGAACAGCTCCCGGTACGGCCGGGCCTCGTCGATAACACGGGCGACCGACGGTCGCGCCAGCAGCCTGTCGTAGTAGCCACCGAGCGCCGGGTGCGCCGCGCGGTCGAGCGCGTGCAGCACATCGGCATAATGCAGTGCCAACGCTGCGGAGCAATCGGCCAGCGTGAAGCCGTCACCGACGAACCAGCAACTCTGCCCGTGTCCGCTGAGCTGTCCCTCGAGCGTCGCGTAGGCGAGGTCGAGCGTTGTGTGCGCCTGCTCCACCCCAAATGGATCCGTGTCGTCGGCCGGCCGCAGCGCATCGCCGACGATCTTCTGCACCGGCGTCGTGAGGTACCCATCCATCACGCGGTCCCACGCACGAGCCAGCACCGCGACCGCCGGGTCCTCGGGGACGAGCGGCGGTGCACCGCCGCGCAGATCGAGGTACTCGACGATCGCCGACGACTCGGGAACCACGGTGTCACCATCAATGAGCACCGGGATCGAGGCGGGCGGCCACAGAGCGGCGAGTTCCGCGCGGTCTTCGACGAGCTTCGCCGTGAACGGAAGCTCGCGCTCATACAGAGCGATCAGTGGCTTCCAGCAGTACATCGCGAACGGATGCACGTAGAGGACGAGACTCATGCCACCACCCCCGCTCACGCCGCCACCCCGCTCGCCAGGAATGTCTCGAGGCCGTCAAGCAGCAGGCCCGTGCCGTGCTCTCGCTCAGCCGGATCCTCGAGGTCGTCGAAGAACGCGCCGTGCTCGGTGAATATCAGGTGTGTGCCGCCACCGTCGTCGGGCTGCAACTGGACCGTTGTGAGCGAGACCGACACGAGCCGGTGGTCGAGCAGCAGGTCATAGGCGAACACGATCCGCTCGGCTTCGACGATGTCGTGGTAACGGCTCCGGAAGAGGTGATGGCGACCGTCTTGATCGCGCGCCGCGTTCAGCTCGCCACCGCCGACGCGAAAGTCAAGCGACCACTCGGCGTCGGTCCAGCTTCCGGGCACGGCAAACCAGCGGTGCTTGAGCTCAGGGTCGGCAAATGCACGGAACGCCTGCGACGGGGATTGCCGGAGGCGCCGCTCTAGGGTGAAGTCGTGTTGGCGAATGCTCATGCGTCGGGGCCTCCTTGTTCGTGGGGAAAGGCTGCGTCGAGGACCTCGCCGAGGCGATCGAGCCGCAGTCCCCACACGGCCCGGTGCTCGGCGATCCACTGCTCCAGCGTTTGCATGGGGCCTGGCTCGAGTCGGCAGGTGCGTACCCTGCCGATCTTTTCAGAGCGCACGAGTCCGCTGCGCTGGAGCACGTCGAGGTGCTGCATCACGGATGGCATTGACATCTTCAGCGGCGCCGCGAGTTCGCTCACCGTGGCCGGCCCACGCGTCAGCCGTATGACCATCGCGCGGCGGCTGCTATCCGCGAGCGCCTGGAAGGCCACATCCAGCTGCTGCTCCTCGACGGTGATCACATCGGCCACTCTACAGCATTACTTAGGTAATTACCTAAGTAATGCTCTACCTAGCCGCAGAAGCTGATCAGCTCGCGCGCGAGCGCGACCGGGTCGTCATACGCGACCAGGAACCCCGCACCCGCGATCGTGCGCAGCTGCGCGCCGGGGATCAGGTCGAGCGCCTCCTGCGCCCAGTCGAGCGGCGCAGCCGGATCCTCTTCCGCCCACAGGAGCAGCACAGGCAGCCGCAACGAGGGGTAGGCGTCGAGCAGATCGCGCTGCGCCTCGAACGGCCAGCGGCGCGAGAATTTGGCCCACGCGCGGGCGCGGTTGGTATTGCCGCCGACGTCTGCGAAGGCGTGGCGCACGACGTCGCGCGCCTCCGGGTTGTGCTGGGCGCTCAACATCTCGCCGAAGCGCGGCCGGAAGACCGCCTTGGCCGCGTGCGACAGTGCCAGGTCGGCGCCGGGCAGCGTGCCGACCCCGGTCACCAGCCGCCACAGCGAGCGACGCCCGGCGAACGGCGCGGCGCGGTGCAGTCGATTGCCCATCAGCACCAGCCGTGCGGGCGTGTAGGCGCCGTCGATGATCATCCGCAACGCCAACTCCGCGCCGAAGTCGTGACCCACCACGGCCGCACGCGACCCCGCGACCTCCCCGCAGAAACCGGAGATCACCTCGGTCAGCCAGTCGCGGGTGTAGGGATGGCGCGGCCGGTCCTCGGAGTCACCGTGCAGCGGCAGGTCGGGCACGACCACGCGGAAGCGAGCCGACAGCGCTGCCACGATCGGCTCCCACTCGCGGTGCGACAGACCCAGCGAGTGCAGTAGCACGATCGCCGGGCCGGTTCCGGTCTCCCTGTAGGCCACGCGCGCTCCGTCGTGGTGGTGGTACAGGCGCAGCCGCATGCCGGGAAGTATGGTCACTCCATCGCAACCTGGGATGACGTCCGACGCCTGGCACTGTCGCTGCCCGAGACCAGCGAGACGGACGCCCACGGGCACTCCGGACTGCCGGCCTGGAAGGTCAGGGACAAGGCGTTCGCCTGGGAACGACCGCTGCACAACAGCGACCTCGAGGCGCTCGGTGCGGCGGCGCCCACCGGCGAGATCCTCGGGGCTCGCGTGGAGCATGAGGGCGCGAAGCTTGCACTGATCGAGTCCGAGCCGGAGATCTACTTCACGATCCCGCACTTCAACGGCTTCTCGGCGGTGCTGGTGCGCCTCGAGGTGATCGGTGTCGCGGCACTGGAGGAGCTGATCGTCGACGCCTGGTTGGCGCGGGCTCCAAAGAAGCTCGCCGCCGCGTTCCTCGCATCGCAAGGGGACTGACGCTCGCATAGCGCAGCAATGCGAGCTTGCATCGCGCAGCAATGCCAGCTCGCATGGCGCAGCAATGCAAGCAGCGCCGCCTGGTGCCCTGATTCGCTAATTCGCGGCCGCCTCGCGGCGTCTGGACGCGCGTGGCGCCACCCGCTTCGCGGCAGATACCACCAGTATCTGCCTTGCGAATCGTGCGGCCCCACACACGCCCAGCCACTCGCGAGCCTGCTCCCGAATTAACGAATCACGACACTAGAATCCGGCGTCCCGATGGCCAGCCCCCACCGCCCTGTAGACCCACGCGCGTCCTTCCCCGCGATGGAGGAGCACGTGCTCGAGCGCTGGCGTGAGCGCGACATCTTCAAGCAGTCGATCGAGCGTCGCCGCGGCGGCCCACGCTGGGGTTTCTACGAGGGGCCGCCGACCGCCAACGGCGCCCCCGGCTCGCACCACGTGCTGGCGCGCGTGTTCAAAGACATCTTCCCCCGCTACCGCACGATGTGCGGGTACGAGGTCGAGCGCAAGGGCGGTTGGGACTGCCACGGACTGCCGGTCGAGTTGGCGGTCGAGCGCGAGCTCGGGATGAAGCAGAAGGCCGATATCGAGCGCTACGGCATCGACCGCTTCAACGCCCGCTGCCGTGAGGTCGTGCTCAGTCACATCGACGACTGGACGCGACTGACCGACCGCATCGGCTTCTGGGTCGACACCGAGCATGCGTACAGGACGCTCGACCCAAGCTACGTCGAGTCTGTCTGGTGGGCGCTGAAGACGATTTACGAGAAGGACCTGCTGTTCGAACGGCTGAAGGTGGTCCCGTACTGCCCGCGTTGCGGCACGGCGCTATCGAGTCACGAGCTCGGCCAGCCGGGCGTCTACCAGGACGTCATCGACCCCTCGGCCTACGTGATCCTGCCGAGCGCGCGCGGCAAGCTCGTGGTCTGGACGACGACGCCGTGGACACTCGTCTCCAACGCCGCCGTCGCCGTCGATGCGGAGCTCTCTTACGTCCGCACCGCCGATGACTTCATCGTCGCCGAGGCGCTGGCCGAGAAGCTGTTCGGTGCCGACGTCCGGATCGCCGAGACGTTCCCCGGCTCGGAGCTCGTCGGGCTCCCCTACGAGCCGCCGTTCGACTTCATCCCGGCATCCGAGTACGGCGAGAAGGGCCACACAGTGCTCGCCGCCGACTTCGTCACCGCCGAGGACGGCACCGGCCTCGTGCACACCGCGATCGCATTCGGCGAGGACGACTTCCGCCTCGGCGAGGCCAACGATCTGGCGCCGATCAATCCGGTCCTCCCCGACGGCACCTATGACAAGCGCATCGCCGCCTACGCCGGGCTGGGCGTCAAGCAGGCCGACCCGCAGATCGTCGAGGACCTGCGCAGCCGCGGCAAGCTCTTGAAGAGCGAACCGTACGAGCACTCATATCCGCACTGCTGGCGCTGCAACACGCCGCTGCTCTACTACGCCAAGCCGTCCTGGTACATCGCCACGAGCCAGATCAAGGACCGGCTGCTGGCCGCAAACGAGACCATCAACTGGCAGCCTCCGCACGTCAAACACGGGCGCTTCGGCAACTGGCTCGAGGGCAACGTCGACTGGGCGCTGTCACGTGAGCGTTATTGGGGTACGCCTTTGCCTGTGTGGAGGTGTCCCGCTGGACACCTCCACGTGATCGGCTCACTGGCCGAGCTCGAGGCCGTGTCAGGAGTCGCGCTCGACGATCCGCACCGCCCGTTCGTCGACGACGTCACCTTCGAGTGCCAGGCCGACGGCTGCGACGGGCTGATGACGCGCGTGCCCGACGTGATCGACGTGTGGTTCGACTCGGGCTCGATGCCGTTCGCGTCCTACGGCGCGCCGCAGGCGGGTCTGGAGGAGTTCGAGGCACACTTCCCGGCCGACTACATCTGCGAGGCGCTCGATCAGACGCGTGGCTGGTTCTACTCGATGCTGGCGGTCTCGACGCTGCTGTTCGACCAGAGTTCGTACCGCAACGTCGTCTGCCTCGGGTTGCTGCTCGACGAGACCGGCCAGAAGATGAGCAAGTCGAAGGGCAACATCATCGAGCCGTGGGACGTGCTGAACAACTACGGCGCCGACGCGTTCCGCTGGTACTTCTTCACCTCCAAGTACCCCTGGGACGGCTACCGCTTCTCGATGGAGGCGCTCGGCGAGGCCGTACGCCAGTTCATGCTGCAGCTATGGAACACCTACGGGTTCTACGTGCTGTACGCGAACGCGAACGAGATCTCGCCCGAGGCGCTTGATCTGGATGAGGTCGAGCTGACCGACCTCGACCGCTGGGCGCTCTCACGGCTGGATGCGACGATCGCGACGGTTCGGGCAAACCTCGACGCACTCGACGCGACGGCGGCGGGGCGGGCAATCGCCGACTACGTCGACGAGCTCTCAAACTGGTACGTACGGCGCTCGCGCCGGCGCTTCTGGGACGGCGACCCGGCTGCGTCGGCGACGCTGCATCATGCGCTGACGACAGTCGCAAAGTTGCTGGCGCCGTTCACGCCGTTCATCGCCGACGAGATCTACGAGAACCTCGACGGCAGCGAGGCGAGTGTGCACCTCTGTGACTTCCCGAATTCGGACCCACCCACCCTGCGTGACCTGGCGCTCGAGGACTCGATGACGGTGGCGCGCGAGACCGTACGACTCGGGCTGGCCGCCCGCAGCCAGGCCAAGCTCAAGCTGCGCCAGCCGCTGCATGCCGCGGTCGTCGTGGCTGCAGGCGCCGAGCGCGAGGCGATCGAGCGGCTGGCCGACGTCGTCCGCGACGAACTGAACGTGCGCGAGCTGCGGTTCGTGTCGGAGGCGGATGAGCTCGGCGAGGCCGAGGTCAAGCCCAACTACCGCACGCTCGGCCCACGTTTCGGCAAGCAGATGCCGATGGTCGCGGCAGCGGTCGCGGGGCTCGATCCAGCGCGCGCGGCGGCCACCGTGCGAGCCGGCGACAAGGTCAAGATCGACGTCGGCGGTAACGAGCACGCGCTCGGGGCCGACGATCTGCTCGTCTCGATGAAGCCGCTCGAAGGCTACCAGGTGGAACGCGAGGGCTCCCACGCGGTCGCGCTCGAACTCGAGATCGACGAGTCGCTGCGCGCCGAGGGCTGGGCGCGTGAGATCGTCCACGCGATCCAGGCGGCGCGCCGAGAGGCCGACTTCGACATCTCCGACCGGATCGCGCTGACGCTGGACGGTGCAGCCGAGCTGTTGTCCGCCGCCCGCGAGCACCAGGACTACGTCGCCGGCGAAACCTTGGCGATCGAACTCGAATATGCGCCGCTTCCCGGGGTCGCGTCCGCGCGGATCGACGACCTCGACCTGCGGATCGAGGTACGGAGGGTTTAGGGTCTGTACGGAAATTATCTGCGGTTTTGACGGCGTCTGGACAGCCCCTTTAGTGCGTCCGTCTGGCGGCAGGCACCACCAGTACCTGCCTTGCGAGACGGTCTCCCCAGTCACGCCCAGCCACTCGTCAACTCCTACAACCAATTCCCCTACAGACCCTTAGACCTTGAGCCCGGCGCCCGTGATCGACCTGAACGCGGACGTCGGCGAGCAGCCCGGTGCGGAAGGCATCGCCGCCGACGCGGCGATCCTCGCTGCGGTCTCGAGCGCAAACGTCGCCTGCGGCTTCCACGCCGGCGACGCCGCCACGATGCGCGCCGTCTGCGCCGAGGCCGTGCTGCGCCACAAGTGCATCGGTGCACATGTCTCGCACATGGACCGCGAGGGGTTCGGCAGGCGCGACCTGGACGTCGAGCCTGAGATGCTGCGTGAGCAGGTCGTTCAGCAGATAGCGGCGCTGCGCTCGATGGCCGGCCTGGAGCATGGGCGGGTCGGGTACGTCAAGCCGCATGGAGCGCTCTACAACAGGGCGGCTGTCGATCGCGTCTACGCCGAGGCCATCGTGTCAGCCATCGCGACCGTCGACCGGCAACTGAAGCTGCTCGCACCGCCGGACTCAGAGCTGCTGCGCGCAGCCGCGGCCCACGGGCTCGAGGGCGTCGCCGAAGGCTTCGCGGACCGCGCCTACCGTCCGGATGGAACGCTCGCGCCGCGCAGTGAGCCGGGCAGTGTGCTCACGCTCGCGCAGGCGCTCGACCAGGCCGTCCGTCTCGCGGGCGACGGCCGCTTCCGCTCGCTCTGCATCCACGGCGATACGTCGGGCGCCGCCGAGCTTGCGCTCGGCGTCCGTAACCATCTGATCGGCGCCGGCTTCGAGGTCCGGCCGTTCGCATGACCGACATCAGACAGGTCGGCGACCACGCCCTGCTTCTCGAGCTTGAGGACAACGCGACCGTACACGCCGCGGGGCGGGTCGCTCGTGACCGTTTCGGCGATCAGCTCGTCGAGATCGTGCCAGGACATCAGACGCTCCTCGTCGTTTGGGATGAAGGCTTGGAAGATGCGGTAGCGCTTATGTCCAATTTGAAAGCACTCGCGAGTGATGCGAGTGCTTTCAAATTGGACATAAGCGCAATCGGCAATGCGCCACCTCCAGTTGTAGTGATTCCTGTCATGTACGACGGAGCTGATCTGGACGCGGTCGCGGCGACGCTCGGCGTGAGCCGGGAGGCCGTCGTCGAGCTGCACGCCGGCGCGGTGTACACGGTGGCGTTTATGGGGTTCTCACCCGGCTTTCCCTATCTCATAGCTGGCGAGGCAGCTCGCGAGGTGGCGCCTTTGCTGGGGCTTCCGAGGCGTAGCACCCCGCGGACGGAGGTGCCGGCGGGCTCGGTCGCGGTCGCGGCGGAGTACTGCGGGATCTATCCGCACAGCTCCCCCGGAGGCTGGAACCTGTTGGGGCGCACGGACGTTGTGCTGTTCGACGCAGAGCGTGACCCGCCCGCGCTGCTCGAGCCGGGGACGCGGGTGCGGTTCGAGCCCGTCTGAGTTTGCGGATGACGAGGATTGAGGTGATCGCGCCGGGGGCGCTGACGACGGTGCAGGACCTCGGCCGTCCCGGCTGGGCGCACATCGGCGTCCCGCGCTCCGGGGCCGCCGACCGGCCGGCGCTGCGGCTTGCCAACCGGCTGGTTGGAAACAACGAGGGAGCGCCCGGCCTTGAGACAACGCTGAGCGGCCCGCGGCTGCGGGTCGATGGGCCGTGTGTCGTCGCGCTGACGGGCGCTCCGGCCGACGCGAGTGTCGGCGAGCGTCCAGTGCCGATGTGCCGGGCGTTCGCGCTCGGACCCGGGGATGTGCTGCACGTGGGGACCGCCCGCACGGGCCTACGGACCTACGTCGCGTTCAGAGGCGGGATTGACGTACCGCTCGTGCTGGGAAGCGCCGCGACCGACCTGTTAACGGGGCTCGGTCCGGCGCGGCTGGCGTCAGGAGACATGCTGCGGATGGGGGCGGCTTGGGGCGGGCGTACATCCGGTACGCCCGCCTTGCAGCCGCCCCCACTACCTGAACTACCCCGATTGCCGCACCTTCGCACCGTCGTCGGTCCGCGGGATGACTGGTTCACGGCAAATTCGATGAAACAGCTAACCACTGAGCCTTTCGCGGTCAACCATGCGTCGAACCGCATTGGCCTGCGGTTGGACGGGCCGCGCCTGGATCGCGCCCACCCGGGCGAGCCATTGTCAGAGGGCCTAGTACCGGGCGCGATCCAGGTGCCGGCGGACGGCCAGCCGATCCTGCTACTCGCCGACCACCCGACGACGGGCGGGTACCCGGTGATCGCGGTCGTGGTGACCGACGATCAGCCGATCGTCGCGCAGCTCAGACCCGGTCAGCAGTTGCGATTCTCGCTGGTTCCACCACGCTGATCGGGCGGTCCGGCGGCACGCACACCATGCCCTCGGAGAAGCCGGCGGCGCCGATCCCGAACGCCGCGTTGAAGCGGTCGAGGTTGACGAGCGTCAACAGCGCCGTGATCTCGACGATCTGCGGATCGGTGAAGTGCTGCTGCATCCGCGCGAACAGCTCGTCGGTCACCTCGACGGGCGTGCGCATGACCGCAACTGTGTAGTCGAGCACCGTCTTTTCCCGCCCGGTGAAAAGGTCGCTGTCACGGTAGTGCGCGAGCGCGAGCAACTCGTCGTCCGAGAAGCCTGAATTGCGGCAGATCTGCGACCCGAGGTCGACGCAGAACTCGCACCCGATCATCTGCGCACCCTTGAGCTCGGCCATGTGCTTGATCCGCTGGTCGACGGACTTGCCCTTGCGGAGCGCCTGATTGAACCGGCCCATCGCCATCATCATCTTCGGCTGAAGGGCCCAGAGCTCCATCGGCTCGAGCCCGCTGCCGCTTTGGGCGGCACGCCCCGTCATCTTCTTCATCATCCTCGGGCCGAACCTGTAGATCAGCCTGACCATCGGGCCGGCGTCGGCCTTGGATACTCCCTGCGTGCGTGCCATCTGGCAGCTCCTGTCACATCGCTGGCTTTGTGGGGGTCTATCCAACATGACCCCGCGCAGCGAGAGGATGTGACATGGACGCGCCGGAGCTCGCCGCTGCCTTTGACCTGCGGCGCGCACGCCTACGCGGGATCGCCTACCGGATGCTCGGCTCACTCGCCGAGGCCGAGGACGTGGTCCAGGACGCGTGGCTGCGTCTGCAGCGCAGCGACGCGGAGGGGATCGAGGATCTGGACGCCTGGCTGACGACGGTCGTCGCGCGGCTCTGCCTCAACGCGATCCGTGATCGTCGCCGCCGTAACACAGAGCCGCTCGATGCCTTCCACCCCGAGCCGATCATCTCCCAGACGGCGCACTCCGACCCCGAACACGAGGCGCTGCTCGCGGAAGCCGTCGGCGTTGCGTTGCAGGTCGTGCTCGACGCGCTGACGCCGGCGGAGCGGATGGCCTTCGTGCTCCACGACATGTTCGCGGTGCCGTTCGCCGAGATCGCGGAGATGGTCGAGCGCTCGCCGGACGCGACGCGGCAGCTGGCGAGCCGCGCCCGTCGCCGCGTGCGCGACGCAGCTCCGGTCCCTGACGCGAACATGCAACGCCAGCGCGCCGTCGTCGACGCTTACTTCGCGGCGGCGCGCGAAGGCGACATGGAGGCACTCATCGCCGTGCTCGACCCGAACGTCGTTGTGCGGGCGCACCGCTGCGACGGTACGCCGCTGGAGCTGCATGGCGCCGAGCAGGTGGCACGCGGCGCCATGACCGCACGCCGCTTCGCTCCTTACGTGCGCCCCGTGCTGGTCAACGGCTCCGCCGGCGTGGTCGCTTTCGACGAGGGCAAGCCGTTCGCGGTGCTCGCGTTCACGGTCGTCGACGATCACGCTGTCGCGATCGACATCTTCAATGACCCCGAACTCGTACCCCGTCTACTACTCCAGCAGCAGGCGGGCCTGGCGCCTTAGGCGAGCGCTGGCTCGATCTCAGCCTCGAGGCGCTTCTTGGGATAGGCACCGGTCACGCGCTTGACCTCCTGACCGTCCTTGAAGACGATCAGGGTGGGGATCGAGAGCACGTTGTACTTGATCGCGATCTCCTGATTCTCGTCGGTATTGAGCTTGGAGACCTTAAGCTGACCGGCCCGCTCGCCGGCGATCTCCGCGACCACGGGGGCGACCATGCGGCACGGCCCGCACCACGGGGCCCAGAAGTCGACGAGCACGGGCATCTCAGACTCCAGCACCTCTGCTTGGAAGTTGCTGTCTGTTACCTCGGAAACGATGCCCGTCATGGTGACTCCTCTAAGGTCGGTGTACTTCAAAAAGTATAGCGTTACCGGACGGCCTTTCGCGTCGCATCCGGGGCGCGCACCCGTCATCCTGTCACCGTGCCCGGCTCGACCACTGCAGCATCGGGAATCGTCTCCCTCGCGCGCCGTCGCGTGCAGACGCATGGCAGCCGCTCGCTCTGGTTGCAGGATGCGCTGGAGGGCCGCGAGCCGTACGAGCACCCGCGCTTCGAGGGCAAAGCCGAGACCGACGTCTGCATCATCGGCGGTGGCTTCACGGGCCTTTGGACTGCGCTCGAGCTCAAGCGCCGCGCGCCGGGCACGAGCGTGACGCTGGTCGAGGCCGACATCTGCGGCGCCGGCGCGAGCGGCCGCAACGGCGGCTTTGCCCTCACCTGGTGGGCCCACTTCGGGCACCTCGTCTCACTGTGCGGACCCGAGGCCGCCCTGGCGCTCGCGCGGCGCGCAGAGGACGCGGTACGGAAGATCGGCGAGTTCTGCCGCGAACACGGGATCGAAGATGCCTTCCAGATGAGCGGCTGGGTGTGGGCGGCCACCAACCCCGCGCAGGTCGGCGCCTGGGAGCAGACCGTCGCGCTGCTCGACCAGTTCGGCGCGCACCCCTACGAGCATCCGAGTCGCACCCAGCTGAGGGAACTGACCGGCTCTCCACAGCACCTGGACGGGCTCTTCGAGCCCGTCTCGGCCGCAGTGCAGCCCGCCAAGATCGCGCGCGAACTCTTGCGCGCGGTCCGGGATGCCGGCGTCACCGTGCACGAACGCTCGCAGGTCCGGGCGCTCGAGCACGGCCCGCACACCAGCGTCGTGCTCGACGGGGGGTCGATCAAGGCCGACCAGGTGGTGCTCGCCGTGAACGCATGGGCCGCGCAGATCCCGGAGATCGGCGCCGGCCTGGTGGTCGTCGCCAGCGACGTGATCGCGACGGAAGCTGCCCCTGAGCGCCTCGCCGAAGCTGGTATCCGCACAGGAGTATGCATCTCGGACGGTCGCAGGCTCGTCAACTATTACCACGCAAGCGCCGACGGCCGCATGGTGTTCGGCAAGGGCGGCGGCACGCTGGCCTACAACAACAGGATCACAGCCGCCTTCGATCATCCGGGCCGCCGCCAGCCACAGGTCCGCAGCCAGCTGCTGCGCACATATCCGGCGCTGTGGGACCTGTCGATATCCGACGCGTGGAGCGGCCCGATCGACTACTCGCTCAGCGGGCTGCCGTTCTTCGTGCGGCTGCGCGAGGCGCCGAGCGTGCTCGTCTGCGCCGGCTTCTCCGGTGACGGCGTCGGCCCCTCCAGGCTCGCGGGCGAGATACTGGCGGAGATGGCATCCGACGGCGGCAACGCCGGTCTGCCCGGCGCGCTACGCACCGTCCCGACCGGACTACTTCCACCCGAGCCGGTCCGTTACTTTGGTGGTCGTCTGGTGCGGGCAGCCATCGCTCGCAAGGAGCGCAGCGAGGACCTCGGCGCCAAGCCGAACCTCGCCGACCGGCTGCTGGCCAGTCTCGATCCCACCGGCTACGACCACAAGGTCCCGAAACGGGCCGCCTGACGCCCTCGCGACCGTTGCCAGATCCGACAAACAGCGAGATCGCCGCCGCATTCGACGAGCTCGGCGACCTCTACGAGCTCGACGGTGCATCGATTCACCGGGTCGTCGCCTACCGCAATGGCGCCAAGGCGGTGCGCGAGGCCTCAGGCGCCGTGGCGCAGCTCGCCGCCCAAGGGCGGGCGACGCAGCTGCCCGGGATCGGCGCAACGCTGCAGGAGAAGATCGTGGCGCTGACCACGACCGGGGAGATCCCGGCACTCGAGAAGCTGCGCGCCAAGTTCCCGCCCGGCCTTGTAGAGATGACGAAGCTGCCGGGGCTCGGCCCCAAGCGCGCTCGCCGCCTGCACGAGGAGCTCGGCGTCGACTCGCTCGGCAGCCTCACCGAAGCGGCCACCGCGGGACGCATCAGCGAGCTCAAGGGCTTCGGCGACAAGGCCGAGCAGGCGCTGCTCGAGGCTGTCGCGGCTTACTCGCAGGCGGGCCCGGCGCAGCGGATCGTGCTGCACCGTGCGCTTGCGGTCGGCGAGGAGCTGCTCGCGGAGATCCGCGCGCACCCCACGACCGCACGCGCGGAGCTGGCCGGCTCGGTTCGCCGCATGGCCGAGACCGTCAAGGACCTCGACATCGTCGCGACGGCGAGCGACCCCGGGGCGCTCGCCCAGGCGGTGGCCGGGCTGCCCCAGGTCGAGGCGGCCTCTAACCCGGGCACGAACGCGGTGCGGATCCGGACGCACAGCGGTGTCAACGTGGACGTGCGGATCGTCGAGCCCGGCCAGTTCGGCAATGTGCTCCAGCACCTGACCGGTTCCAAGGAACACAACATGGCGCTACGCGACCTCGCGGTGCGCCGCGGCCTCCACGTGTCCGAATACGGCGTGCTCGACGACAGCACCGGAGTCACACACCGTTGTGCCACCGAGCAGGAGGTCTACGCGTTGCTCGGGATGGCCTACATCGAACCGGAACTGCGCGAGGACCGTGGCGAGCTCGAAGCGGCGCTGAGCGGCACCCTACCCGAGCTCGTCACGGCCGCCGACCTCAAGGGCGACCTGCACTGCCACACGACCGCCTCCGACGGCACCGCCTCGATTCAGGAGATGGCTGAAGCGGCGCTCGCCGCCGGCTACGAGTACCTGGCGATCACCGACCACTCGGCATCGATGGGCTTCGGCGCCGACGTGTCAGCGGACGAGCTCAAGCGCCAGATCGAGCGGATCCACGAGATCGACGCGAGCTTCCCAGGCCTCACGCTGCTTACTGGCTCGGAGGTGAACGTCCTCCCCGATGGCTCGCTCGACTACCCCGGCGAGCTGCTGGCCGAGCTCGACTGGGTCGTGGCCAGCGTTCACACCTCATTCCGGATGTCGAAGGGCGAGATGACCGCGCGCATAGTACGCGCGATCGAGAACCCGCAGGTGGACTGCATCGGCCACCTCAGCGGCCGCAAGATCGCTCAGCGGCAGCCGTACGAGTTCGACTTCGATGCAGTGCTCGAGGCGGCCGCGCGCACGGGCACGATGCTCGAGATAAACGCCAACCCGGACCGCCGCGACCTAAACGAGCTGCACGCACGCGACGCCGCCGCCGCCGGGATCCCGCTCGTGATCAACTGCGACGCCCACCGCATCGGCGGCTTCGAGGTCGTGCGCTACGGCGTCGCCACGGCGCGGCGGGCCTGGCTCACGCCGTCCCAGATCGCGAATACTCAGGGGTGGCAGAAGTTGGCGGATTCCCGCCCGCCCGCCCGCCGCCAGCAGGCTGCCTGAACTGAATCCTGGCGAACCAGATCAACCCGCCCAGGGTGCCGATCAGCGCCACCCAGAAGTTCAGCCGCATGCCGAGGATATAAACGGAGTAATCGATCCGCAGCGTCTCCTCGAGGATGCGGAAGGCCGAGTAGCCGGCGACATACAGGGGGAACAGCCCGGGCGGGCGCACCTTCCTGCGGTTGTCGAGCCAGACGAGCGCGGCGGCCAGCAGCAGGTTCCAGATGATCTCGTAGAGGAACGTGGGCTGGAACGTGGCGAACCGCACATATCCGGGCGGTCGGTGCGCGAACGAGATCTTCAGCGCCCAGGGCAGCGTCGAGGGCTTGCCGAACAGCTCCTGGTTGAAGTAATTGCCGACGCGGCCGATCGACTGCGCGACCAGCAACCCCGGCGTGACGGCGTTTATGAAGCGGTGGACGTCGGGCCAGCTGAGCTGTGCTCGTTTGCGCAGGTACCAGACGCCGACGACGACGCCGCCGGCGATGCCGCCCCAGATGCCGAGGCCGCCGTCCCAGATCGCGAACGGGCCCCACCAGTGGTCGGGCATCTGGCTCGGGGTCGTGATCAGGAAGTAGATGCGCCCGCCGATCAGACCGGCCGGGAAGCCCCACCAGGCGACGTTGTAGACGATCTCGGGATCGCCGCCGGCCCGCGCCCAGCGGCGCCGCGCGATCGCGATCGCCGCCACCACCGCGAAGACGTAACAAATCCCGTAGGCGTGGAAGAACAGCGGCCCGATCGAGAAGCCGCTGTTTGATGGGCTGGGGATGTAGGCGGGCAGCGGGCCGAGGGCCGCGAGGTGAAACAGCGAGGTCATTGCCCGCGCGATGCTGTCATGCGTGGCGCCCGGAGACCGGCGTGGACCGCCGGCCCCCGTTCATCTCGGCCAGGTTCGAGCGGAAGCCCGGCGTGCGGACCAGCTTGATCGGGTGCAGGGGCGAGGTCTGCTGCACGTAGAAGCGGGCGCCGTCGCGCTCCTCGATCGCGGTCACGGCGGCGGCTTGACGGCGCCAGGCGAGCGCCGGGATGATCGCGAATCCGGTCGCGATCGCCGGCACCTGCGGGTAGGCGAATGCAACACCTCCGGCGCCGACGGTGCAGACGATGATCGGCCAGAGACGGTTGAGCACGACGCGGCCGGGGTTGATCTCGGGGAGCGTGGCCTGCGTACGCGCGCTCGCCAGCAACACGGCGATCTGTCGCGAGGTCGTCTGGCGACGGCCGATGACGGCGCCGAACGCCGCTGCCGCAACCCACCAGACAGCGGCAAAGGTGACCAGCAGCGGGTTGTTGTTGTTGTCTGCGCCCGCGATCGTGACGACCGCCAGTACGGTCGCAGCGGCTGCACAAAGGAGAACAGTCGTACGCAGTAGGTCGGAGAACCGCATCTATTCGGTGATCAGCGCGGACAACAGATCTCGGACGCCGTCGGTCCCGGCCACGACGAAGTCGGCCTCGTCCTCGATCGCCTGCGGCCCGTCGTCCGAGTGGACTCCGACGCAGATCGCATGCTCGATGGCGCCCTCCTGCACGAGCTCGTGAAGGGCATGAAAGGCATCGAGGTCGGTGAGGTCGTCGCCCGCATACAGGACCGAGGAGAAGCTCCTGTCGCCCAGCACGGTCCGCACCCCGAGGCCCTTGTCGATACGCACCGGCGGGCGCACCTCCATCACCTTGCGCCCCCAATGGACCTCGAACCCGGCCTCCTGGGCCTGCGCCGCAAGTGCGTCGATCGCCGCACGCGCATCCTGTTCGTCGGCCGCGCCACGCCAGTGGTAGGCGATGATCGGCCCTTTGGACTCGATCCGCACGCGGCGGCGCCGCAGCTCGTGCGTGTCGGACTCGCGACGGAACTCGTCGACGCGCGGCGTCCACTCGAGTAGAGCCGGATCGAGCTGCGCCTCGGTCCAGCCGGCGCGCAGCAGCTCAGCACCGTGCGAGCCGAGGTACGCGATCGTCCCGATCGACACCATCGCCCGCGCCTCCGACGCGCGCCGGCCGCTGATGCAGGCAAGAAGCCCGTAGCGCCGCGAGACCGCAATCAGCAGCTGACGAGTCGACTCCGGCACGCTCGCGTCAGCGGCATGGTCGACGATCGGGGCCAGCGTCCCGTCGATGTCAAGCAACACGGCAGAGCTGGACGGATCCGCTCGCAGCGGCGCTAGCGACTCGTTGAAGAGCGCTGACGTCACGCGTACCAGTATGGCGACTTCTCATAAAGCTCAGGACGGTCATCGCCACCGCACTAGCATCCAGAGCAATGGCTGGTCGGGAGGGAAGTCCCGCGGGTGGCCGGCCGGTCAATCGTGGGCGGCTCGGCTAATCGCCCGGCGGGCGTGGACGCGACTCGTCGAAGCGCGGCAGGCCGTCGTCGGGGATCGGCTCCCAGCTGGCGGCGTAGGCGACGAACTGGCGGTAGCTCGGCCGCACGCCGGGATCGCTGTCGAACGCTGACATCCGCATCGCCATCCGCGAGCGATCCCGGCTGCGCGAAAACAGGTGTGCGCCGCATTCGCCGCAGAAGCACTTATCGAACCCTTCCGGCGGCGTCCAGGCCCTGATCAGCTCCTCGCCACGGAGCCAGCGGACGGCGCCGGGGTCAACCTGCGCGGACGCCGAGGCGGCCGTGCCGGTACGCCGCTGACAGCGGGTGCAGTGGCAGTAGCCGGCATACAGCGGCGGCGTTGTCAGCTCGAACCTCACGGCGCCACAGAGACAGCCGCCCTGGACCGAGTAAGCGCCCTGCTCTGTCATCGCCGGTACCTTTCCTCGTGCGTTCCCCGCCCGAAAGGTACCGAGAATGACGCTCGACACAGCCCACATCCACGTCATCCGCGACGAGCAGGAACTACGGGAGATCATCGGCAACCCGACCGAAACGGTGCTGTCGAAGCTCTCTGACCACCTCAACGACCTGACGCGTCAGTTCATCGAGCGCTCACCCTACGTGTGCGTCGCCACGATCGCCCCGGACGGCGGACTCGACGTGTCGCCGCGCGGCGACCCCGCCGGCTTCGTCCGCATCCTCGATGAGCACACGCTGCTGATCCCGGACCGTCCCGGCAACCGCATCGCCGATGCCCTCACCAACCTTCTGGCCGACCCGCGGATCGCGCTGCTGTTCCTGATCCCCGGCGTCGGTGACACGTTTCGGGTCAATGGACGCGCAGCGATCACCGACGATGCCGAGCTGCTGGCGCCCAGCACGATGGAGGGCAGGCCGCCGAAGCTCGGCCTGCTGATCGCGATCGAGCAGGCCTACACCCAGTGCTCCAAGGCCTCCATCCGCTCGGACGTCTGGAACCCGGACAAGCACATCGAGCGCAGCGCGCTGCCGAGCTCGGGCGCGATCCTGCGCTCCCTGACGAGCCCCGACTTTGACGCCGACGAGCACGACCGCGAGCGGGCCGAGCGCTACGCGCGCCGCGAGGGGATCTATTAACCGACCGTCACTTCGTGGAGCCGGTGGGTGTCGACGTCGTACACGAACCCGCGCACAACGTCGCGGTGCGGGATGAACTCGGAGCGGCGCACGCGCAAGATCGATTGGCGCACGTCCACATCGGCATCGACGAACGACTCGATCGCGAAGGCGGGCGCGATGCCGGTCGCGGCCTGGAGCTCGGCACGGAAGCCGTCGTCGGTCAGCTTCTGCATGCCGCAGTCGGTGTGATGGATCAGCATCACCTCGCGGGTGCCGAGCCTGCGCTGGGAGATCGCGAGCGAGCGAATCACGTCGTCGGTGATGACGCCGCCGGCGTTGCGCAGGATGTGCGCCTCACCGTCGCCGAGTCCGAGCGCTGCGAAGACATCGAGCCGCGAGTCCATGCAGGTTACGATCGCCAGCCGCCTAGCCGGATGCAGGTCGATGTGACGCGGCTCCAAGCCGTCTGCGTAGCCGCCGTTGTTCGCCAGCAGCTCGTCGATCGTCGTCATGGGCATATCGTCGTCGCGGGCGTCGGTCGTCATGGACGGGCAGTCAGAACTCCGATGCGTTCACGAGCCGCTCGAGTCCGATCGGCACATCGTGCAGGACCAGCCGGCTGCGCGTCTCCCGCACGCCATGGTCGCGCTTGAGGCGGTCGACAACCTGCTCGAACTCATCGGAATCGACGCAGGCCACCTGGAGGAGGTAGTCGTAGTCACCGGTCAGACGCACGGCGCCGACCACCTGCTCGATCTCAACCAATCCGAGCTCGAATTCGCTGCGGTCGATGCCCTCGCGCAGGCGCACGTCGCTCATCAGCCGCAGGCCACGACCGAGCATCGCCAGGTTCAGCTCCGCGTGGTAGCCGCTGATCACGCCTGAGTTGCGCAAGCGCCGGACGCGATCGGCCACCGTGTTCGCGGAGAGCCTCGCCACCCGGCCAAGCTCCTGGTAGCTGACCCGTGCGTCGCCCAGCAGTTCCCTGATCAACACGCGATCGATGGCGTCCACGACACTTGAGTCTCGCATCTCGCGGCGTATTTGCCAAATCGACGCCGAATACTCGGTCACATTCGCGTCTGCTGCCCTAAGTCCGCGAGAAAATCGGCGTTTTATCGACGACCATCCGGTGCATGGCAATCCTGCTGCGCGTTGCACTGACGCCCATCGCATTCGCGCTCGTGTCGAGGGCTCAGAGGCGGTTCGGAGATCGGATCGGAGGCCGGCTGATCGGGCTGCCGTTGACCACCGGGCCGTTCCTGCTCACAGTGTGCCTGACGGAGAGCCGGGCGACGGCGGCGCGCGCCGCTGCTGGCGTGACCAGCGGTCAGATGGCGGTGGTCGTGTTCTGTTGCGCCTACGGCTGCCTGGCACGGCGCATGCGCCCGCTGCAGGCCACGGCGTCGTCGCTGTGCCTGGCGCTCGCGGCCGTCGTCGCGCTCAGCACGGTCGCGGGGCCGTGGTCGGCCGCAACGGCTGTGTGGCTCGTGATCGCCGCGAGCCTCGTGTTCTGGCCCTGGCCGGCCGAGCGCTCGGAAGCAGACGCGGAAGCGGCGCGCCCGGACACCGCCGAGGGCGAGCCGGAAGGTGGGGAAGCCGGCCCAGCGGGGCCGGCGCCGGTCCTGCAACGCGCCGCGATCTCGACGCTGGTGGTGGCGACCATGTCGACGCTCGTCCCGATCCTCGGAGCACAGCTCGCGGGCGTGATCACGTCCGCGCCGATCCTGCTCTCGATCATCCTGCCGAGCACCCACCGTCGCAACGGGGCGGCGGGAGCGGCGGCGCTGGCGCGTGGCACGATCGTTTCGATGGCGGCGACGGTGGCGTTCTCGGTGGTGCTTTCGAGCAGCCTGCCGCTGTTGTCCGCCACAGCCGCGCTGGTGCTCTCAGCGGCCGTCCTGTGCCTGCTCGTGGCGGCGACCGTGCCCCTGGATCGGGTGCTCGTGCGTTTCAGTCCTGAGCTGGGCCGAGTCCGTGCTCTAGCGCGCCCTTGACCCCCGCGTCGAGCGCGTTCAGCCGGTAGAGCGCAAGCGCCTCGGGTGAACCGAAGCGGCCGCCGGGCGCGCCCGCGGGACCGTGGTGGCTGAGCACACAATGCAACAGCGCCAGCCGGCGCGGCTCGTCGAGCGCTCCGCCCAGCGACGCGAAGCGCTCGCTGAGAAGCTGCTGCCCGAGCGTGAGGTGACCGAGCAGCCGCCCCTGCTCGGTCAGGCCGATCTCGGCACCGTAGGTGAACTCGCGCGTGCGGCCGATGTCGTGCAGGATCGCCGCGGTCAGTAGCAGGTCGCTGTTCAGGCGCCGGTGCAGGTCGCACAGCTCGCGGGCGAGCGTGGCCACCGCGACCGTGTGCTCGAGCAGCCCGCCGAGGTAGGCGTGGTGGCCGTTGCGCGTGCAGGGTGTGCGCCGGAATGCGGCGCGCAGTTCCGCGTCGGCCAGCATCGAGTCGAGCAGCCCCCGGTAGCCGATGTCGTAGACCTCGGAGGCGAGGTGCTCGAGGAAGCCGTCGAGCTCGTCCATGTCGCGGTAGGCGACAGGCAGGAACGCCTCGACCGTAACGTCCTCGGCGCCTTCCCCGGGCGGGCTTGGAATCACACGCCGGATGTCCGAGACCTCGACCACGAGGTCGTCGCGGAAGCGCTCGACGCGCCCGACCACGGAGATGAGGTCGCCGCGCTCGAACCGGCCGGCGAGCACGTCGGCGTCCCGGAAGGCGCGGGCCTGCACGCTACCCGTGCGGTCGCGCAGCTCGAGCGCCAGATAAGCGCTTCCGGTTCGGGTCTTGAGGCGGTCCTTGCGTACGCAGGCGAAGACCCCGTGCACCTCGTCGCCGGCTCGCAGCGAACTCACCGTGCTGTCCATCGCCATAACCCCCATGATGTACGGTGATTCGGATGCAGCCACTGCGATGGAACTACCGTCCGGACCATCTGCGGGCGCCTGCCCTGGTGTGCGGCTTCAAGGGCTGGAATGACGCGGGCGACGCCGCCTCCTCCGCGGTCAGCTTCGTCGGCGACGCACTCGGCGCGCGCGAGTTTGCGACGATCGACCCCGAGGAGTTCTACGACTTCCAGGCCACGCGTCCGCGGATCAAGCTGACCGACGACACACAGGCGCGCGCAGTCGAGTGGCCCGACGTCAGGCTCTACGAGGTGCGCATCCCTCGCGCGCCCAGAGACCTGATCCTGCTGAGCGGTCACGAGCCGTCGTTCCGCTGGCGCACGTTCACGGGCCTGATTGTCGAGCTCGCCGAGGCGATCGGCGTACAGCTTGTGGTCACGCTCGGAGCGCTGCTCGCCGACGTCCCGCACAGCCGACCGGTGCATGTGACGGGCTTTGCGACCGACCCGGCGCTGGTAACGCGTCTGAACCTCCCGCAGTCCTCCTACGAGGGCCCGACCGGAATCGTCGGCGTCCTACACGACGCCTGCCGCACCGCCGGCCTGCCCTCCGCCAGCCTGTGGGCGGCGGTGCCGCACTACATCGCCGCCTCCCCCAACCCGAAGGCGTCGCTCGCGCTGATCCGCAAGCTCGAGGGCCTGGTCGGCGTCGTCGTCGACGCCGGTGAGCTGGAGAGCGCGGTCACCGACTACGAGCGCCAGGTCAACGCCGCCGTCCAGCACGACCCCGACATCCAGGCGTTCGTCGAGAAGCTTGAGGCAGCAGCGGGTGAGGATGAGCCCGACCCCTTCGAGCTCCCCTCGGGTGACACGATCGAGCGCGACCTCCAGCGTTTCCTGCGCCAGCGCGGGGAAGAACCACCGAACTGACGCCGCCGGAGGTCACATTCGAGGCACTGCACCGCGAGCACCTGCCGCTGATGCAGGCATGGCTCTCACAGGCTCATGTGGCTCAGTGGTGGGGAGCACCGAAGACGCTCGCCGAGGTCGAGACGGAGTACGGCCCGGGCATCGATCGGACAGAACCGACCTGGCATTACCTCGTCATCCTCGACGGCCGTGCGATCGGCATGATCCAGTGGTACCACTGGTCGAGCTACCCGGACGAGGAGGAGGACGGAGACATCGGGGTCCAGCCCGGAGAGGCCGGCGTCGACTACCTCGTCGGCGAACCTGACTGCATCGGGCACGGGATCGGGCCACTGGTGATCAGCCGATTCCTCGACGAGGTCGTGCTCGCCGACCCGTATGTGACCGGCGTGCGGACCTCGGTCCACGCCGAGAACCGTCGCTCCTGGCGTTGCCTCGAGAAGGTCGGCTTCACGCTCGGCTCCGCGCTCCCGCACCCGAACGGCCACCTTCAATACGTCCCCACGCTCACCCGCGATCAGCGGCAGGCCGCGCAGCCCTGAACGCCTGAGCGATCAGCGCTCTGCCGCGGGACAGACGAGCCGGTAGTCACACATCTTGCAGGCGCGCGGTGAGGGCGTCGGCTCGAACTCCTGGGCATTGATCCCCTCCGCGACCTCGATCGCCACGTTGCGAATCCAGTCCGCCCGCTCGGGGTCGCCGGAGACGGCTACCTTCTCGTCGTCCAGCAGGTAGTAGTAGGCGCCGAGTGTGGCCTCGAGTCCCCAGGACTCACGCGCACCGATTGCATACAGCGATAACTGCACGTCGGTGGCGAGCTGCCCGGCCGACTTCGGTCGGCCGGTCTTGTAGTCGATCAGCTCGTACTCTCCAGTCGGCAGCCGGTCGACGCGGTCGACGCGTCCGCGTACGAGGTGGGGGCCGAGCTTGAAGCTGAACTGGCGCTCGAACCAGACAGGGCGGCCCGGGTCTTGGAGCGCACGCTCGTGGTAGCGGGTCAGCGCGACGGTCGCCTTCTGGCGCAGCTGACGCTCCTCGTCGGAGTCGCCGAAGCCTGCGCGGCGCCAGCTGGTGTCGAGCAGAGCAAGGAGCTCGGCCAGCGGGCCGAGATCCTCGTGCTCCTCCTGACCGTGGTAGCGCTCGAGCACCTGATGCACGGCGATCCCGAAGCGCTGGTGCAGCGTGGGCTCCTGCGGGATCCGGAACACGCGCGCGAACTTGTAGCGCAGCGGACACACGCGATAGGTGTCGATGTCGGTGGCTGACAGCAGCACGCCGTCGCCCCGCATCGGCAGGAAGCGAGCCAGCGAGGGCTCGTCGCGGGCGGCGATCACGTGCGCGCGGCGGCGCACGTCGCGCTCGGCGTCGAGCAGATACTCGTCGAGCAGCGAGCTCGTGAAGATCTCGCGCTGGTCGGCCGTGACGGCCTGCTCGATCCGCACGTTGATGTCACGCAGCGCCTCCGCCATGCCCTGCCCGTCGCTCACGTCGTCGCGGGCGATCAGTGCGGCCAGCTTAAGCAGCTCCAGATAGCGGACGACGGCGTGTGAGATGTCGAGGTCGGTGTCGAGTCGTAGCTCGGCCAGCCGCCCGGCGGCGCGTGTCGTGCCCTCCATCAACTCGTCGCGCAGCAGCCGGTAGGTCGAATGCAGCGTCTCGGCCGGCCCGAACAGGTCCTCGGTCAGGTCAAGCCACTCACCGCCGAGCGCAGCGCGCGCGGCCTCGATCGCCGGCAGCGGCGCCACCTGCGCCCCCCGCTCGCCGCTGGCCGCGTACACCAGCACCGCCCGCTCGCGCGCTCGTGAGACAGCCACGTACAGCCGCTGACGCAGACGTGCGCGGCGCGTGGCGTCGTCGTCGGCGGGAAGTGGTTCACGCAATAGCGCGTCCGGCACTGGCTCGCAGTCGAGCGCGCTCGAGCCCGCGATCGACGCGCGCAGCCCCAGCACGAAGACGTGGTCGACCTCGAGCCCGCCGGCGACGTCCAGCGCCAGCACCTGCACGCCGTCGGCCCCCGCCAGTTCCGGCTCCTCGCGCTCACTCAGGCCCTGCTCGGCGACAGCCGCGATCGACCGTGCGAACTCGCGCGCCGTCGCCTGCGGCATGCGTGCGACGTGTGCGGCGGCGAGCTCCCCGAAGCGTGCCAGTGCCCGCAGCCGCTCGACCACATCGGCCTGCGCGGCGAACAACTGCTGGCGGCGCAGCCCCAGCCGCTCGATCAGCCGGTGCACGTAGAGGTCGGGGCGCATCGTGTCGATCTGCGCGGCGCACGCCCGGTACAGCTTCAGGAACACGCGGATGCGCTCGCGTGCCTCAGGCGGAACCTGCGGTGACTCGGTCGCCGCCGCCAGCGCCGCGACCATGTCGAGCTTGCGCCGCCGAGCGATCTGGGTGCACCGCGCGATGTCGACCGAGCGCAGCTCGATTGGCGCCCGTGCCAGCGCGCGCACGACCGCGGCGGCGTCACCGGGGTCCGCCAGCAGCCGCAGCCATGCGAGCAGGTCGCGCACCTCCGCCCGCTGGAAGAAGGCGGCGTCGCCGACCACGCGCTGCGGCACGGCGCGCTCCTCGAGTGCGACCGAGACCGCCTGCCCTTCGCGACCGATGTCCGCGACGATCACAGCGATCCGTCCCGGCTCGACCTGCTCGCGCGCGACCAGTCGCTCGATCTCGGCCGCGACCGCCTGCGCCTGTGCGCGCTCGTTCTCGCATCGCCAGAATGCGAGCTGTTCTGCCGGGGGGGGCTCGCCGGTGCTTCGCCCGCCGGCTCCAGCGTCACCCGCTTCGAGCGCGACCGCCCACGCGGCCTCGGCGACTGCGGGCGGGCAGCGGTACGACGACAGCAGCTGCACGACCCGGGTGCCGCGGGTCCCGAACGCGTCCAGCCGTGCCGCGCCGGCGCCACGGAAGCGCCACAGCGCGGCGAGCGGGTCACCGGCCACCGTCAACGCACCGCCGGCCACGGCCCGCGCCAGCGTCGCCGGCCCCAGGTCGAGCTCCTGCGCGTCGTCGATCAGGACATGCTGGAACGGCTGGCGGCTGGACGGCTGGTCGGCGAGCAGCCTGATCGCGAGCCGCACCAGGTCACCCTCGTCGCAGGCTCCGAGCTCACGAACCATGCGGTCGTGCGCCGCGAAGATCGCGGCGAACTCGCGCTCACGCGGGCTCTCATGCTGCTCTGCCCAAGCCGAGAACTCACCGGCACCGATCAACTCCCCCTTGAGCCGGTCGATACGCCGGACGAAGCCCCCCAGCAACGCCCCCGCGTTGCCGCCGAAGTCGTGGTGTTGCAGGGGCAACTCGGCGATGCGCTCGGCCAGCATCGCCAGGCGGTCACCGGCGCTGAGCGTTGCTGCGAGCAGGTCTCGCCTCGAGCCGGCGCGGCGCAGCACCGCGGCTGCGAGCTCGGCAGGCGTGACGACCACCAGCTCGGTGTAGCCGTCCCGCAGCTGCTCCTCGAGGGCCGCGCGCGCCGCGTCGGCTCGCGCCGCCGATGGCGTCAACAGCACGATCCGCTCGGGCAGCGTGCCCTGCTCCACCAGCCAGCGGTACCGGTCCAGGATCAGTCGCGTCTTGCCGCTCCCGGCGGCGCCCCGGATCAGCAGCGGACTGCCGCTGTGCGTGACCAGCGAGGCCGGGTCGTTAGCGGTCAGAGCAGTCTCGGGCACGTGGTTTGACAGCATAGGCTCGCGATGGACGAAAAAGGACTGACCACGCGAGCCGATTGGCTGACCGCATGCCGGCGGGCCACCGACACGATGCGGACGATGCTCGCCGACCGCGCCACGACCGCCGAGCGCGCGGTCGAAACGGGCACCACCGGGCAGGGCGGTGACCACACGCTCGAGATCGACGACGCGGCCGAGACGATCGTCTTCGCCGAGTTGCAGCGGCTCTTCGACGAGGGCCATCGCTTTCACGCGATCTCCGAGGAGCGCGGGGAGGCGGACTTTGGCGGCAGCGACGTGCTGGTCGTGATCGACCCGATCGACGGGTCGCTGAACGCCAAGCGCGGACTCGCGCACTACGCCCTGTCGCTTGCTGTCGCGGCCGGTCAGACGATGGCCGACGTCGAGTTCGGCTACGTGTACGACTTCGGCACCGGCGAGGAGTGGTGGGCGCGCCGCGGAACCGGTGCCTTCCTCGACGAGCGGCGGCTGGATGCGGCGCTCGGCGAACGGCGTGCCCGGGACGGCCGCTTGGAGCTGCTCGGGATCGAGTCCGCCGATCCGCGCTGGCTCAGGGGCTCAATCGACTCGCTGGTCGAGCACGCCTACCGGCTACGGGCGCTCGGAGCGCTGGCGCCCTCGCTCTGTCAGGTCGCGGCGGCCCGCTTCGACGGATTGGTGTCACTGCGCGGGTGCCGCGCAGTCGATGTCGCCGCGGCACAGCTGATTGTCCGCGAGGCGGGCGGCGTAGTCAGCTTCCCAAAGTTCGACGATCCGCTGGGCGCGCCATTGGATCTGGTGCCGCACTCGCCGGTCGTGGCCGCGCGGACGCCGGCGACGCTGACGGAGCTGGAGCCGGTGTGCCAGCTCCAGTGATCGACTGGATCGTGGCCGAGTGGATCGCCGGCCGCATGGCTGGGAACGGACCCGCGCCCTCACCTGAGATCGATCTCGTGCCGATCACCGCCGACGCGGAGCAGCGCGTGGTCGCCTACACGGGGCTGACGCCAACGGCTCCGCTGCCGCCGCCCGAGGGACTCAGCCGCAAGGAGTGGGTCGCGTCGAACATCGCGTCGACCAGGGCGCTGATCGACCCGATGCTCGAGCGTCTGACCGTGCGCGTGGGACCCGTCAAGCCGGCGGCCGAGCTGTGGCTCGGCGTGACCGGCAGCACCGAGGTCGGGGTTCTCGTCGGCTACCTGGCGCAGCGCGTGCTCGGCCAGTACGAATTCGTGTTGCTGAAGGAGCACGCCGGCGGGCGTCCGCCGCGGCTGCTGTTCGTGATGCCGAACCTCGGCGAGGCTGTGAAGCGGTTCGAGGCTGACGAGCGTGAATTCGTCACCTGGGTCGCGCTGCACGAGGTGACACACGCCGTCCAGTTCGGCGGCGTGCCCTGGCTCCAGGATCACCTGGCCGGCCTGATCCGCGAGCTGATGGACAGCGCAGAGGCGCGCATGGCCGCGGGGCGGCGATTGCGCCTGCCTAGTCGCGCGACGGTCGCGCGGGTCGGCAGGGCGCTGCTCAAGGCCGACGTCATCGGCATGGTCGCGTCCGAGCCCGAGCGCACGGCGATCGATCGCGCGCAGGCAGTGATGGCGGTGATCGAGGGTCACGCCGAGCACGTGATGGACGCGGTCGCGCCAGAGCTGCTGCCGTCGCTGCCGGACCTGCGCAGGGCGCTCGACGAGCGCCGGAAGGTGCAGTCCCCACTGGGCCGGCTCGTGAGCCGTCTGCTCGGCATGGAGATGAAGCTCAAGCAGTACGAGCGCGGCAAGATCTTCTGCGACGAGATCGCCCGGGTCGGAGGCGGAGCGGCGCTCCGCCACCTGTTCTCCGCGCCGGAAGCGCTGCCGACGCTGGCCGAGGTCGAGGATCCGGCAGCGTGGCTGCGGCGTGCCGGATTCTGACGTAATTCTTAGCCACTCGCCGTGGCTGATCGACTAAGTTTTGCACGGTTTCCCTCGCGGAGCGCCGAGGAGAGCGATCCAGCGGGAAGGATTCGCCGGCCTCATACCCTCGCCGACGGATGCAGCACCCTCTCCTCCCTCAACCGCCGGGGTGTCACTTTGAAAGTGGCACCCCGTCGGTCCTTAAGCGCCTGGTGCGCCTGGTGCGCCTGGTGCGCCTGGTGCGACCGACTCGGGCGGCTCGTAGCGCGCGACGCTCTCCGGCGGCGCCGACGGTTCGGCGCCGTCCTCCAGCAGTCGCTCGTAGATCCGCATGCGCTTGCTGATGCGGCCGCCCATAGCCTCGAGGCCGCGGTTCATGCTGTGGTTGGTCTCGAGGATCCAGCCGGGCTCGCCCCACTTGATCTCTGACGCCGCGGCCATGTCGAAGTTCTCCATGTAAAGCTGCGCCGCAACACCGGTGTGCTGGTACTCGGGCAGCACGCCGAGGAAGCCGACGCGACAGCGATCGATGATGCGCCTGCGGTTCAGGTAATGCCACCAGCCGAACGGCAGCACCCGGCCGTTCATCTTCTTCAGCGCCTGGTTGATGTCGGGGATCGTGATCGCCGCCGCCACGACCTCCTTGTCGTTCTCGGCGATCATGAACCAGCGCTTGTCGAAGATCAGGCGGTAGTTGATCGCCATGTCCGCGAGGTCGTGGTCGTCGTAGGGCGAGAAGCCCCAGTTCTTGGACCAGGCGGCGTTGTAGATCTTCTGGAACTCCTTCAGGTCCTTCCCCAACCGCCAGAACGACATCTTGCGGATGTTGATCCCGTACCGATCATGTGACCGCTGGGCGATCCTGGGCAGGGCCTCAAGCATCCGCGTGTCACGATCGTCGAGTCTCAGGTCCCAGTGGAACACGTCCATCGCCTTTGCGAGACCGGCCGCCTCGACCCGCTGCCGGTAGTAGCGCGGGTGCCACGGCTGACGGATCATCGGCTCGAGCTCGAAGCCGTCGATCAGCACACCGCACTCCTCGTTGATGATCAGATCGAACGGCCCGATCATGCGGTCGCGTCCCTGCGCCTTCTGCCAGGTGGCGGCCGCGTCGAGGAGCTCGTCAAGCACCCGTTGGTCGTCCTCGAACTCGAGGAACCCGAAGAAGCCCCAGCGGTTGCCGTGAAAGACGTTGAAGTTCCTGTCGTACTGGGCGCTGATCCGCCCGACCACGCGGCCGTCGCGCCGGGCGATGAAGAGCTCGGCGTCGCCGTGCTTGAAGAACGGGTTCAGCCGCCGGTTCAGGTAGGCGTAGCGCTCGAGTTTGAGCGGCGGGATCCAGGGCGTCCCAGCATGCAGCCGGAACGGGAGGCCGACGAACTCGCGCAGGTCAGCTCGGCCTCGCACGGGGGTGATCGTCACTCCCCCGTGCGGTGGTCGTTCGAGCGGCATGAGGCGGGAACGTATCATGGGTGTATGCCAACACGAGACCAGATCATCGAGGCGCTGCGCAGCGTCATCGACCCAGAACTGCACAAGGACATCGTGACGCTGGAGATGGTCCGGTCGATCGACGTGCACCCGAACGGGGTCGTCGACGTGACCGTCTCGCTCACGACGCCCGGCTGTCCGATCCGCGACCACTTCCAGACCAGCGTCGAGGAGGCCGTCCGCGGGCTCGATGGGGTCGTCGGCGTCAACATCGGCTTCGACGTGCTCTCCGACTCCGAGAAGCAGTCGCTGCGAGAGAAGCTCGGGCGCGGCTCGCTACCCGACGGCGCCCTCGCCCAGGTGGCGAACGTGATCTGCGTCGGCTCCGGCAAGGGCGGGGTCGGCAAGTCGAGCGTGACCGCCAACCTGGCCGCCGCGCTTGCCGCGCACGGCAAGCAGGTCGGCGTGTTGGACGCCGACGTCTGGGGGTACTCGCAGCCCCGCATGTTCGGCCTCAACGGCGAGCGCGCGAAGGTCAACGCGGCCCACAAGATCATGCCGCTCGACGGTGGTGACGGCATCAAGGTCGTTTCGATCGGCTTCTTCATCGACCAGGACGCGGCGGTGGTGTGGCGCGGGCCGATGCTGCACAAGGCGCTCCAACAGTTCATCGAGGACGTCGACTGGGGCGTCCTCGACTACCTGCTGATCGATCTTCCACCCGGTACGGGCGACGTCTCGATGACGCTCTCCCAGCTGCTGCCGCAGGCGAAGTTCCTGATCGTCACCACCCCACAGGCGGTGGCGCAGAAGGTCGCCAGGCGCTCCGCCGAGATGGCCGACAAGCTCAAGCTCGAGATCGCCGGCGTGATCGAGAACATGGCCGGCTTCACAACCCCGTCGGGCGAGAGCTTCCAGATCTTCGGCGAGGGCGGCGGAAGGCTGCTCGCCGAGGAGCTGGGGGTGCCGCTGCTCGGCCAGGTGCCGCTGACGATGGCGCTGCGCGAACAGTCTGACGGCGGTCTACCGGTCGTGCTCGCCGATCCGAAGGACCCGGCGGCTCAGGCTATCGAGGCGATCGCCAGGCGTGTGATCGCGCTGACCCCGGTCGATCTGCCGATGATGGCCGAGCCCGAGCCACCCGCCGTGGCGCCGCAGAAGCCGGTCGGCATGTCACTGCCGATGGCGTAGCCCTCGCGGCGCGAGGAAATCAGCGGTCGGAGCCGGGACTACCTGTTGCGGTAGTACTCGGCGTTGATCACCGTGAAGTTCTGCCACTCGTCGGGCAGCTGATCCTCGGCGAAGCACGCATCGACCGGGCAGGCCTCGACACACGCGTCGCAATCGATGCACTCTTCGCCATCGATATAGAGCTGCTCAACCGCGTCGTAATCGGGCTCGTCGGGCGTCGGGTGGATGCAATCGACCGGACAGACCTCGACACACGAGTTGTCCTTCGTCCCGATGCACGGCTCGGCGATCACGTAGGCCATATGGTTCAGGGTTCCTCTCTGGCGTGTTCCTGGTGAACGAGTGCCGAGTTTAGTGAACTATCCAATATGACCGTTTATGACGAAGTCCAATCCGGCCTCGAGGGCATCGTCGCCTTCGCAACTGAGATTGCGGAGCCTGATCGCGACGGCGACGCGCTGCGATACCGCGGCGTCGACATCGAAGAATTGGTCGGCAAGGTGCCGTTCGAGCAGGTCTGGGGCCTGCTCGTAGACGACAGTCTGCTGCCCGGCCTGCAACCGGCCGCGCCGTATCCACTTGACGTGCACTCGGGGGACCCGCGGGCCGACATGCAGGCGGCGCTCGCGGCGCTCGGCCCGCAGTGGGGCTTCAAGCCGGTGCTCGACATCTCCGACGAGGAGGCGCGCGACAACCTCGCACGCGCTTCGGTGATGGCGCTGTCGTTCGTCGCGCAGTCCGCGCGCGGCTTCGGTCGGCCGCCGGTGCCCCAGAGCGAGATCGACAGGTCGGAGTCGATCGCCGAGCGCTTCCTGACGCGCTGGCGCGGCGAGGCCGACCCCCGTCACGTCCGCGCGATCGACGCCTATTGGACCGCAGCGGCCGAGCATGGGATGAGCTCCTCAACCTTCACTGCACGTGTGATCACCTCCACTGGCGCCGATGTGGCGGCCGCGCTGTCGGCAGCGGTCGGAGCGCTGTCGGGACCACTGCACGGCGGCGCGCCGTCACGCGTGCGCCAGATGCTCGATGAGGTCGAGGGGGCGGGCGACGCCAGGCGGTGGGTCTGCGACCGCCTCGATCGCGGCGAGCGGATCATGGGCTTCGGGCATCGCGTCTACCGCGCCGAGGACCCGCGCGCGCGCGTGCTGCGCCGGATCATGCACGAGCTCGGCTCGAGCCGAATCGAGGTGGCTGAGGCACTCGAGCGCGCCGCGCTCGAGGAACTGCAGGCACGCAGGCCGGACCGCATCCTCGCGACCAACATCGAGTTCTGGGCCGCGGTTGTGCTCGACTTCGCCGAGGTCCCGCCGCAGCTGTACACACCGATGTTCGGCTGCGCACGCGTCGCCGGCTGGTCCGCCCACATCCTCGAGCAGAAGCGCGAGGGCCGCATGATCCGTCCGAGCGCCAAGTACGTCGGCGCCGGACCGCGGCCGCTCTCGAGCCTGTAGCGCCCCGGCGCACCGCTGCAGCAGCACGCGGGCGGCACCGGTAGCCTGCTGCGAGCGATGCGCGTGCTGCTGTTCTCGTGGGAATACCCGCCGGTGATCGAGGGCGGCCTCGGGCGCCACGTTCGCAAGCTCTCCGAGCAGCTCGCGTGCGATGGCGTCGATGTGCATGTGCTGACGCGCGGCGGCGGCCACCTGCCCGTCGAGGAATCGCGCCGTGGCGTCCACATCCACCGTGTCGCCGAGCCGCCGTTCCCCAAGGACGTGGAGGCGTTCGTGCGCTGGGTGGGTGACATGAACCAGCACATGGCCGCTCTGGGCGCGGAGCTCGCCGAGCGCTTCGAGTTCGACCTCGTGCACTCTCACGACTGGCTCGTGGCCGACGCCGCCCAGCGCATCGCAAGCGCCGGCGACCTGCCCTGGCTGGTCACGATCCACGCCACCGAGTACGGCCGCCACCAGGGGTGGGTGCAGAACCATCCCCAATCCCACATCCACGCCGTCGAGCGCCACATGGCGCGCCGCGCGGACCATGTCATCACCTGCTCGGACTACATGGCCGGGCACGTGGCGCAGATCTTCGATGTCTCACCTGACCGCATCACCGCTATCCCTAACGGGATCGATCCGGCCGACCTGGTCGCCGCCTCAGGCGTTGAGCTTGTGTCGCTGCGGGCGCGCTACGCGGCGCCGGACGAGCGGCTCGTGCTGCTGGTCGGCCGGCTCGTGTTCGAGAAGGGCTTCCACCTGGCGCTCGACGCGCTCGCGCCGATCGCGGGCGACGGCAGGCTACGGTTCGTCGTGGCCGGAACCGGCACAGCAGAGGCCGAGCTCAAGGCGCAGGCGGACGCGCTCGGCCTGAGCGAATACGGATCGTTCATCGGCTGGGCCGGGGACGACCTCTTGCACTCGCTCTACCGGGTCGCCGACCTCTGCATCGTGCCGTCGATCTATGAGCCGTTCGGCCTGGTCGCGCTGGAGGCGATGGCCTCCGGCTGCCTGTGCGTGGTCGCCGACACCGGTGGCCTGCGCGAGGTGGTGCCGGCCGACGGGACCGTCGGCCTGCGCTTCCCCTCGCGTGACGCGGACGCACTGCGCGAGATCGTCCGGCGCGTGCTGACCGACGACGCGGCGCGGACGCAACTGGTCATCGAGGCGCGTGAGCACGTGCTGCGGTTCGATTGGGAGGAGGTCGCCTGGCGCACGCTTGAGGTCTACGGCGCGCTCGTGCCGCAACCGCGGGCGCTCTCGTAAGGGCCGGGCCGGGAGCCCGATCGGGTCGGCGATCGCCGACCCGCTAAAGCAGAAGGGCCGGATGGGATCCCACCCACCCGGCCCTCCTCACAACAGGTTCAGCCTGAATCAGGCCTACATCATGCCCGACATGTCGGGCATACCGCCACCGGCGCCGCCGGAATCCTTGTCGGGAACCTCGGCGATGATCGCCTCGGTGGTCAGGATGTTCTTGGCGATCGACGCGGCGTTTTGCAACGCCGAGCGAGTGACCATGGCCGGGTCGATGATGCCCTCGGTGATCAGGTTCACGATCTCGCCGTTGGCGGCGTTCAGACCGTGGTCCTTCTTCGCCTTGCGGACCTCGTTGACGACGACCGAGCCCTCGAGACCGGCGTTCTCCGCGATCTGACGGAGCGGCTCCTCGAGCGCGCGGTACACGATCTTCGCGCCCGTCTGCTCGTCCTCTTCGCCGACCTCGACGTTGAGCGCCTTCTGCGCGACCAGCAGCGCGACGCCGCCGCCCGGCACGATGCCCTCCTCGAGAGCGGCGCGTGTGGCCTGCAGCGCGTCCTCGACGCGGTGCTTCTTCTCCTTCATCTCGGTCTCGGTGGCAGCGCCGACCTTGACGACCGCGACACCGCCGGACAGCTTCGCCAGACGCTCCTGGAGCTTCTCCCGGTCGAAGTCCGAATCGGTGTTCTCGACCTCGTTCTTGATCTGGTTGATGCGGCCCTTGATCGCGCTCTTGTCGCCGCTGCCGTCAACGATCGTCGTCGTGTCCTTGGCGACGACCACACGGCGGGCGCGGCCGAGCTGGGAGAGCTGGGTGTTCTCGAGCTTGAGACCCATCTCCTCCGTGATCACCTCAGCGGCGGTGAGGATCGCGATGTCCTCCAGCATGCGCTTGCGGCGATCGCCGAAGCCCGGCGCCTTTACAGCAACGCCCGTGAAGGTGCCGCGCAGCTTGTTGACCACCAGGGTCGCGAGCGACTCGCCCTCGACATCCTCAGCGATGATCAACAGCGGCTTGCCCGACTGAATCGTCTGCTCGAGGATCGGCAGGATGTCACGCACCGAGCCGATCTTCTGGTTGGCGATCAGGATGTAGGGGTCCTCGAGGACAGCTTCCATGCGGTCCTGGTCGGTGACCATATAGGGCGAGATGTAGCCCTTGTCGAACTGCATGCCCTCCGTGAACTCGAGGTCCATGCCGAACGTCTGGCCCTCCTCGACGTTCACAACTCCGTCCTTGCCGACCTTGTCAATCGCGTCGGCGATCACGTCGCCGATGTCCTCGTCGCCGGCCGAGATCGTCGCGACGCGCGCGATCTGGTCCTTGCCCGAGACGGGCGTGGCCTGCTTGGCGATGTTCTCGACGACCTGGTCGACGGCCTTCTCGATGCCGCGCTTCAGCGCCAGCGGGTTGGCGCCGGCCGCCACGTTCTTCATACCCGCGTGCACGATCGCCTGGGCCAGCACGGTCGCGGTGGTGGTGCCATCGCCGGCGACGTCGTTGGTCGCGGTCGCGACCTCACGGACGAGCTGGGCGCCCTGGTTCTGGAAGACGTCCTCGACCTCGATCTCACGCGCGATGGTGACACCATCGTTGGTGATCGTCGGGGCGCCGAACTTCTTGTCGATCACGACGTTGCGGCCCTTGGGGCCGAGCGTGACCTTGACCGCGTTGGCAACCGCGTCGACGCCTTCCTCCAGCGCCTTGCG
>DATKSM010000026.1:0-19889 GCA_035531655.1 Solirubrobacteraceae bacterium
AGCCGACCAGTTGATCGAAGCGCTCTACCGCGGCCTCGCCGACAACACCGTCGGCCGACTCATCGAACGCCTGCTGCGCCACGACTTCATCGTGATCGACGACCTCGGCTTCACCGCCCTGGACCGCGTCGCCGCCGACCACCTGTTCCGCTTCATCGCCGCCGCCTACGAGCAACGCTCGATCGCGATCACCACCAACGTCGACTTCGAACACTGGACCCAGTTCCTGCCCGACGCCGCGACCGCAACAGCGATCCTCGACCGGTTCCTCCACCACTGCCACGTGATCGCCCTCGACGGCGAGAGCTACCGCCTACGCGAAGCCCGGACCCTCATCACACCCGCATGAGCAGCCACCCCACCAGCGATTCCGCGGATCTCGATCAGACGGCCCCACGGGCCGCTGATCTCAACCACGGCCGCGGCAGCGCAGAACCAGCCACCACATGACCACAGAGAACAACACCGAAACAGCCCGCCCGGCCGGCCCGTCAACCCCGGGGAATTATCTGGCCACCAGTGGGGATTCTTGTTGGCCCTTGACAGCTGGGCTTGGCGGTCAGCGGCATCGACCGATACCTTGCGCTCGCACCTATCGCCAACGATGAGCTGATCCAGTGCGCGAAGCGCTGCGAGCCTGAGTTGATGCCGCTGCGAGCCTGAGTTGATGCGGCTCACGGGCGCGCGGGCGGCGCGTGCTTGCCTTTTCCGCTCCGGGACCGGTCAGGAGCAGCGAACACACTTGCCCACGATGGTGATACGGCGGCCGTCGCGCACGCGGTGGCGCGTGCAGTAGGCGGAGGCGCGGACGCATCGGCGCGGTTCTCGCCCTGTCGGGTCTGCTCGCCGATGGGTTGATCGAGCAGCGTCGGCGGTCGGAGCAGCGGACGACGCCGCCGAACCTGTAGCGGACGGCACCGCCGGTCCTGCCGGGCCGTACACCGGCTGTTGCGAGGTGCCGCTGGATGTCGTCACCTCGGCGTACTGAACTCCCTGGCGGGTCGGCCACCATGCCGCGAACCAGCCGCCGGAGATCGTCGCGACGAGGCTGGTTCCGTCATCAAGGACGAGACTCAGCCCGGTCACGCCCAGGCCAACCCTTCCGTCGAGAGAACCGAAGCCTTGACCATCGGTTGCTTTCCATTCTTCGTGGAGCCCCGGCAAGATCGTTCCTGGATCGACGGGAACGTCTGCCGCTCCACTGCCCGCGCTGGTCCCGAATGCGGGCACGCCTGTGATGCACACCGTCGTGAACGGTCGGCCCGCAGGAAATCGGGGGGTCGGGACCGAGGTGCTGCTGTCGGCGTAGACAAGCATCGACGTTGGACCGCGGGCGTCAACGACCGTCGGAACCAGCGACGCGAGCACAGGCATTCGCTGAGCGCACGCTGCCTCGGCGCTCGCTAGCTGTCCTGCCGGTGGCGTCGTAGGTGTCACGCTCCAGCCTGCGAAGGCATTGGGCGGACCGCCGCCGGTCGTGCCGACCACGAGCACAGCCGCGCCAGCAACAACGGCCGCCATCCCGAGAGTGGCCCAGCGCATTAAGCTCCGTTCCCGACCGCGCCGGGTCGTTCGGAGCGACCGCCTGCGGTCGCCCGACGGTATGGCAACGCCGTCAAGCTTCCGCCACACATCATCGACCGCGGGAAGCGGCTCGTCGCTTACGTCGCGCTTGGCCGCAGCCAGTATCTCCATCACGTCAGTCATTGCACGCCTCCACCAAGGTCGTCGGGGTGTCGAGTTGGTCTGCGGCCGACAGCGCTGCCGCCAGCCGCTTGCGTCCTCGGTGCAAGCGCATTGCGAACGCACGCCGCGAGCAGCCAAGTACCGCGGCCGCCTGCTCAGGCGATAGGTCATCCCACGCGATCAGCAGCAGCGCCTCGCGGTCACGCTCGCCGAGCGTTGCCAACGCCTCCGCGAGCCTGCTACGGCCGTCGCGGACCGGCATGCTCTCGGGTCGCTTGTTGTCGCGCAGGCGGTCGATCAGGGCCACGCGCCGGCGCTCGCTGCGGTGGCTGTGCGCGAGCACATTCCGCGCGCACGCCAGCAACCACGGCACCGGGTCTGGCGGAACCTTCTCCAGGCGCCGCCACGCCACGACGAACACCTCGCTGAGCAGGTCATCTGCCGTCGCCGCATCAGTCCGCTGGCGCAGATACCCGCGGACAGCCCCCGCGTGCGCCGCGTACAAGTCCTCCAGCCCCGCCCGGCGCTCGTCCTGATCCATGCACTGATATTCCCGGCAACACGCCGAAGATCACACTCTGGCGCGGGAGTCGTCGCCCGCTCGAAGGCACGAGGACACCTTCGCTGCGACGCGCCGCGGCGTCCCGGAACCGATCACGAGCGAGGAGATGCGAGGCGGAGTTCGTGCGGCTGATGCCTCCGTGCGCGTAGAGCGGGATCGGCGGCGACGCGAAGCCCTCTCGCCGCGCGCGGAGCAAACCTGCACGGAGCGGCCGCTCATCGCAACAGCCGCTCCGTACGGTAGATCTTCTACGTCAAGAGGTGGCGTCAGCCAAGCCGTATCCGTGATTCAGGCCGGGTAGCGCTCTGATGGTCCAGGGACGGCCTGTGTCACGGCTGGCTGATCTGTTGGGAAGTCGTTGCTCCATTCACGGTGATCGATACCGACACCGCAGTGCCTTGCTGCACGACTCCGGTCACTATGCCGTCGGCGGGCACCGGCACCGCACTCGTCGTGCCATCTGTGGTCACCTCGAGCGTTCCGCCTGTCGGCACCAGCGCTTCGTACGTTTGAAGTTGCTCGGAGCTGTTGCCCCATGCAGCAGCGGTGATCATTCCATTCTGCTCAGCGGTGGCCGTGGAATCGCACCCGCCGTTGTGCGCGTCCGGCTGGCCCGCGAAGAAACCGGACGGCGGGTATGTGATGAGACAGATCTGTGCGCCGTTAGAAGCCTCGAACGTGAAGCCGTTCCCGGCAGCCGTCGTGAATTCGTGCGCGTGTTTGAGGCTTGCAGCAGCGACGCTCGGCGCCATGCCGTGCCGAATGAGGCTGCGCTCAACCGCCACTCGGTGACTCAGATCCACCGCCGGGCTTGCGAGAATTGGGAAAGCCTGGGCTACGCTCGGCGCGCCGCCGGCCGAGAGCAGCGCCGCGGCCAGGGTTGCCGCAAGCGCGCTGGCTGCTCCGCCGACGACGGCTGGGTGACTCAGCCGAAGCGGTCGTCTGTGCGGTTGCGGCTGCGCGTGATTGAGATGGCGCCAGAGATCCTCGAACGAGAGCGTGAGGCCCTCGCGTCGAAGGTCATCGGCACGCACCGGATTGTGCGCAGCTACCTGATCGAGCACGTCAGTCATTGCAAACCTCCTTGAGTGGTAGGGATGTCGAGGGCTCCTGAGCTTGCAGTGCGGCCAGCAGTCGCTTGCGTGCGCGGTGTAGGCGCACCGAGAACGTCCGTGGAGAGCACCCGAGCACGGCGGCGGCTTCTTGGGAGGAGAGTCCGTCCCAGGCCACCAGCAGGACTACTTCGCGGTCACGCTCGCTGAGCGACGCGAGCGCTGGTCCGATCGCACTTCCAGGGGTCGCCAGGCCCGGCGCCACCTGCGGCGTCGTCGTCCTGAGTCGGTCCAATAGCGCGAGGCGTCGCCGCTCGGCACGCCGACTGTTGGCGAGCACGCGCCGAGCAGACGCCAACAGCCAAGGCTCGGCGTCCGCTGGAACCTCGTCCAGCCGCCTCCACGCGACGGCGAACACTTCGCTGAGCACGTCATCGGCCGTCGTTGGGTCGGAGCGACGACGCGCGTATGCGACCACGGACACCGAATGCGCCGCGAACAGCGCCTCCAGACGCGCCTTGCGCTTGTCGTGCTCCATGCCTCCACTATGTCCACGAGAGGCCTCGTTACTACACCGGCCTCAGGAGCCTCCTCCAGCTGTGGCGGGCGAAGGTGATCCGTTCTGGTCTGGCGAGGCGGTCACGGTGAGCGGCTGCGCGCTGGTGCCGCTCGCAGTGGTGATCTCGGCCGATTGGAGGGCATCGCTCCCCGGCCACCATGCAGCAAGCCATCCGTTGCTCACCGTCGTTGTGATGCTCAGCGCGACGGGCGACACGCTCCGACCGTGGGCGGCTCCGACGTTTCTTGCCGCCCCGAGCGGTAGAAGATGGGCACGGCGCCAGCAGCATCGACCTATACCTTGCGCTCGCCCGGCTGTGCGGCACGCCTTTCTGGAGCTGACGGGACTGTGCGGGGCCAGGCGGGGCGGCTTTGGGGTTTCATGTGTTTCGACGGGCGCCGGGCAGTCGCGGGACCTTCGTCCTCGCTACGAGCGGCGCGCTGACGGGCGACGGTGGGATTCCTCAGGAGCCCGTTCGTCGATGGCATACGCGTGTTCTTTGAGATGGACGCGATGCCGGGACCGCTGTAAGACCGGGGGTCCTGTTGCCGGCCTACACCGTGAAGGCCGACGTCCGGTTCGGCCGCTGAAGGGAGTTCCTGCTCATGCCCCGCTCTCGAAAGACCTCTGCGCGTGTCGCGCGGACCGCCTCGAAGGTGATGCGCGGTAGGTATTCGAAGCCGGCCAAGCGCGTCGCTGCGTCGGCCTTGTCGCAGCGCGCTCCGCGGGCCGGCAAGCGCTAGTTCGCCCGAGATCGCTATGGCGCGAGCGGCGGCGCGGTGGCGCCGCTCGCGTCCGTCGCGATGATCACTGGCGACTACCGCGCACGTCACGAGCGCCCGCCACCGCAGGCAGACCATCCTGTGGATGCCGCGGGGTCAGCCGGGCACGGCGGGCGATCGCCACCGAGGCGCAGATGGAACCCGACCGCGCGGAGGACTGGCGTTGCACGCGGCCGCGGTGCGTGGCGCCGACAACGTCGCGCAGGAGGTGTAAGAACAGCGGATGCGCACGCGGCTTGGTGATCGACGGCTTGATCGGCGGCGTGCGACCGAAGGGCGACGATGACCGAAGACCCATCGCCAGATGCAGCCCGAGACGAGCGCAGCCTCCGAACGCTCCGTGCCGCGCGCGCGAGCGGCGATAGCGCTGCCGGGCGGGAGGCGCTGGCTCGGCTTCTCGAGCCGTATTGGGGGTGGGCGCGCTCGATCGCCTACGCGAAGATCCGCGGCGTGCCGGGCCGCCAGGCCGAGGCCGATGAGATCGCGCAGGAGCTGGTCGGCCGCCTCGTGAAGGCGCTGAACAAGAAGCTCGAGTTCGACGCGCCGTTCCACATCGTCGCGGCCAAGAACCTCACCTGGGCGATCAACGACTACTGGAGGCGCCGCGCCCGTGAGAAGGCGCATCCGCTGGATCCAGCTGAGATGCCCGAAGACCGCGACACCGATGGGGTGGTCGAGGAGGCCACTTCGGCCACGGAGCAGGCCCGTGCGTTCGACGCGTACCTCGATGGGCTCTCTCAGCGCGAGCGTGAGCTGGTGACCGAGCGGATCTTCCTCGACATGACGCCGGTGCAGATCGCGGCGCGGCATGGCATGTCTCGTGCGGCGGTAGATACCGCGCTGCACCGCGCGCTCGCGAAGATCCGGCACAGCGGCAAGCTGGACGACGTCAGAAAACGATACGAGGAGACGGCTTAATCACCATGGAGCACGACCGCCACGACGAGTATGCCCTTCGGCACTTGGACGACATGCAGCTCGAGGCGATCCGCTCGGAGATGATCGGCGAGCGCGACGAGCGTTTGGAGCTCGTGATTCGCGCGCTCGTCTTGCGCGCGGTGCCGGTCATCGAGCGGGTGTGCCGCAAGCGGGGAACCGACCGCGCGCTGAGCCGCGCGCAGATCTCCAACGCGATCGAAGACGCGTCGGTGCGCATGCTGTTGCGGCTCAAGCGTCTCGACCGCCAGCCGGCGATCACCGCGCTGGCCGCTGAGATCGCCGCCGCCTGCATCGACGCGCAGCAACCGACGTCGCCGACCGTGCCGCGGCTGGCGACGCGTCGCCCCGACCTGCGTCTTGCCGAAGCGCTCGGCGACGCAGTCAAGGACGGCCGCGTTCGCCCCAACGACTGGAGCAACTCATGACCGATCACAACGAGGCCTTCGACCAGGCCTTCTGGCAGGCCGTCGACGACATGCACGCTGGGGCCGTAAAGCCCATTGAGTCTTACTTGCGCCTCGTCCCTCGCCACGAGCGCGACGAACTCGGCCGAATGCTCGCCGACGTGCTCCTCGCGCGCGGCGCCGCACCGACGCCGAGTGCACAGGAGAACGAGGCGTACACCCGTGCGCTCGCCGTCATTGACGACGTGCTCGGCAGCGCCGGCCCCGCGGGGATGCTTCCCAACGCGCTCAAGACGATGCGCGGCGCGCGCGGGATCGAGCCCGACGAGATCGTCGAGAAGCTCGCCGCCGACTTCGACATCACCGGCACCGCCGGCCGCAAGGCACTCGAACGTAACTACCACCGGCTCGAGACCGGCACGCTGCTCGGCACCAAGCTCGCGACGCGGTTGTTGGAGTCACTGGCGCAAATCTTCGACATAGACGTCCGCGATCTCGTGGCCGGCGCGCAACCAACGGGCAAAGCTCCGAGGCTGACCGTTGCACCGGCAATGGGCCGCGGCAGCGGCGCGACCGGGCCATCAGGCCGAGGGGAACGAGCGCCGGACCTGTTGCCCGATCCCGAAGTCGAACGGGTCGAACGCCTCTTTCACGGAGGCCCCGACGCCTGAGCCAGCGACAGCCGCCCAGGCGCTGCTTCGCGAGTTCGAAGAGCGCTACGACGCCTGGGACGCCCCGCCAGTGCCGGTGGAACGCATCGCCAGAGCGCTACTTGGCCTCTACATCGATGAACACGACGATATTCGAACCCTGCCAAATGCTCCGACCGATCAAGGACACCTATCCGGGATGCTGGACCCCAAAGAGATGATCATCTGGGTAGACCGCACTGAGGCCCGCCGCAGCCCGCGTCGCAAGCGCTTCACGATCGCGCACGAGGTCGGGCACTTCCGCATGCACGTAGTTAGCGCAGGCGGTGTTTTCGCCGACCGGCCACAGGATATTGCCGAGCTCCCGAGCGACGGTGGCCACGGGAACCTCCCCGAGCTAGAGCAGCGCGAGCGTGAGGCCGATGCCTTCGCCCGCGAGCTGCTCATGCCCGAATTGCTCGTGACCGAGCAGGCTCACCGCGTCGGCTTCAACCTCCCGGCGCTCGCCGACCGCTTCGAGGTCTCCGTACCCGCGATGCGGCTGCGCCTACGGCTGCTCGGGCTGCTCCCGAAATACATGACATGAAGATCGTTCACCTATCCGACACCCACCTCGGTGCCCGCCAGATGCATTACACCGACCCGCGCGGGCGCAACGCGCGCGAGCAGGACATCTACGACGTGTTCACCGCCGCGGTCGACAAGGTTCTGGAGCTCCAGCCAGACGCGGTTATCCACGCCGGTGATCTATTCGATGGCTACCATCCGTCGGCAGCTGCGCTCGGCGTGGCACTCGATCAGGTCGCTCGGCTGCGCGACGCGCAGATCCCCGTAGTGATCGTCGCAGGCAACCACTCCACGCCGCGCGGAGCGGCTACCGATCACGTCTTCGCGCTGCTCGAGCGGTTTGGTGGGGTACACGCGGTCCACGCCAGCCCGCGGCTGGTGGAGATAGGTGCTTTGGCCGTGACTGCGGTCCCGCACTGCAACGATCGCGAGCAGCTACGGCAATGGATCACCGAAGCAGAGCCGGTCGCGAGCGCAAGCTTCAACGTCCTGGTCACGCACGTGGGCCTCGACGGGTTGGGACACGTCGGGTCCTCGGAGGCAGGGTCAGTGGAGCTGTCCGGGGAGACGCTCGAAGCAGTCGCCAGCTTCGACTACATCGCGCTCGGCCACCTTCACAAGTTCGACCGCCCACGTATCAACGCTGTCTACGCCGGCTCGCTGGAACGCCTCAGTTGGGCCGACGACGCGCGCCGCAAAGGCATCGTCGAGATCGACCTCGCGGCCGATCCTCTCGACGATTCGTTCATCACTATGCACGCGCTCGAGGGTCGCAAGCATCTTCGTCTGCCAGAAATCGACGCCTCTCAGGCAGACAACCTGACCGACGCGATCGCCGCCGCCGCTGAGCGGGACGACCTTGAAGGCGCGATCGTCAGGCTGCCCATCCGAGACGTGACCGTCGAGGTTTTCGGTGCCATCGACCGCAGGACCATCAACGCCGCGTTCAAGGAGTGCCTGCACCTCGAGCTTGATCCGCACTTCTTGGATGCAGGCTCAGCTGGTGCTAACCCAGCCGCTCCGCAGGACCTCCGGGCCTTCCTTGCGCAGCGCTGCCCCGCCGGCGTTGAGCCGGCGGAGTTCATCTCCCGCGCGGAGGCCTACATGACGAAGGCAGCGGAGGAGATCGGCGCGTGAAGCTGCTTCACCTCAAGGGTAAGAACTTTCGCTCCTTCGCCGAGTTCGAGCTTGACCTGAACGCTGCAGGGCTGTTCTCGGTCACGGGACCAAACGGAGCAGGTAAGAGCTCGATCTTCAGCGCGGTGGAATGGGCACTGTTCGGCGGCAAGCGCGGCCCCGGCGCTCAGCGGGTGCTGCGCCAGGGCGCCGACGGCGAGGAGTGCCGCGTCGAGCTTGAGTTCGAGGTAGCTGGCCGAACACTGCGAGTCGTTCGGGTCGACCACGACGACGCGTGGCTCGTCGATGTCGCATCGAGTGAGGAGCTCGCCCGCGGCCTGACCGGCACCAGTCACGAGGTCGCCGTGCAGCTCGGGCTGACGCAGGACATGTTCGGCGGGACCTTCTACGCCCGCCAAAAGGAAGTCCAGGCGCTCTCATCCTCCAACAAGCTCGGCGACCGACGCGATCAGCTGGAGCGGCTCCTGGGCATCGAGCACCTACGCGTCGCCGCCGACCTAGCCGCAAGCGACGCGCGGGAGCAGAAAGCGCTCGTCGAGGGGCTCCGCGAGGACGCGCCAGACGTCGACGTCTTGCGCGGGGAAGTCGAGCGCTGCGAGCGAGAGGCCCAGCAAGCAGCCCCCGCGATCACGCACCTTGAGACCGAAGTCTCGCGACTCGACGCAGCGCTCAAGGAGACCACGAGCCGAATTGATGCTTTGACCATGCAGATCTCCGAGCACGGCTCGCGTCAGGTCTCGGCCGAGCATGCCGCCGGCGAACTCGTGCGAGAGCAAACTGTGCTTGACGGACTGCGCCAACGGTTGGACGACGCCCAAGCCGCCCAGGTCGAGCTGCTCGAGCTGGAGCCTGTCGCCGCCCGCGCCGACGAAATCAGCGCTCTCGAACGCGAGATGGACCTGCGTCGGCGCAACCACGAGCAGATCGAACAGCTCCGCGCCCGGGAGCGACTGGCACTCGAGCAGCTCGCGATGGCGACCGATGCGCTCAACGACCTCGGCGACCTCCCCGAGGGACCAGATCCCGGGGCTACGCTCAGCGCCGCGCAGCAGAAGCTCAACGACCTCGGCGAAAAGCTGCGCCACGCTAGCGAAGCACGCCAGCGTGCCAATGAACACTCACGCAACACCGACGAGCTGCTCGACCGCGTCAAGAACGCGGAGACGATCGACCGTGAACTCTGCGCACTCACTGACGCCGACGTCGAGATCGGACGCGCGCATGAGCGACGGCAAGAGCTGCGCGGGGTGAAGGCAGAGGTCGAAGCTCAACTCGCTCACGACGTCAAACACCGCGAGGCCCTGACAGGGGTCGACGACAGCGACATCGGCACCTGCCCGACCTGTCACCGGCCATTGGAGGGCTCGCTCGCGGATCTGATTGCCGAGTTCGACGCCAGTGTGGTCGGACACAAAGCCCGCTTGGCGTCGCTCGCCATCGAGGCGGATGGGCTCATCGCCACCGCCAGGCAGTACCAGCTGGCCGCCGAGAGAGCCAGCCAACTGCGAGCGCAGCGAGAGGCACTCGGCGATACGGGCGACCGAAACACCCTCGAAGCCAACGCCGCGGAGGCCGCCACCGAGGCCCGAGACGCCGCGCATCGCGAGCACGAGCTCGACGTGAGCTACCGCAACCTCGGCAAGCAAATCCCGCTGCTACGAGCCGCAGCCGAGCAGGCCGCTACGGACGCCCTCAAACGCGCCGCGGGACGCGAAGAGAAAACCAGAGCTCAGCAACAAGCTGCCACCTACGCAGAGCAGCTGCGCCAAACCGCGATCAACGGCTATGACCCGGCGGCGCACAAAGAGCTCCAGGCCGATCTCAGCCGAACACAGGAGGCCGTGCGGCGATGCGCCGCACTCCGCGAAAACGCCGGTGCGCTCCAGCTCCTGGAGGGGCGCGTCGCCACACAAGCGCCGGTCGTCGAGGAGATGATCGAAAGGGTTCGACAGCTTCGAGAACGCGCTGCCGAGCTCGCTCCCGAGGAGAACGCGCACGAAACCGCCACCGCCGAACGCGACCGCCTGATCGACGAACTCGATCAGGCACGCCGAGCACTCGACAATGCGAAGCAGCAGGTCTCAGTTGAGTCCCAGGCGGTCAACGCTGCGCGCACGCGCCTAGCGGACGGGCGCAAGATCCTCAAACGCATCGACCGCGAGCATCGCGAGCTGGAGCTGCGCAGCGCGGTCGCAAAGGCGCTGTCGGACTACCGCGAGCACGCGTCGAAGAGGGCCCGTCCTTCGCTTGAGAAGGAGGCGTCAAACATGCTCAAGCAGGTCACCGGCGCGACCTACCCAATCATCCGTCTCACTGAGAGCTACCTGCTGGAAATCGCGGACGGCGGGGAATTCCACTCGATCAAGCGCTTCTCAGGCGGCGAGCAGGATCTCGCAGCGCTGTGCCTGCGGCTCGCGCTTTCGCGGACGCTCGCACGCCAGCGCGGCGTCGAGCACGGATTCGTCATTCTCGATGAGGTCTTCGGAAGCCAAGACATCGACCGTCGGCGTCTGCTCATGGAACAGCTGGGCGAGCTCGCCAAGACCGAGTTCCAGCAGATATTCGTGATATCTCACACCGACGATGTCATCGAGCACTGCTCGCTGCACATCGCGGTCACACGCGAGAACGGCATCAGCAACGCTGAGGGACCAACCGCTTAGCCGGCCCCGGGGTGCACGCCCCTGACATCACCGGGAACAACCCGGGGGGCCGGATATCGTCTGGCACGTCCGCGACTGGGAGGCCTTCATGGCTGATGTGTTGGAAGAGATCCGCAGCAGCTTGGAGAAGCGGTTGCGTGAGCTCGAACCGTTGATTGCCGAGCACGCGCAGGTGCGTAAGGCGCTCGACGCGCTCGAGGGTGTGGGAAAGCGAGCTTCGGCGACGGCGGGGAGCGCAGCGAAGCGTTCGCGAGCCGTCAAGGCCAGTGGTACGGGCAGGGCTCGGGGCCGTCCTCGCGGGACAGGAAGTCGCGCACAAGAAGTACTCGCGCATGTGCACAAGCAGCCCGGGGTCACGATCGCGGAGCTGGCGACGCGCATGAACATCAAGCCGAACTACCTCTACCGCGTCCTCCCGCAGCTCGAGAAGGACGGGAAGCTCCACAAACGCGACAAGGGCTACCACCCGCCAGAAAGCTGAACCGACCGCGGACCGAGTCCCTGACGACAGTTTGCAGCCGCAGGCGTAGCTCGCGTGTTCGTCGTACCACTCGCGGTTCCCGTCAGCAAAAGGCGGCCTCCAAAACCGCAACGCCAGGTTCGATTCCTGGGTCCCCCGTCCCGTTAGAAGTCCGGCACCAGAGGGTTTTCCCCGCTAATGGGCCTTTCATGGCCTGAAGCCCGGCAACCGGCGGGATCCGCAATGACCCGCATGGAACCGCTGGATTTGCGGAAGCTTAATCACCTCCCGATCACCCGGGGATCTAGCGGGCGGTGCCGCCCGACGTGAGCGCTCGGGTATCGACAGGCGCGAGCGGGAGCGGGAGCGAACACAAAGAGCCAGCACATGTGGTCGCCCTGCGGCGTGGAGGCTCGCTCGAGCCCTAGCGACGCCGGTTGAGCTGGCGTTCGCGTCCTGACTGGAGCAGGTGGAGGACGCGGTGGGTGTGCGCAGCAGAGAGGTCGGCGTAGTCGCGCCAGCTGGGCGTGGCGGTGGCAAGGGCGGGGTGGAGGTGGGTGAGGCGGACATGGGTTGCCCAGTAGCCGTGGTACATGATGAGCTGACTCTCCTCTGGCAGGAAGCGGTCGAGGTCGGTGCGCAGGCCGCTGATCAATGGCACGAGCTCGGAGGGCAGGGCGGCTTCTGCGGCGCCGGCGAGCGCGGCGAGCCCGGGCGGTGGGAGGAAGGTGCGTGGGTCACGGTCGATCGGGACGTGGATGCCACGGAGGTTGCCGGCGAGGAGTTGGTCGACGAACCAGCGGACTCGGCTCGCGCGGGTTTGCGCGTACTGGGCTTCCTGGCTGCGCTTGAGCGAGGTGACCCAGCCGTAACGCTTTGGCTTGGGGCGGAGCGGGCTTGATGCGTCAACGGTGATGATGAAGTCCGCGGCGCGGGCTGCGTCGGGTCGGCCGCGGTCCCAGCCTTGGAACCATTCGAGTCCGAGGTTGTCGTAGACGCCGCCGTCGACGAGCGCGAGCTTGTGGGGGGTGTTGGGTCTGAGTCCGAGGTTGTCGGTTGCGAGGTGGACCGGCGGGAAGAGGAACGGCACGGCGGTTGAGGCGGCGATCGCAGTTGCGAGCGTGAGTGTGGGTGGGGTGGCGGCGTAGCCGAAGTCCCAGCTGCCGATGAACTCGCGTGAGATGCGGAACGCGCGCCCGGACACGAGGTCGGTTGCGGTTAGGATGACCTGGACACCGACGGGCAGATCTGCGACGCGCTTACTTCGCAGGAGATGCGCGGCGATGGTGGCGCCCATCGCGCCGGGGGCACGGTGCGTACGCGGGACGACGCGCGTGGCGGTCCATCTTGCGAGGCCACGGTTGCGGAGGTTGTGTTCGCTGATCGCGGCGCAGAACGGGTCGGCGACGTGCTGCTGGAAGGCGTCGCCGCCGAGGGCGTCGCGTGCGAGGTCGGGCCAGCGGTCGGCGAGGATCGCGGCGGCGACCGATCCGCCGGAGACGGCGGAGACCGCGACGACGTTCTTCAGCTGGCCGACTTCGGCGAGGTAGCGCAGCACGCCGAGCCCGAAGAGGGTGGCGCGAAACCCGCCGCCGGACAGGCACACGCCGATCCGCGGAGCGACGCTGCTGGAGCCGTCCGGGGGCAGCGCTACGCTGTTTTGTTCGGATGATCCAGGTGTCGACAGAGCGCGAGCCGCGGTTGCGTGCGGGGAAGGAACGGTAGGACGATGGCCGAGTTCGAGGCGATCTTCGTTGATGTGGGACAGGGCGACTGTACGTTGATCAAGCTGCCGGACGGCGAGTACATGCTCGTCGACGTGTGCCGGTGCCCTGGTCACGGCATCGACGTGTTCAAGCTGCTCGACGCGGTGCTGCCGGACAACGGCGACGGCCGCCTGCGCCTGAAGTGGCTGGTGATCTCGCACGCCCACGACGACCACATCACCGGCATCGGCGACCTCTACGACCGCTACGCGGTCGAATGGCTGTGGGTTCCCCAGCACGAGGACCGCAAGCAGATCGCACGCCACTTCGCCGACTATCACCGCGTCGTGGACGAGCACCCCGGGGATCGGGTGCTGCGCCCGCAGGGCAGCCGCACGCCCTTGAATGAGATGGATGAGGACGGCTACGACCTGGGCGAGGAGGTGACCGTGCGCTGCTTCTCGCCGCCCGGCTACATCGAGATCGACGAGACCCTCACCGAGGAGGAGGCAAAGCGCGCCGCGCACGAGAACTGCCTGGTGATCAAGATCGACTACCGCGGCGCCTCGGTGCTTTTGACCGGCGACTCCGATCTGGCGTGCTGGCAGCGTGTCGTGGACTATTACGAGGGTCGCACGGACGAGCAGACGGGGACTGAGGTACTGGAGGCGACGGTGCTGCACGCCAGCCACCACGGGTCCCGCACGTTCTTCAAGGACGGCGGCGAGGACGCGGAGGGATGGCTGACCGCGCTCGAGCTGATCAACCCGTCAGCGGTCGTCGTGTCGGTCGGCGAGAACAACCGCCACGAGCATCCCCACGAGGACATGATGGACGCCTACCGCGACCAGGCCGGCGAGGACAACGTCTACGAGACCTCGCAGACCGGCACGGTGATCCTCGAGGTCGAGGACGACGGCGTCCCCCGCCTGCGCTTGGACAGCGGCGCGTTCGCCGAGGACTACGGCTGGGACGACGACGATGACGACGACGGCAGCGACGAGGATCGCGATGGCGGCGGCGGTGGCGCCGCGAAGCTCGCAGCCGGCGTGGTCGCGGCCGGGGCATTGACCGCGGCCGCGGTGGCGGCACGCCGGCGCCGGGGGAGCCCCACGCGGCTGGATGATCAGCCGGCCGCGTGAAGCCCTGGCACGAGCGCTTCGCCGACATCTACGCGCAGGAGCGCGCCTACTGGCAAAGCAAGGGTTTCACTGAGGAGGACCCCCGCCGCGACGGCGTCGCGTTCACCGGGACGATCACCGTGCGCATCAAGCTCGACGACACGTTCGAGCACCACCGGTTCAAGCTGCGCGTCACCTACCCGGCGGGGTACCCCTACGTGCAGCCGACCGTGGCGTTCCTCGAGCCGGCGATCAAGCGCGCCCGCCACCAGGGCACGGACGGCGCGCCGTGTCTCTTCCCTCCTGGTGCCTGGACGCTGAACTTCCCCGCCAGCGAGTTCTACGCGGCGATCGAGCGGTGGCTCGGCTACCACCTCGCCGGGCGCTTCCCGCGCGAGCTCGCGATCTACGAGCTCCCCGAATACCTGCGTTGGAGCACGCTCTCGGTGCTCGCGCCACCCACCGCGCTCGCCCAGATACGCGACCGACGCCGCGGCCGCTTCAGCGTCGATGAGCTGCTCGGCCACGACCTCGGCGTCGTGTGGTCGGTGGACCAGAACGAGATCGGGCGCGAGCTGCTGTACGCGGTCGCGCCCAGCCGCACGCCGAAGACGACGCGACACGTCGGCTCGTGGTACCGACTCGACCAGGAACCACATCCGGTCCATTTCACCGCCGAGCTCGAGCGCGTGCTCGCCGCTAACGGCCACACCGTGTCGTTCTCGACGCGCCCGCGCGAGCGAGAACTGATCGCGCTCGTCTTCCCCGACGCAGCGCTCAGCGAACAGCGGCTGCTGCTGCTCGACATCGGCGTGGCCTCCAAGCGTGCCCTGGCGGAGGTCGCTCGGGGCTGGCCGATTCGCTCCCCGCAGCTGTATCTGATCTCCCACGAGGAGCTATTTCGCCGGCTCGAGGGTGTCCGCGACCTGGCCCTCTTGGAAGAGCGGCACGTCGTGTGCTTCGGTCTCGGCGCGATCGGTGCGGCGCTCGCGCACGCGCTGACGCGCGAGGGCGTCGGATCGTTCGCGCTGTGTGACCCCGATCTCCTCAGGCCCGGCAACATCGTCCGACACGCCCTCGATCTGCTAAGCGTTGGACAGTTCAAAGCCGAAGCAGTCGAGCTCGCGCTGGCCAAGATCAACCCCGCCATCGAGACCAGCACCGAAACGACCAACCTCACCGACCCCGAGGTGATCGCCGCCAAGCTCGCGAACGCCGACCTCGTCGTGCTCGCGATCGGCGAGGACCTCAAAGAAGAACTCGTCAGCGAAATCGCCGCCGCGACCGCGGGCAGGCCGCCACTGCTGCTCGCCCGCTCGCTCCACGGCGGCGACGCGTTTCGCGTCGCGCTGATGCGCCCGGGCATCGACGCGTGCTTCACCTGCCTGGCCGCGTATCAAGCCGATGGTCACCCCGACTGGATCGCGGTGCCCACCGACGGGCGCCCCGACGTGTTCGACCACGGCTGCGCGACGCCCGCCCGACCCGGCGCCGGACTCACCAGCCAGCACGCCGCGATCTTCGCCGCCGCGCGCGGCCTCGACGCACTCGAACAACGGCCGATGGACGCCAACCACTGGCTGTGGGTTGAACGCCCCATCCCCGGCGCTGACCCGCGCCTGACAAATGCGCTTACGCTGCACGAGACCCGCTTCCCGCCGCGCCCTGACTGCCCGATCTGCGGTGTATGAGCGAGCCCTGATCTCGCCCGCGACACGCGCGGCGATCGCCGGCCACGTCCAATCAATGGCCAACCTCGAAACGGGAGGCATCCTGCTCGGCCGCTCAGCCGACGCCACGACCGTCGAGATCACGCGCGCGAGCCCGCCCGGGCCGCGCGCGGTCCACAGGCGCTTCTCGTTCGCCCGCGACACGCTCTTTCTCCAGCGCTACCTCGATGAGCTGCACGACCGATCCGACGGCAGCGAGGACTACATCGGCGAGTGGCATGTGCACCCCGCGTTGAATGCACCACCCAGCGCGGTTGACCGGCGCGCCCTGTGGCGAATCGCGAAGCGCAGCAACTACGTCCCCACCAACCCGATCCTTCTGATCGTCGAGGACTCACCACTCGAACAGCGCTTGCGCGTGTACGCGTTCGCCGTCACCCCGCAACGCGCGTGGAACGAGCTCGATGTCGTCGACAGAGCCAGCACCGACCGCGACGACCAGCCCAGATAGCCGTCGCTGACGAGCGCTGTGGCGCGTCGACGCGCCAAACGGTATGCGCGACGAGGAGTGGGCGCGCTTCGTCAGCGCGTACTACCGTCGAAACGAGCTGGTCGCAGGGCATTTCTCCGTTCTGGGCATACGCGCGGTCGCGGCCTGAGGCCGCCCAGTTGGGCCGCTCGAGCTATTGGCGCGGAAAGCAGTCGCCCGCGCTCAAGGGTCAGGTGGACCTCGCAAGTGCCGAGCTTGAGGTTGGGCCGAAACGCGGAGCCGTCGCTTGGCTCTCAAGATCGCGAGTTCGAATCCCGGTAGCGGTATCGTCGATCTGCCTGCAAACCAGCTGCTTCCGTGCCGCCGGATGTGTGTGCGGACAACAGGTGGACAAAGGCCCCCGGAGCTGCAGCGCGTGCGGCGTGTTGGCAACGAGGAGCCCGCGCGCCAAACGCGGGGCCGAGCGTCCAGCCGGCAAAGCGCCGCCGTCTTGCCGGGCTGGGGGCCGGGCGGTCGCAGGTTCAAATCCTGTCTCCCCGATCGAAAAGTCCTGCGAAACGGCGTTATTGCTGAGCTGCGCCATTTGGGTCTGCGGGGCCGGGTGGTCGCAGGTTCGAAGCGGGCGTCACAGAACAGCATTGGGCCTGCAATTTGCGACGTTTCCAGGGCGTCTGGATCGCGTGGGGGTCCAAGTTGGGGTCCAATCTGTTTTGAAACGCGTAGAACGGCCGGCTGTGGGGACCGGCAGGCCGACGCTGATCCGTACGCCTGTTCGTATCGCATGAGGTCCTGTGGGGGCGCGCGGCCTCAGCTTCGCGTAGCTGCGGAGTGCTGTTCGAGGAGCGCCGAAGTAGCGCCGGCGTGGTGCGCCGATGCTTTTCGCGTCGCGTCGTCAGCCCGTCGTCGTCGCAGGGCGCTACGCTGGCATCCTGATGGCATTCACGAGGATCACCGTTCGGGTAGACCAGATGGGTGGTCTGCCGTGCATCCGGGGTCTGCGAATCCCGGTGGCCACCGTCGTCGGCATGGTCGCCGACGGGCTGAGCCCTGAGGAGATCGTCGCCGACTATCCCGATTTGGAACCAGAGGACGTGTCCGAGGCCCTGCGCTACGCGGCCGAGGCGGTTCGCGAGCGCGAGCTTCCCCTCGTCGCCTCCGCGTGAGGTTCCTCATTGACAACGCGCTCTCGCCGAGCGTCGCTGCCCGACTCGCCGCTGCCGGTCACGATGCTGTTCATGTCCGCGACTACGCGATGCAGGCGGCCAGCGACGAGCAGATCTTCGAGCGCGCGCAGCAGGAGGCCCGCGTCGTGGTCTCGGCGGACACCGACTTCGGGACGCTGCTCGCGACAGGCGAGACCCGCTTCCCGTCGGTCGTTTTGTTCCGCGGCGGGCTCCGGCGCCCCGAGCAGCAGGCCGCGCGACGTTGTTGGGCAACCTCGCGGCGATCGAACGCGACCTCGACACCGGCGCCGTCGTCGTGTTCGAGTCTGCCCGGATCCGCGTCCGGGCGCTGCCCCTGATTAGCTGAACGCGATCGACGCGAGCGTCTCCCGGTTCGGCCGGAGCGCCTCCCTCTTCGATGCGGCGATGGCAAGCGCGCAACGGCGTCTCGCGCAGACGCAGATCGACTTCGGCTGACGCGCGAACCGTCGTCCCCGATAACAGGGATGATATCGTTTCGAAATGCGTCGAATGTGCATCCGGAGGACTCGGTGGTGTCTGTGAAGCTCAGCGACGTGAGAACGAACGACGAGCTCCTTGCGGAGGAGATGGCCGATCCCGCCTTCCGTGCCGAATGGGAGCGGACGGCAGTCGCTCGTGCCGTGGCTCTGCGCCTGGTGGGCTATCGTGCGGAGCGAGACCTCTCGCAGCGCGATTTGGCCAAGCTGCTTGAGATGGAGCAGCCCCAGGTCGCGCGGCTGGAGCGTGGCGACGTCAATCCCACGCTCGAGACGCTGATGCGTCTCGCCGGCGCCCTCGACATCGAGTTCACGATCGACGTGCGCCCAGTCAACCGCCGGACGCGCCTAGTCACCAAACGCGCCGAGGACGACGCCCTCGTCTCTTACAAGACCGACCGCGCCGTCGCACTCGTCGCTGCCATCTGACGGTGGTCATTCGTCTGAAGCTGGCGGCGTCGATTCCGACCAACGCCGGAACTGCTCGTACCGCGTCAAGGGAGCGCTAGCGGTGGAGCGCTCCCCGGGGCCGTCGGCGGACAGGCGACGGTGAATGGTCTATTCGTGCTGAGCCGGGATGCAAGCGACCGCCGACGCGGGAGACGCACGCGGCTAGGCCGCTCAGAGGGCACGATCACGCAGTCTGCACCGACGTCGGCGGCTGCGGCCGTGATCGCGCGGACCAGATCTCCGCGCCCGACGATGTACCGGACGTCGTCCGGCTCGGCGACGGCGAGGAGTTCGCGGGCCTCCTGAAGTTCCGCCTCGGCGACCTCGACCATGGCGAGGTTCCAGAGGCCGGCGCTCCCTCGGCACCGCAGACACCCGCTATCGACGCGAGCCTGGGGAGCCGACGCGAGAACGACGAGCGGGACCCGCTGCGCTCGAGCGAGGTCGGCTGCGTGCATCAGCGCTGCCCGGCCGCCAGCCGACGCCTCGTAGACGACAAGTGTGCAGGATGACGTCGATACCTGGTTCATGCGAATTGGACCCCGTCGCGCGGCGAACGATTCCGACCGCCGCCCGCCATCTGGATTACCCGTCCGGCTGCGGCACGCTCGTCGTCATCTAAACCGCGACGACCGACGATTGTCCGCGGCTTACACGCGCGCGCTCATCGTAGTCGTCGCCGAACCCGCCAATGAGGTCGCCGCCGTGCCGGGCCGAGTCCGAATCGCCCCGCGTCGGCGGCCCGCGACCGCGTCTCAGTCGCCCCGACGATTTCGGTCGCGACGTCGGCGCGCCCCGATGAGCGTGAGCGCCGACACCACGGTGGCGAGGGCGAACGCGATCGCGAAGTTGCACGCGCACATGGCGTAGGTCGCCACGCCGGCGTGACCGCTCAGCAGCGAGCCGAGTTGGTACATGACCGTCAGGACGCCTCCAACCACGATCGTGGCTGGGAGTGATCTCCGGAGCTGTCTCGGCTGGAGTGCCGCCATGAAGGCAGTCGCGACCCCTACTCCGGTTCCATTCCGTGTGCGCTCCACATCGCGCTCACCGTCCTCGGAGGGAATCCGAGCGGCGCCGGGCATGTCGCCCTCTTGCGCCAGGCGGAGCAGAACGGCATCGACCAAGCCCGGCCGTGGATCAGTAGCGACTGAACGGAGCATCCGTGCGACGCTCGGCGGGGAGAGCAGCACGCCCCGGCAGCGGTCGCACGCTCGCGTGTGGGACATCACCTGGGCGCGCTCCGCAGAGCCGAACTCCCCGTCGAGATAGCCCGGGAGCATGGCCTGAACCCGGCCGTGCTCACGGCG
>DATKSM010000027.1:0-5265 GCA_035531655.1 Solirubrobacteraceae bacterium
ACGCTGGCCTGGCAACGCAACCAGAAAGCGATCAACACGGCCGCCTCGTTCGATGGGATCTACGCCTTGGCGACAAACCTTCCCGGACGCCTGAGCGCCGGCAAGGTCCTGCGCCTCTACAAGGACCAGCAGATCGTGGAGCGTCGCCACCGTGACATGAAACAAACCTTGAAGGTCCGGCCGATCTTTCTGCACAACGACGACCGTGTTCACGCGCTGCTCAGCATCGTCGGGATCAGCCTCCTCATCTTCGGACTGATCGAAGCCCAAACCCGCGCCGCGCTCGGGGACGACCAGCAACTCCCCGGGCTACTCCCAGAAGGCCGCGCCGCCCGACCGACAGGCCGCAACATCCTCGCCGCGTTCCAAGGCCTCGGCCTGACCTACACCCACAACGGCATCCAACTCGACACGCTCACCGACACCCAACAACACATCCTCGAGTTACTCCAAATCCAGCCGCCCTGGCCCACCCAGGCAGACCATGCCCTCGCTAACTGCGGAAAATGGGGCTAGCCCTCCGCCTCCAAGCGGAATGGGCGATTGACTAGTGTGCGAGAGGACGCATGCTCGACATCAGGCTGATCAGAAGTGAACCCGACGCCGTCCGCACTGCGCTCGCGCGCCGCGGCGACGTCAGCGACGACGCGATCGACCGTGTGCTCGAGCTCGACGAGCGCTGGCGCGGGCTGACGCTCGAGCTAGAGGGACTGCGCGCCGAGCAGAACCGCCAGAGTAAGGGCCGGCGTGGCGCGCCGACGCCCGAGGAGCGTGAGCAGATGGGGGCGCTTGCGGCACGCGGGCGCCAGCTGACTGACCTGGAGACGTCAATTCGTGGCGACCTCGATCAACTGCTGCTGGGTCTGCCGAACGTCCCGGCACCGGATGCGCCGCCCGCCGACACGGTCTTGCGCGAGGTCGGCGTCGCCGGGCGTGAGGGACTCGACCACCTCGCACTGGCGGGCTCGATGATCGACATGGAGCACGGCGCGGCGTTGTCCGGGTCGCGCTTCGCCGTTCTGCGCGGCGACCTGGTGCTGGTCGAGCTGGCGCTGGTGCGCTACGTGATGGACAAGCTCGTCGGCGAGGGCTTCGAGCCGGTCATCCCGCCTGTGCTCGTGCGCGAGCGCGCGCTGGTCGGCACCGGCTATCTGCCCGACACCGAGCAGCAGATCTACCACCTGCCTGAGGACGACCTCTACCTGGTCGGCACCTCCGAGGTCGCCTTGGCCTCGCTTCACCGCGACGAGATCCTCGACGCCGACACGCTGCCGCTGCGCTACGCCGGCTTCTCTCCCTGCTTCCGCCGCGAGGCCGGCGCCGCCGGCAAGGACACGCGCGGGATCTTCCGCGTGCACCAGTTCGACAAGGTCGAGATGTTCGCGTTCGTGGAGCCCGAGGAGTCGGCCGAGGAGCACGAGCGGATCCTCGCGATCGAGGAGTCGATCCTGACCGAGCTCGAGATTCCCTACCGGGTAGTGGCGATCGCGGTCGACGACCTCGGCGCCTCCGCTTCGATGAAGTACGACTGCGAGGGCTGGCTCCCCGGTCAGGGCCAGTACCGCGAGCTGACCTCGTGCTCGAACACGACCGACTTCCAGGCCCGCCGGCTGGACATCCGCTACCGCGCCGCTGACGGCAGGCCCGCGACCCTACACACCCTGAACGGGACGGCGGCCGCCGTCGGCCGCACGTTGATCGCGCTGCTTGAGAACGGCCAACAGGATGACGGCACGGTCGTCCTGCCCCCGGTACTGGTCAGCGCCGGAGCGCCGGCGATGCTGAGCGCGACTTAGCCGGCCCGCCTGATCGCGGCCCGCCGGCCAGCGGGCCGAGCGGGCCCGGGTGCAAACGTTCTTCCCGCGTCTATGTGTGGACATAAAAGGGGGAAGAAGGAGCCAGCCTCAGGCGAGCGCCCCCTCCACTTCCTCGTCCGCCAGCCGCAAGCCCAAGCCCTCGGGCGCATGCAGCGCCAGCATCTCCGACTCGACGTCCGGCACCCGGTGCGGGTCGCGGACGGAGACCGCGATCATCGTCAGGAAGGCAGCGGGAACAGACCCGATCGCCGGCTGCTGCAGCAATGCCAGGGCGCCGTTGGTCGGCTCCCCGAGAGCCAGGCCGACGAAGATCGCCGATGTCGCGATCAGCGTTCCGACGCACATGCCGGCCGCGGCGCCGCGCGCCGTCAGCCGCGTCCACCAGATGCCGAGCAGGAACATCGGGCAGAACGAGCTCGCCGCCAACGCGAATGCCCAGCCGACCAGGATCGAGATGTCGACTCCGCGTGCGACCAGCGCGAGCAGCGACGGGATCACCATCCCGCCCAGCGCAGCCAGGCGGAAATGCAGCCGGCGCAGCGCCACGCGTGAGGGCACCGTGTGCCGAAGGCGCGGCCAGACGTCGTGGCTGAACGTGCCGGCCAAGGAGACCAGCAGCCCGCTCGAGGTCGAAAGAAACGCGGCGAACGCGCCCGCGCATGTGATCGCCGTGAGCACCGTGCCGGCGGCGCCGGGCCAGGCTGTGTGCGGCAACGTCAGCACGACGTCGTCAGTCTGGCCGGTGGTGTACAGCTGCGGCGTCAGCACTCGCCCGAGCGCCCCGTAGATGGCCGGGAACAGGTAGAAGAGCGACAGCAGTCCCAGTACACGCACCGTTGTGCGCCGAGCCGCGTGGCCGTCCGGGTTCGTGTAGAAGCGAACCAGCACGTGCGGCAGACCCATCGTGCCGAGGAACGTCGCGATCAGCAGCGAGTAGACCAATACGGGGCCGCCGCGGCCGGTGCCGCCGACCGGTCGCGCCCACGTCTCGCCCCGCAGCGGCACTGTTCCGGAGGCGACCGGAACCACGCCGTAGGGCGGGATTCGCACCGCCGTGTTGGCCGGGAGCGTCACCCATCCCCCCGCCGCTACGTGTACGCGCCTACCGTGGACGATGAAGCTGCCGGCCTCAGGGAACTGCACGCGTTGGCGCGAGGGCAGATCGACGGTGAAGCCCGCGCGTCCCGCGTGCGGCAGCGAGCGCCCGAACAGCGCTGCGCGCTCCGGCAACCCGCCGAAGTGGATCAGTAGCACGATCGCAGGCACGGCGATCGCAAAGACCTTCACCCAGAACTGGAAGGCCTGCACGTAGGTGATGCCGCGCATGCCGCCGACCGCGACGTTGACTGCGACGATCACGGCGACGACCACGACCCCCACCCAGTAGGGCGAGCCGACCACGACGTTCAGGGCGAGCCCGGCTCCCTTCAGCTGCGGCACCAGGTAGAAGCCGCCGATCACGAGCACGATCGCCGCCGCGAGCAACCGCAAACCCGGGCTGTGCAGGCGCGCCTCGGCGAAGTCGGGGATTGTGTAGGAGCCGTAGCGGCGCAGCGGCGCCGCTACGAACAGCAGCAGCGCCAGATACCCGGCGGTGAAGCCGAGCGACTGCCACAGCGCGCTCGCGCCGATCTGCATCTCGAGCCCCGCGATCCCGAGGAAGCTCGCCGCGGACAGGTACTCGCCGGAGATCGCCGCCGCGTTCCACCAGGGGGTCACAGTGCGGCTGGCGACGAGCAGGTCCGAGGTGGTGCGCGCGAACCGCATCCCCCAGGTGCCGAGGCCGAGCGTTCCGAGCGTGACGGCACCGACCGCGACCAGCGCGACGATCAACGCTCGACCAGCTCGCGGAAAGCGTCGTCGAGCGCATCCGCACGGCGCGCGTACAGCCAACCGATCGCGACGAACGTGGGCAGCATCGGCACGACCACGATCCACAACCCGAGCGGCACCCCGAGCAAGTACAGGCGGTCGACGCGCGGCAGCAGATACAGCGCGATCGGCAGCACGCCGAAGATCGCGCCGAACGCGACCAGCGCCAGCAGCGACAGCGACAGCTGCGCGTGCTGCAGGCCGCGTAGATACACGTGACCGTGGGCGGTCGCCTCGGCCAGCTCCTCACGCGGGGAGCGCAGCCCGCGGCGCGGCAGCAACCGGCGGGGCGGCGAGGGGCGTGGCGGAGACGGAGTCACATCCGCAACCTCCGTCGCAGGTCGGCGACCTGGCGCCGTGCGACCGGCACCTGACTGCCGTCGACCATCACGATCGTGACCGCGCCGCCGAGCTGCGGCCGGATCTCGGCGGCGCGCTTGAGGTTCGCGACGTAGCTGCGGTGCACCCGCACGAACCCGTGCCGGCCCCAGCGCTCCTCGATCTCCGAGAGCGCCGCACGCACGAGGAAGCGGCCGCTGTCGGTGTGCAGCCGGACGTAATCCCCCTCGGCCTGCACGTACAGCACGGTCGAGCGATCAATCAACCGCGTCGAGCCGCCGCGCTGATGCTCGACGGGGATGATCTCGTCGTCGGCATCGGCATGCCCCGGTTGGGTGGGTGGGCGGGACCAAATTCCACCAACCGGACCGTTGGCGCTCACCCGTCCGAGGGCTTCCTCGACCCGGTTCCGCGAGACCGGCTTCATCAGGTAGTCGAGCGGGTGCAGTTGATGCTCGAAGGCGGACACGGCGCCGTCCTCGAAGGCCGACACGAACACGAGCGCCGGCGGGTCAGCGAAACGAGTCAGCGCCTTGCCGAGCTCGAGTCCGTCGAGGTCCGGCATGCGCACGTCCATGAAGACGACGTCAAACTGGCGCTCGGCGAGCAGCCGCAGCGCCTCGGCGCCGCCGGCCGCCAGCACGACGTCGTCGACCGACGGTGAGGTCTCAAGCAGGCGGCCGAGGTCCTCCAGGGCCGGGCGCTCGTCGTCGACAACGAGCACGCTCGTCATGCCGCCCGCACTCCTGCGCGGAACTTGGGAAGCGTCATCGTGACGGTCGTGCCGTGACCGGGCCGGCTCTCGATCTCGAGGCCGTACCCAGGACCGAAGATCGACTGCAGGCGCGCCTGGACATTTGCGATTCCGACGCCATCGCCCTGCCCGGCGAGCACCGTCCGCGCGCGCTCCGGTTCCATGCCAACGCCGTCGTCGGTGACGCGCAGCTCGACGTCGGCGTCGATGTGGCGCCCGATGATCTCGATCCGGCCGAAGCCACGCTTCTCGACACCGTGGCGGACTGCGTTCTCGACCAGCGGCTGGAGCGACAGCACGGGCACGACCGCCGGCAGCACCTCGGGCGCGACCTGTAGCCGCACCTGCAGGCGCTCGCCGAAGCGGGCGCGCTCGAGCCGCAGGTACTTCTCGACGTAGTTGAGCTCGTCGGCGAGCGTCACGTACGGGCGCTGGCCACGGAAGGCGTAGCGCGTGAACTCCGCGAACTCGGTCAGCAGCTCG
>DATKSM010000028.1:0-18419 GCA_035531655.1 Solirubrobacteraceae bacterium
AGCGCGGCCCTTGGCGGCGCGACGCTGGAACCGCTCGACGCGGCCACCGGTGTCGACCAGCTTCTGGCGACCCGTGTAGAACGGGTGGCACTGCGAGCAGATCTCGACGTGGATCTCAGGCTTGGTCGAGCGCGTGGTGAAGTCGTTCCCGCAGGAGCAGGTGACGTGGGCCTCGACGTAGTTGGGGTGAATGTCGCTCTTCATATCTGCAGTAAGAATAGCGGCCGCGCGCGACCGCGCACGCTCGCGGATTCGCCCCACGCGCCCCACCCGCCCCGCGGCAACCGGCATCGAAACCTCTCAGGCGATCGTGTACAGCGGCCCGTCGCCACCTTCGGGAACGGTCAACCGCCCGCCCTTGGCTGTGATCGCCCCGCACTGCACGCAGTTGGTGTAGTTGACGATCACGTCGACCATGCCGGATTTGGTCTCGCCACCCACCCCATCCGCGGCGTCCTCCGGGATCTCGTAGACGCCCGCGGGGCACATCCACTTCCAGGTCTCGGCGATCTCGCGCGGGACATGCGTCTGCACGCGGATGTGGTTGGGCGCGTCGTCACGCGTGGCGTTGCCGGAAATGAACACTGACGAGAGCTTGTCGAAGATGTACTTGCCATCCGGCTTGGGGTACTTCTCCGAGCTGTCGCCGATGAACATGTCCTGCTCGTCATTGCGATGCCACTTCAGGCGGCCGGCCGGGAGCAGCCCCTTGGTCATCAGGCCCAGGTTCACCAGCGGCCCGCCCTTGATGAAGCCCTTCTGGAAGGGCTGACGCGTGTTGCGGACCTCCCACAGCTCCTTGCCGGTCGATGAGTTGGCAATCGCCTTCTCGTACTTCTCGAGCGGCGTGCCGTCCTTGAGGTGTGCATAGATCGCCTCGGCGGCGAGCATGCCGGACTGGATGCAGTGGTGCACGCCCTTGAGCGCGACGGTGTCGACCATGCCGCCGGCGTCACCGACGATCACCGCGCCTGGCATCGAGAGCTTCGGCATCGACCAATAACCACCGCCGGGTAGTGCCTTGGCGCTCCACGCGACGCGCTCGCCGCCCTCGAGGATCGCTCGCACCAGCGGATGGGTCTTGAACAGCTGAAGCAGGTCATGAGCGGAGGTCGTGGCATCCCGGTACTCCAAATCCACGACGAAGCCGATCGAGACGAGGTCATCGCCCGTGGTCTCGTCCTTCATCGGGTAGATCCACGTCCCGCCGATCTGGCCGTACTTGGCTTTCAGGCTCAGAGGCCACGGCCCGAGCGTGTGGATCACGCGATCGAGCGGCTTTGCGACCTTCCAGACCTCCTTGACGCCGAGCTCCCAGACCTGCGGCTCGCGGTCCTCCGCCAGGTCGAACTCCCTGATCGCGGCGCCGGTCAGATGGCCCCAGTTGCCCTCGGCGAGCACCGTGACCTTCGCCTTGATGTCGCTGCCGGGCTCGAAGTTGGACAGCGGCTGTCCGTCCTTGCCACGGCCCTTGTCCCCGGAGCGCACACCGACGACCGCGCCGTCCTCCACGATCAGCTGGCTGGCGGCGGTCTCGGTCAGCACGTAGGCTCCGCCCTCCTCCGCGGCGCGCTGCTGATAGCGCGCCAGCGCCGACACCGAGACCACCTCGTTGCCGTGGTTCTTGAAGTTCGGCGGCGTCGGGATCTTGATCGCCCGCTTCTCGTTGGGCACGAGGTAGACAGCTTCCTTGGTCACCTCGCCGAACGCGAAGCGCTGCTTGCGCCAGTCCTCGCGCGACATCTCCGGAAACAGCTCCTCAAGCGCGCCCGGACGCATGACCGCGCCGGACATGATGTGGCCGCCGCAGGTCTTGCCCTTCTCGATCACCGCGACCGGGACTTCCCCGAGCGACTCCAACAGCTCCGGATCGTTGGCGAGCAGCTGCAGCAGCCGATTGGCGGCAGCCAGACCCGCGGTGCCGCCGCCAACGATCGCTACACCGACCTCGATCAGGTCGTCCTCGGCATCGAGCTCGCGCTTGATGAACTCGTCCTCGGGCTCGACCGGCGGCGGAAACTGGCTCGGTGATGTCATTGCTACGCGCCTCTCTTCGCCTTGATCGCCGCGGTCAGCTTCGGCAGCAGCTTGTTGAGGTCACCGACAATCCCGAGGTCGCAGAACTCGAAGATCGGCGCGTTCGCATCCTTGTTGATCGCGACGATGTTCTCCGAGGACTGCATGCCGACCTTGTGCTGAATCGCGCCGGAGATGCCCGCCGCGAGATACAGCTTGGGCGACACGGTCTTGCCGGTCTGGCCGATCTGGGCCGCGTATGGGTACCAGCCGGCGTCGACGACGGCACGCGTCGCGGCCACCGCGGCGTTGCCGCCGAAGGCAGCGGCGAGCTCTTCGGCCAGCTGGAAGCCCTCGGCCCTGCCCAGTCCGCGTCCGCCGGCGACGAGGATGTCGGCGCCCTCGATGTCGACATCGGCACCGCGCTGCTCGCCGCGCGTGACCATCTCGGCCTGCTGCGCCCAGGGCGAGTACTCAACCTGCACGTCGACGATCTCGGCGTCGGCACCGCCGCCCTCGCGGATCTCGAACGCGTTGATGCGGCCGATGATTATCCCGAGGCCGCCGCGGTAGCGCGACACGGAGATCTTCGAGTCGCCCAGGATCGGGCGCTCGGCAACCAGCTCGTCAGCGTCGGCCCGAATCGCAGTGACCTCCATCGTCACGCCCGCCTGCTTGCGGGCGGCGAGGCCGGCGCCGATCTCGAACCCGAGCAGGCCGCCGCCGAAGATCGCGTACCGGTGACCGTGCTCGGAGATCACCTTGTCGAACACGTCGACGATCGGCTGCGCGAGCCCCTCGGGGCCCTGTGCGCGGAAGACCTTCTTGGCGCCGTAGCCGCCGAGCGTCCTGACGAACTCGTCGGTCAGGTCGGTTCCGCCGACGACCACAGCGTGCGCCTCGCCGCCGATCTCGGCCGCGCGCGCGGCGCCCTCGGAGACGGCGCCGAGCGAGTTCTTGTTGAAGGCGCCCTCGTAGTGCAGGACGTAGACCAGAACGTCAGCCATGTCAGATCAGCTTCCTTTCCTCGAGCCAGGAGATGATCTTCTCGACCGTCTCATCTGTGTTCTCGTCCTCGATGATCTGGCCGGCCGACTTCACAGGCGGATCGTGGAACTCGCCGCACTGCACGCGTGAGCCCTCGGCTCCGACCAGTGAGGTGTCGATGCCGACATCGCCCGAGGCCACAACGTCGAGCGGCTTCTTCTTGGCGCCCATGATCGCCTTCAGCGACGGATACCGTGGCTCGTTGATCGCGTCGCCGACCGAGATCACGGCCGGCAGCGTCACCTTGACGGTGTCGTAGCCGTACTCGGCCTGACGCTCGAGCCGCAGGGCCCCGCCGTCGACGTCGAGCTTGATCACCTGGGTCAGCGACGGCATCTTCAGGTGGTCGGCGACGACCGCGCCGATCGTGTAGCACTCGCCGTCATCGGACTGCTGGCCGAGCAGCACCAGGTCGGGGGACTCCTTCTCAAGCGCCTTCGCCAGCGCGTAGCCGGTGGCGGCAACGTCCGAGCCCGCGAGCGCCTCGTCGGTGAGGTGAAGCGACCGGTCGGCGCCCAGCGAGACCGCCTTGTGCAGGGCCCGCACCGCGGACTCTGGTCCCATCGTGACCGCGACGATCTCGTCGACCTCGACCGCACCGCCCTCGCGCAGCTGCATCGCAGCCTCGATCGCGTGGGTGTCGTACGGGTTGAGGTTCTTCTCACCCGATCTGTCCATCCGCCCCGTCGAGGGATTGATGCGCTTCTCGACGGCGGCGTCCGGGACCTCTTTGACCAGGACGCAAATCTTCAAAGGTGCCTCCTAAGCATCACTGAGAACGAGTGGATAGTACCCGACTGACTGGTCAGTCAATACCACGTGTGAGCCTCACATCCGGGCTGGATGGCCCGCTGGCCACCAGCCCGGGCAAGCGCGAGCCGCCCACGTCAGCTCCGCACCGCGGACCGTATGAAATCGATTGCCGCCTGCGCCGGCGCCCCGGGCGTGAACACCTCGGCCACCCCGAGCGCCTTCAGCTCGGCGATGTCCTCGGCCGGAATCGTGCCGCCGACGGTGACCACCACATCGTCAACGCCCTGCGCCTTCAGCAGCTCGATGATGCGCGGCACCAGGGTCATGTGCGCGCCCGACAGGATTGAGAGGCCGACGGCGTCCGCGTCCTCCTGGATCACGGTTTCCACGATCTGCTCGGGCGTCTGATGCAGGCCCGTGTAGATCACCTCCATGCCGGCGTCGCGCAGCGCCCGCGCGATGATCTTGGCGCCACGGTCGTGGCCGTCCAGACCAGGCTTGGCGACGACCACACGAATCTTGCGCTCGGTTGTGGTGCTCATGATTGGCGACTCAAGCGTGGCAGTTCGATCTGGCGGCCGGTGCGCTTGAGTATGGCCGCAGTGGCTCCGCTCGCGGTCGCGGCGACGGTCAGCACGCCCGCGATCGTCAGTTTCTGACCGAGCCGATCGAGCCTCAGGATCTCCCAACCGCCGTCCCGCGCGAGCGCCTCGAGCGCGGTGTCGGGGTTGACGACGACCGGGTGCCCGACCGCACGCAGCATCGGCGTGTCCGAGACGGAGTCGGAGTAGGCGTATGAGGCCGACAGGTCGAAGCCCTCGCGCGCGGCCAGTTCCTGGATCGCGACGGCCTTCGCCGGCCCGTAGAGGAAGGCGCCGGTCGGCTGCCCCGTATAGACACCATCCTCGACCCCCGACAGCGTCGAGCCGAGCGCCCCGTCGAAGGTCATCACCTTCGCCAGCACCTGGGCCATGTCATGGGCCGCCGCGGTGACGATGTACACAGGGCGCCCCGCGTCCTGATGCGCGTACGCGATCGTCAGCATCTGCGGATACAGCCGCGGGAGGATGCGCTGCATCACGCGCACGCCCAGGCGCTCGAGGTCACGGACCCGGACCCCCTCGAGCGAGCTGGCGATGCGGTTGCGGATCGCTTCGGACTGCTCGTCGCTCGCCCCGTGCAGGCGGAAGCGCACGTTGGCGATCCCGTCGGCGACCAGCTGGCGGCGGGTCATCATCCCGGCCTCGCGCACGGCCCGTGCGAACTGAAAACCTGACGAGCCCTGCATCAGCGTCTTGTCCAGGTCGAAGAAGGCCGCACCGCGCGCCGGCGGCTCGGCCGCCACGCGCGCCGCCTCGACGGTCCCTGAGACCGTCTCGGTGACCGTCTTAGACACCATTGACCTCGACGAGGATCGCGTCGCCCTGGCCGCCGCCCGAGCAGATCGCCGCGCAGCCGATGCCGCCGCCTCGGCGGCGCAGCTCGTGCACCAATGTGCCTACGATCCGTGCGCCGGAGGCGCCGATCGGGTGGCCGAGTGCGACAGCTCCACCGTTGACGTTGACCCTGTCCTCGTCGATCCCGAGCATCCGCATCGAGCTGAGTGTCACCGATGCGAACGCCTCGTTGATCTCCCATAGGTCGACGTCCTCGGGCTTCAGACCGACCTTCTCGAGCGCCTTGAACGCCGCGTTCGCGGGGGTCCGCGCGAGGTAGGCGAACTCGTCGGCGACCTGCGCCTGGGCGATGACCGTCGCCAGCGGGCGACGGTCATGGGTGCGCGCCCACTCGTCGCTTGCCACAACCAGCGCGCCGGCGCCGTCGTTGACGCCGGGCGCGTTGCCGGCCGTGTGCGTGCCGTCCTTGAGGAAGAGGGGCGGCAGTTTCGCGAGTGCCTCGAGCGTCGAGTCGCGTCGCGGCGACTCGTCAACCTCGACCACGGTGTCACCCTTACGCGAGTGGATCGTGACCGCCACGATCTCCTCCGGCAGACGACCCTCGTCGGTCGCCTTGATCGCCAACTCGTGCGAACGCAGCGCCCAGCGATCCATGTCCGCGCGCGTCATCTCGAGCTCGGCGGCGACCTCGCTCGCCTCCTGCGCCATGTGTTTGCCGGAGAACGGATTCGTTAGGCCGTCGTGGATCATCACGTCGAGCGCCTTGCCGTCGCCCATGCGCATGCCGAAGCGTGCGTCCTTGAGCATGTAGGGCGCGTTCGACATCGACTCCATGCCGCCGGCGACGCCGACCTCCAGGTCTCCCGCGCGGATCGCGGCGTCGAGCATCCCCACGGCCCGCACGCTGGAGGCACAGACCTTGTTGATCGTCTCTGACGAGACCTCCTTCGGGATCCCGGCGTTGATCTGCGCCTGGCGCGAGGGGATCTGGCCCTGCCCCGCCTGCAGCACCTGCCCCATCACCACATGCTGGACCTGATCGGGCGCGACCTCGGCACGCTCCAGCGCGGCGTTGATCGCGGTACCTCCGAGCGCGGCGGCATCAAGGCTGGAAAGTCCGCCGCCGAGCTTGCCGATCGGCGTTCGCGCGGCTGAGAGGATCACGGTCTTTGGCATTTCGGTTCGGCTCCACTTCGGATCGATGGTGGCGCGGGGGCTGCCCAAGGCGGCCCGATACTCCTGATGATCGTATTGTCCCCGCATGGACTTCGACATCTCGGACGATCATCGGCTCCTGCGTGACACCGTCCGCGAGTTCGCGCGGGCTGAGATCTCGCCCGTCGCCGAGCAACTCGATCACGACAAGGCCTTCCCCTACGAGATCGTGCGCAAGCTCGGCGCACTCGACCTGATGGGCATCCCCTTCGCGCAGGAATACGGCGGCGCCGGCGGCACCACACAGGACTACGCGATGGTGGTCGAGGAGCTCACACGCGTCGACTCCTCGGTGGCGATCACGCTCTGCGCGCACACCTCGCTCGGCACCCAGCCGCTCTACCTGTTCGGCACCGAGGAGCAGAAGCAGCATTACCTGCCACGGCTGTGCAGCGGCGAGATGCTCGGCGCGTTCGGGCTGACCGAGCCCGAGGCCGGATCGGACGCGGGCAACACCCAGACGCGCGCGCGGCTCGACGGCGGCGAGTGGGTCATCAACGGCTCCAAGCAGTTCATCACCAACGCCGGCACCGAGATCTCGGGGCTGGTCGTGATCACCGCCGTGACGGGCGAGTCCGACGCCGGTGCGCTGGACGCGCCCGCAGACCGCCGCGAGATCTCGAACATCCTCGTGGAGAACGGCACCCCCGGCTACGAGCCGGGCCCGCAGTACCGCAAGATGGGCTGGCACGCCTCCGACACGCGGCCGCTGAGCTTCAGCGAGTGTCGCGTACCCGAGGAGAACCTGCTCGGCGGGCGCGGACGCGGCCTTGCGCAGTTCTTCCAGGTGCTCGACATCGGGCGCATCGGCGTCGCCGCGATGGGCGTCGGGCTAGCGCAGGGCGCGCTCGATGAGGCGCTCGCCTACGCCAAGCAGCGCAAGGCGTTCGGCAAGACGATCTCGAGCTTCCAGACGATCCAGGCCAAGCTCGCGAACGTCGCGACCGAGATCGAGGCCTGCCGGCTGCTCGTCCAGAAGGCCGCCTGGCTCAAGGATCAGGGCAAGAACTTCTCGCTGATCGCCGCGCAGGCGAAGCTCAAGAGCGGCCGTCTGGCCGTGCACGCCGCCGACGAGGCCGTGCAGATCCACGGCGGCTACGGCTACATCGAGGAATACCCCGTCTGCCGCTTCTACCGCGACGCCAAGATCCTCACGATCGGCGAAGGCACCGACGAGATCCAGGAAATGGTGATCGCCCGGGCGCTCGGCGCCTGAGCTGCGACCCGATCCAGGTAGGCCCCGGATTTGGGCCCGCCCACCCGGGGCCATCCGCTAAAGCGACCGCTGATACCGGGCGAACGCGCGTGAGGCGACGAACGCCGAGACGACCGCCAACACGGCCAACATCCCGACGCGGGTACCGACGATGCTCCAGTCGGTCTTCTGCATCGCCGCCGCGCGCGCCGCTTCGACCGCCCAGTTCACCGGGTTGAACTTCGCGGTCGTCTGGATCCAGTGGGGCAGCAGGTTCTTCTGCATCATGCCGGTCGACAGGAACGTCAGCGGCAGCTGGAAGAAGCTGACCGTGCCAATCACGGTCTCGCGCTGGCGGCCGAGGACGCCGACCGCGTTGGAGAGCGACGCGACCGTCGACGCGAGCAGCGCGCCGACGAAGAACATCAGGATCACGCCGATCACGCCGCCCTTGAAGTCGGCGCCGAGGAGCAACGCGAGGATGACGATCAGAACCGTCTGCGCCATCACGGCGGCCGCCTCGTACGCGACCCAGCCGACGTTCAACGCGCCGCGCCACGCCGGAGTGACGAGCATGCGGTCCATGACGCCGTTGGCGATGTCGTCTACGAAGGCCATCCCCGACCAGCCGGCGCCGAAGACCGCAAGCATCACGACGACGCCGGGGGTCAGGAAGTCGATATAGGTGCCGTGGAAGCCGGGGATCCGCGAGACGGACTTGAACAGGGCGCCGAACAGCAGGAGCCACACGATCGGTTGCACGATCGTGATCAGCAGGTAGGCGGGCTGGCGCATCAGCGTGCGCGTTCCGCGCAGGAACACCTGCCAGGTCTGTCGCAGCGCGGGCGTCATGCCGAGGCCTCCCCGAACTCGCTGTCGGCGTCTTCGAACGCGCGCCCGGCGAACCGCAGGTAGACGTCATCCAACGACGGTCGCGAGACCTTCACCGAGGCGACCTTCACCTGCTGCGTCTCGAGCGCGGCCAACACCGCGGGCAGAGCCGCGCCGCCATCCTCCGCGCGGGCACGCAGAAGCCGCCCGTCGAGCTCGATCTCGCCGACGCCATCGACGTGCTCGAGCGCCGCAATGGCGCCCGTCTCGCCGTACTCGACCAGTTCGACGTGCAGCGCGTCCCCGGAGAGCTCCCGTTTGAGCTGATCGGGTGAGCCCTGCGCGACGATTCGGCCGCGATCGACGATCGCCAGCTGCAGGGCCAGGTTGTCTGCCTCGTCCATGTAGTGCGTGGTGATCCAGATCGTCATCTGCTCCTCCGCCGCGAGGCGCTCGATGTAGGTCCACATCTGCGTTCGCGCCTCGGGATCCAGGCCGGTGGTCGGCTCGTCCAGGAAGAGGACCTGCGGGTGGTTCAGCAGCCCCATCGCGATGTCGAGACGGCGAGACATCCCGCCGGAGTAGGTCCGCACCAGGCGATCGGCGGCGTCGACGAGTTCGAAGCGCTCGAGCGCCGACGCGATGCGGCCCTTCAGGTCACGGCCGGTGATCCCGTTGAACTCGCCGTGCAGCACCAGGTTCTCGCGCCCGGTCGCGTTCGGATCGGAGCCGTGTTTCTGGCCGACGACGCCGATCGCGCGGCGGACCTGGACCGGATGCTTGAGAACGTCGATGCCGGCGACCGTGGCGCTGCCGCTGTCGGGCCGCGTCAGCGAGCACAGCACCCGGGTCATCGTCGACTTGCCGGCGCCGTTCGGACCAAGGACGCCGAAGATCGTGCCGGCCTCCACCGCGAGGCTCACGCCGTCGAGCGCCTGCACGTCCGGTGGGTAGTGCTTGCGCACATCCACAGCTTCGATGGCCGTCTGCAATCTCTACTCCTCCTTGTGGACTGCGCGTTGTGGGACTGCGCGTTGTGGGACTGCGCGGGTGGGCGCCAGGATCTTGAAACGTACTGTGGTGCTACCGCTCGCGCGCCAGGATCTGCCGGGCCGCGCTCGCCGGGTCCAGCTCGCGTGCCACTACCCGGTCCAGCAACGCCTTGAACCGCGGGTCGTCCAGCACGGCCTCCTCGAGCTCGCGGCGCAGGCGCTGTGTCGCGATCGCCAGGACCTCGCTGCTCAGGTTGCGCCGCCGACGTTCGGCGAGCGTGCCCTCGGCCTCGATGTGGGCGCGGTGCTCGGCGAGCTTCGCCACCAGCTCCTCGACCCCGTCGCCGTCGACCGCGCGCGTGCGGATCACCGGAATCCGCCAGCCGTCCTGCGGACCGAGCGCCAGCACCGCCTTGATCTCGCGCACCATCGTGTCGGTCAGCGGATGATCGGCCTTGTTGACGACGATCACGTCCGGGATCTCCATCACGCCCGCCTTCAGCGCCTGGACCGAGTCGCCCGAGCCCGGCATCAGCACGAGCACGATGCTGTCGGCGTGATCGATCACGTCGACTTCGGCCTGGCCGACACCAACCGTCTCGAGCAGCACAACATCGTGTCCACTTGCGTCCATCAGCAGCGCCGTCTGCAGCGCCGCCTCGCTGAGCCCGCCGAGCGCGCCGCGGTTCGCCATCGAGCGAATGAACACGCCCGGATCGAGGAAATGGTCGCTCAGACGGATGCGGTCACCGAGCAGGGCCCCTTTGCTGAACGGTGAGGACGGATCGATCGACAGCACCGCCACCGAGCGCCCGCGGGCCCGCTCGAGCCGCGTGACCTCGGCGAGCAGCGTCGATTTGCCCGCCCCGGGCGGCCCCGTGAAACCGATCACAGCGGCGCTGCCGGTGTGCGGGTAGACCTCGTGCACGATCTCCCAGCCCAGGGGATCGCCGTTCTCGACGAGTGTGATCGCGCGTGCGAGGGCACGCCGGTCTCCGGCCAGCAGCCGCTGCGCAAGCGTCGCCTGAGTACCGGCTCCGGGCTCGTTCATCCGCAAGCCATGATGCCGATTACGATTCCCGCGTGCCGCCGGACACGATCAGCGCCACGCAACGCGGGACGGCTGCGCCCCGCCGACCACCGGCTCCGCTCGCCGGTGGACCGCTCGCGTTCCTGCACTTTGCCCGCGAACGCCACATGCTGCGCCCGGGCTATGCGCCACTGTTGGCGCGATGGCTGTGGCTGAAACTGCGATGGCGCGGACGCCTGGTGACGGACGGGTTGTGCTTCGTGTGTCCGGGTGTCAAGTTCGAGATCGGCCGTGACGCGAGGGTCGTGCTGGGCCGGTGGTCCTGGGTCGGTGACGGCTGCAAGATCCGCGCCCACGAGGGGGTCATCTCGATCGGCGCGAAGTCCGTGCTCGGCCAGGAGTGCACGCTCTCCGGCTACCAGCAGATCTCGATCGGGCGCGAGTGCATCATCGCCGACCGCGCGATGATGATCGACTTCGACCACAGCACCGCTGAGGTCGAGCGGACGATCCGCGAGCAGGGCATCTACAAGCGCGACGTGCGCGTCGGTCACAACGTCTGGATCGGCTACGGCGCCTGCGTCCTGCGGGGCGTGACAGTCGGCGACAACGCCATCGTCGGCACCAGCGCGGTCGTCACCAGGGACGTGCCTGAGGATGCCGTCGTCGGGGGCGTGCCGGCGCGAGTGCTGCGGATGCGTGAGCACCCCGAGACGCTGCGCTATGAGTAGCTCCGCTCGAGGTAGGGCGCGAGGTTGCCGACGTACGGCGTGTCGGTCTCCCCTTTCAGTGCTCGGATGAGCTGGGCAGCGTGCCCGCTGGCACGCTGCCTCGGGTAGTCGCCGGCCCACTCGCGGTGCGCGAGGAACGCCCAGTCGCTCGACTGCAGCGCCAGCAGCTCGCGCAGTGCGCGCTGCGACGGGGTGCCGCCTCCGTGCAGGAAGGCGTGCAGCTCCGCCCTGCGGGCAGTCCAGACGAGATCGGCGACGGACGGCGCGCTCCATGTGCGCAGGTCGCCGCCCGCTCCCCAGCTGGTCGCGGCGCTGTGCTCGTGGCCCTCGGTTTCGATCGGGGGGTGACGAGCGAGCGTCTCGACGTCGAGCGCGGCGAGCGTGACGCCCTGGTGCTCGGCCTCAGCCAGCACGGACTCGAGCCACTGCGGCCCCTCATACCACCAGTGGCCGAGTAGCTCGGCATCCAGCGCGCATACGCACAGGCCGCCGTTCTTCGCGAGGCGGTCACGAACCGCTTGGACGAACGCGCGCGCATCCTCGGCCGCCTGTCGGCGCGCGCGGTCCGGGTCGTAGATACCACCGTCATTGGTCCAGACGTGGTGGTCGTGGAGGGTGCGGCGGTGCGAGTCGCGGTAGGCGGGGCGCGACGGGTAGCCCTCGGCGCCCCATACGAGGTCGATGACCGCTCGGTCGATCGGCAGCAGCGTCGGGCCGTCGTGGGGCTTGCGCGGGCTGAGGTTCAGGTCGCCGCCGTGGCCCAGGAGTCCGGTCAGCTCGACGCAGGTGGCGCGGATCCCGGCCTCGAGCAGGGCCGTGTTCAGCCAGGGCGCGTAGGCGCACTCCGGCAGCCAGAAGCCTCCGCCCCACTCCCCGAAGCGTCGCCGGTACGAGTCGATGCCAACCCGCAGCTGTAGCTCGATCGAGTCGTCGAGTACCAGCAGGGGCAGGATCGCGTGGGTGGCCGCGGACGTCCAGCTCGCATGCCGCCCGAGTGCCTGCATTAGGCCGCCGTCCCGTTCGAACCGCTCGAGCGCATCCGCCGCGGCCTCGTACTCAGCGGCCGAGCGTTCCAATTCCGCGACTGCGGCGGTGTCGCCGGCCCGCCGGAAGCCCTCGATGTCACGCCGGTGCGATTCGGGCCGGATTTCGCGCAGGAACGCTATGCAGCGCTCCATCGCCCGCGGCGCCTCCAACTGGTCGCAGAGCACCGGCGTCAGTGACAGGCTGAGCTTCGCGCGGCTTGCGTCGCTCCCGATTCCGTCGAGCACCCGTAGCAGCGGTACGTAGCTGGTAGCCGTCGCCTCCCACAGCCACTCCTCGCCGAACGGCCAGGTCCCGAAGCCTTCGACATACGGCATATGCGCATGGAGCACGATGGCTAGTTCGCCGCGTGGCACCCTCGCAGGCTAACGCCAGGTGTCGCTCCGCTCTCAGCGAGCGCCGGCCACGGGCCGGTGGATCGTAGACCGTTACGGCAGTCGCTCGAGGCGACCGTGTTCGAGCGCGTCTCTTAGGTCAGTTCAGGCGATCGCGTCGAGCGAAGTACTCCGCCTCGGCTTCACCAAGTGGCGTTGCCGGTGGCTCGCCGTACAGGTATTCGGCGGCGATTGCGCCCCAGTCGGCACCGGCCCGCAGCTGACCGAGCACGGCAGCGACGATCACGTGCATCCGCCGGATAAGGATCGTCTCAGCCGGCAGCGTGAACTGGCTGACCTGATCATTCACATCGTTCTGACGCTCAACGTCGATCGGCCGTCGCTCAGCGCGGCGTCTACCAGGCTCGCCGGAGAAGCGCCGCAAACCCCGGACGGCGTACCACCGCGTCGCCTGCCGAATCAGCTTCAACGCGAGCTCGTCGTCGACCTGCCGTGCCCCGTCGGGTGACAGGTACGCGCCCGCAACCAGAGCCGACTTCAGGGCGCCCGCGTCGCCGGTGCGGACGGCACGCGCGATCGCCCGCTCGGCGTCGGCGCGCGCAGCGCCGACATCACGCAGCAGCCCGTAGTCAAGGAAGCCGACACGGCCGTCTAGACGCAGCAGTTGATTGCCCGGGTGCGGGTCGCCGAGCGCGATCTGATCGCGGTACAGCAGGCCGAAATAGAAGCGGAAGCTGATTTCCCCGTAACGGTCACGCTGTGCCTCGTCGAGCCGGCGAACGGCCTCGAATCGCTCGCCTTCGATGTATTCCGAGACGAGCACCCGGCGGGTCGAGAGCTCGGTGCTGACCGTGGGCACGAAGATGAACGGGTGGCCACGGCGTAGGCGCTCGATCCGCCGCTGGTTCTGTGCCTCGAGCTCGTAGTCGAGCTCTTCAACGATGCGCTCACGAAGCTCCGTGGCGAGCGCCTTCGCGTCGAGGCTGGGCGCAAGCCGCTTGACCAGCGGCAGCAGGAGCATCGCGTTGCGCAGGTCTGTATCGACCGCCTCGGCAATCCCCGGGTATTGAACTTTGACGGCGACGTCGCGGCCATCGAGCGTCGTCGCGCGGTGCACCTGGCCGATCGACGCCGCCGCGAACGCTCGCTCGTCGAACTCGGAGAAGACACGGCTGAGCGGTCCGCCGAACTCGTCGCGCATCAGCCGCTCCAGCTTCGAGAAAGGGACCGGCGGGACATCGTCACGGAGCTCCGCGAGCTTCGCTTGCAGTGCGTCGCGCTCGTCTTGCGGGAGGCCGTCGAACTCCACCATCGACAGCACCTGACCGACCTTCATCGCCGCGCCACGCATCTTTCCCAGCTGGTCAACCAGCTGGTTGACCAACACGGTGGTGCGCTCGTTCTGAGCGGCTGCGGCTCGCTCGGGCGAGCGGACGCGGTTTGCGGTCCGCATGCCTGCCCACCGCAAACCCTGGCCGGTCACCAGTCCACCTACTCGAGCCGTTCGCGCGATCCGGCCAGTAGGGAGCTCACCCGCCTCCGGCGGCGGATCCTCGGCTTCAGTGCTCATCCGATATCTCAGTCAAGCAGGGCGGCACAGGTCCGCCAGCCAGGCTCGCGATCCTTCGGCCAGGGAGAATGGTGACGATGGATCACATGCACAGAGCCCTGGCAGGCCGCTATGAGCTGATCGACATGATCGGCCGCGGGGGGATGGGCACGGTTTACCGGGCTGTGGATCCTGTCCTTGGGCGGTCCGTCGCGGTGAAGCTGCTCGCAGGGTCGGCCGCAGATAACGATCCTGTGAGCGTGGCGCGATTCGAGCGCGAGGCTCGGGCGGCCGCGGCGATCAACCATCCGGCGATCGTGTCGGTCTACGACGCTGGGGCGGACGACGGGAGATTGTTCATCGTCATGGAGTTGATCACGGGCCGCAGCCTGGAGACGATCCTCGGCGCCGACGGCCCGTTCGACCCGGCACGCGCGATCGAGATCGTTGCCCGCGTCGCGGACGCACTCGCAGCCGCGCACGCTGCCGGAATCGTGCACCGCGATATCAAGCCCGCGAACATCATGGTCGCGACCGATGGCGCGGTCAAGGTGTTGGACTTTGGGATCGCCCGCGCTATCGATGGAACAGCATTAACACAGCACGCCACGGTCCTCGGAACCGCTGCGTACATCTCCCCCGAACAGGCCCTCGGGGAGCCCGCCGACCAACGCTCGGACGTCTACGCACTCGGGTGCGTTCTGTACGCCATGCTGGCCGGACGTCCGCCGTTCACCGGCGACAGTGCCGCCGCGATCCTCAACCAGCAGGCGAACGTCGCTGCCCGCCCGCTGCGAAGAGAGCATCGGGGCGTCACCGTCGAACTCGAAACGCTGGTGCTGCAGATGCTCGCGAAGTCCCCCCCGGACCGCCCCCAGAGCGCCAGGGACGTCCGTGACCGGCTCACCGCGATGTCCGCCTCTCGACCACCGATCACATCGATCGCCGCGACCGAGCCGATGGCACTGGCCGAGCCGACGCCGCCGACCGAGCCGATCGCATCGAGGGCCCCGAACGACCGGACGCCGCCAACCGCTGCCACCCAACGGCTACGACCTGCACAACGCCTGACGCGCAACCGGGCCCTCCTCGCGTTCGGGCTTGTGGTGATCGCGCTCGGGATCGGCGTGGTCGCGCTTGCTTCGGACGGAAGCCCAGGTCGCCCAGCCGCCGACGCCCATCACAACCGGAAGGGATCGACGTCGAAGCCCGGGCAGCTGACCTCGTCAACGCGGGCCGCGACCAGCACAACTGGCGCTACTGTCCAGCAACCGGCGCATCCACGGACGGTCGCCGGCGCCGCCGGTGACCTGATCAGACTCGTCACCCACGACCTCGGATCCCGCACGATCGATCAGCAAGCTGCCCAGCAGGTCAGCAACGGTCTCACGAACATCCTGAACTCCTACGAGGCAGGGAACACGGACAACGCCCAGCAGCAGCTCAACAACCTCTCGCAACAGATGACGAACCTCGAGCAAGGGGGGCACATAACCGCAGCCGCAGCGCCCGCGCTCAGCCAAGCAGTCAAGAACCTCAGCACCGCGCTAACGCTTGCCCCGGCAATCACCACCAAAGCGCCGGGAGGACCTCCGAAGGTCGGACCCCCCGGACATGGCGGCACCCCGCCAGGGAAGGCGAAAAAACGCCGCTAGCGAGACACTCGATCAACGCCGCCGGCGTACACGATCACGACACGTCGACATACGGCTATGCAGGCGCGTCCGACCGGCTCGCCAGGCTGGCGATCGCTGCCGCGGCTTCCTCCGTCGTGAGGTTGTCGGTGTTCACAACGATGTCGTAGTGAGTCGGCAGCTCGCGATCAATCCCGTAAAAGCGCTTGAGATAGTCGGCCCGACCGGCGTCGCCCTTCTTGACCATGGAGTCACCCTCCTTGGCATTCACCTGAAGTGACTCGGACAGCCTCGCGCTCCGCGTCGCCGGCGACGCTGTAACCAACACCCGGAGCACCTGATTACGCCCGGCCAGCGATTGCGACGCGGCGTGCGCGAGGATCACAACATCGCCGGCGGCCATGAACTCATCGATGGCGGAACGAATCAACCCACGAAGCTCTTCACTCGGGCGGTTCCCGGCAGAGCCGTAAGGGAGCCCGACGCCAATCATCCCTGCGGTGATCTGAGCGTCCGAGGACAGCACGAACTGCGGCTCCGCTGCGCCCCACAGCGCCATACCGTCGAGAATCTTCATCAGCGCCGTCTTGCGCTGTTCCACGTCCACGATCGCCTGCTCGTCGACGCCGGCCTCAGAAGCCGCGCGAGCAACGATCTCCTCGCTGATGACGCGGAAGCCCAGCGCCTCACCAACAGCAGCCGCGACCGCGTCGGCGTTTGCCCCATCGCTGGCCGAGATGCAGATGACGGTCGCGCTCACGAGGGGGCAGCTTATAGGCCGCCGCTCTGACGCGTCAAGCCGGTAACACGGCGGTCATATAACCGGGCCAGCTCGCGCCAAGGCGCTCCGGCCAAGCGCTCCTAATGTCCGTCGGAGGCGGTGATCACACGTAGCCCCGTGACACAGCGAGCTGAGCCCTGACAGCCCCCGGCCGCGGGAACGTTTCGCATCAGTCGGGGGGCAAGTCGGCTAAAGCGCTACCGGTTCCACGTCCCGCCGCGGAGCGCGCCGCAGCGGGCGCTTGCAACGTCCAAGGAAAAGTGATATCAATTAGAAATCACTTTATACCGCTAGACGTAGTCCAGATGGAGGGATCATGAGTCAACCACTTCAGCCATACCGCGAGCCCGAGGCGGAACCAGTCGGACACTCGGGGACCCGCGTCGTCATCCAGGAACGCCCCGCGTGGGCGATCAATGGCTGGTTTGGCGTGCTCATCGTTGCAGCCTGCATCGGCGCCGCAATTCTGCTGGCCAACAGCTCGGTACCGGGTGTCACCGCCGTGCCGATCGTGATCGGCGTGCTCATCCTGCGCTCGCTGATAATCGTGCAGCCCGGTCACACTAAGGTCGTGCGGTTCTTCGGCAGCTACGTCGGCACGGTACGTCGTACCGGCCTGTGGTGGATCGTGCCACTGGCTGACCGGCGCAGCCTCAGCATCCGGGTCAGGAACTTCGAGACCAACCACCTGAAGGTCAACGACGCGGACGGCAACCCGGTCGAGATCGCCGCGATTGTCGTCTGGCAGGTGGCCGACACCTCACGCGCGGTGTACGCGGTCGATGATTACGTCAACTTCGTCGAGGTCCAGGCCGAGTCGGCGCTGCGCCATGTCGCGACCACCCACCCCTACGACGATCCCGGCGGCGACAGCACCTCGTTGCGCGGCTCGGTCGACGTCGTCGCCGGCGAGCTTGCCAAGGAGGTGGCCGAACGTGTGACGATCGCCGGGGTGGAGATCGTCGAGGTGCGGATCAGCCATCTCGCCTACGCCCCCGAGATCGCCCAGGCGATGCTGCGGCGGCAGCAGGCCAGCGCCGTCGTCGCCGCTCGCAGTCGGATCGTCGAGGGCTCCGTGGGAATGGTGGAGATGGCCCTCGCCCGCCTCACGGAGCACGGCGTCGTCGAGCTCGACGAGGAGCGCAAAGCGGCCATGGTGAGCAACCTGCTCGTCGTCCTCTGCGCCGACCAACCGGCATCACCGGTAGTCAACACCGGCACCCTGTATACGTGAAACCTGAGCGCAAGCAGCTGCTGCTCCGCATCGACCCAGCCGTCCACGACGCCCTGGCCCGCTGGGCCAATGACGAGCTCCGGAGCCTCAACGCTCAGATCGAGATGCTGCTCCGCCGCGCCCTCGACGACGCCGGCCGCATGCCGCGGCAAGCCGGACCCATGCCCAGGCGAGGTCGGCCGCCGAAGCCGTAGCGGCGCCGCCAGACGGCTGTCTCAGCCCAACATCGGAGCCACGACGGTCGCAGAGCGGATCCATTTCGCCCCGTCAGCGACGTTTCCCTCCGAAGCTGCCCAGAGGCCTCCCTCGACGTCGCGCGCCACGCCCCATGCAGCGATCCGCTCCGGCGCCAGATCCAGTGACTCGGCGAGCCGGTGGATCCGCTGGGGCACGACGCGAGCTGCCTCAGTCAGCCGGAACGGCCAGTCCAGCTGGGCGACCAATGACCACGGGTCGTATGCCGGGTCCCCGACCATGGGCTTGGGATCGATGGCGAGGTACGGCATACGGCCCGCGGCAAGCACGTTGCCCGGGTTGAAGTCGCCGTGCACCAGCACCTGCCGATCCGCAGAGCACGGGAGCGTGCGCAGCAGCTCGACACCTAGGGTGAGGATGCCGGGGTCCGTCCCGAGCGC
>DATKSM010000029.1:0-15014 GCA_035531655.1 Solirubrobacteraceae bacterium
AGCACGTCGCTGGCCTTCGTACGCGCATTGAGAAACGACGGCAGCGCGATCGCCGCGAGCACCCCGATCACGAGGATCACGACGAGCAACTCGATCAGCGTGAACCCACGCGTCCCCAACAGCTGCTGCTGCAACGAATCCGCCATCGCGGCCGTCCGATTGCGATGCTGCGCAAGCTCGGAGAACACGCGTCCCGGCGACCCCGAGAGCCAGCGAATCAGGCGAAGCATCAGCACGAACGCCCTATCGGCACCCTAGCCGGGTCAACCTTAGAGACGCAGCCCCCCGCCCAAACAGCGGCGACCCGGGCCGCCCTCATCGCGGCGACGGAGACGCCATCACGGCTACGCTGCCCAGTCAGCCACGAACGTCGAGCACCACCGGCCGGCGGCGGCGCACCCGCCGCTTGCGACACGTGGCGCTCGCCGACGCCAGGGGGTTCCGCACTGTCTTGAGCTCGTGCGGTGTGAGCTTGGTGCGGGTGTCCCCGCGAATGCTTCGGCTGCCCGACCGGGGACGGGCGCGCCTAGCGTTGGCGATCTGGGCGCTTGCCCGAGACAGCCGTCAGTGCGGCTGCGGCTGCGGCCTGCGCGACTGAGGCGCCGACGTACTCATCGCTTTACCGTACGACGAGCTTGCCGCGGAGCATGCCCATGCCGCATGTGAACTCGTATTCCCCGGGAGCCTCGGGGGTGAACTCGATTGGTACGAGCTCACCCTGGGGGAGCTCGGCGGAGCGGTTGAAGTCGGGGAGCATGACCGTCTCTGAGCAGGCGGCGGTTTCTTCGCGGCGGAAGGTGAGTCGTACCGGTTTGCCGTGCTGTACGACGATCACGTCGGGGGTGTAGGCGCCTTTGACGAGGATCATCGCCTCTTGGTAGCCGGAGGAGCTGGTCGCGGCGGTGACGCCGTGTCGGCGCGGGCCCCAAAAGAACCAGGCGACGGCGGCGACCGCGAGCAGCCCGCCGGCGGTCACGAGGATCTGCGCGCTGCTCATGGCCGGGTCTCGCGCGGGTGCCAGTGGCGCAGGCGGTTGGCGTTTGAGACGACGGTCAGCGAGCTTGCCGCCATCGCTGCGGCGCCGATCAGCGGGGAGAGCAGCAGGCCGGTCAGCGGGTAGAAGACTCCGGCGGCGATCGGCAGTCCGGCGCTGTTGTAGATGAACGCGCCGAGCAGGTTCTGTTTGATGTTGCGCATCGTGGCATGCGAGATCTCGATCGCGGTTGCGACGCTGTGGAGGCTGCCGCCGACGAGGGTGACGTCGGAGGCCTCGATCGCGATGTCGGTGCCGGTGCCGATCGCGAAGCCGACATCGGCCTGGGCCAGTGCGGGCGCGTCGTTGATGCCGTCGCCGACCATCCCGACGCGTTTGCCCTCGAGCTGGAGCTTTTGCACTTCGTGCGCCTTGTCTTGGGGCAGCACCTCGGCGAGCACGCGGTCGACGCCGACCTGGCGCGCGATCGCGTGCGCCGTCCGCTCGTTGTCGCCAGTGATCATCGCCACGTCTAGGCCGGCGCGGCGCAACCGCGCGATCGCCGCGATCGCGTCGGGCCTGATCGTGTCGGCGACGGCCACCAGCCCGGCCGCGCGGCCGTCGATCGCGACATACATCGGTGTCTTGCCCTCGCCGGCGAGGCGTTGCGCCACCTCGTCGAGCGTGGCGGTGGCGATTGCCTGATCGGCCATCAGCTTGCGGTTGCCGAGCAGCACGGTCTGGCCCTCGATGTCGGCCTGGACGCCGTGACCGGGGATCGCGCTAAAGCGCGAAGGCTGTGGAACATCGACATTGCGCTGGGCGGCGCCGCTGACGATCGCCTGCGCGAGCGGGTGCTCGGAGTCGCGTTCGACTGCGGCCGCCACGCGCAACACCTCGGCCTCCTCGAAGCCGTCGGCGGAGATGACGTCGGTGAGCGCTGGTTGGCCGTGGGTGATCGTGCCGGTCTTGTCGAGCACGATCACCTGCAGCTGACGGGCGGCCTGGAGCGCGTCGCCGCCGCGGAACAGGACGCCCTGCTCGGCGCCCTTGCCCATCCCGACTGTCAGTGAGGTCGGCGTCGCGAGCCCGAGCGCGCACGGGCAGGCGATGATCAGCACGGTAACTGCGACGATCACGGCGTAGGCGAGCACCGGCGTTGGGCCGACGTTAAACCAGACCACGAACGCGACGATCGCGACGATCATCACCGCGGGAACGAAGACGCCGGCTACCTGGTCGACGACGCGTTGGATCGGTAGTTTGCTGGCCTGCGCGTCGCCGACCATTCGCACGATGCTCGCGAGCACGGTGTCCGCTCCGACGTTGGTCGCGCGGAAGCGAAACGCGCCGGTCTTATTGATCGTCGCGCCGATCACCTCGTCACCGGCCGTCTTGTCGACCGGCAGCGACTCGCCGGTGACCATCGACTCATCCACGCTCGACTCGCCGTGCATGATCACGCCGTCGACCGGCACTTTGTCGCCCGGGCGCACGACCACCACGTCGCCGACGAGCACCTGTTCGATCGGCAGGTCGCGTTCGCGTCCGTCGCGGATCACGCGCGCGGTCTTGGCCTGCAGCCCGATCAGCTTGCGGATCGCTTCTGAGGAGCGCCCCTTGGCCTTGACCTCGAGTGCCATGCCGAGCGTGACCAGCGCGACGACTACGGCGCTGACGTCGTAGTACTGCTGCGCGAAGCTGGCCTTGGGGAAGATGTTCGGCCAGAGCACCGCGACGGTCGAGTACAGCCACGCCGCGGAGATCCCCAGCGCGATCAGCGTGTGCATGTTCGCGGCGCGATGGCGCAGCGCCCGCCACGCGCCCGTATAGAACTGGCCGCCCGCCCACACCAGCACCGGCAACGTGACCAGCCCGAGCGTACGCCACACCCACCACAGCGAATCCGAGCCCTTGACGAAGAACGTGAAGCGATCGAGGCCGAACAGGTCGGGGTAGGAGAGCACGACTACCGGCAGCGAGATCGCCGCGGCAAACCAGAACTTGTGCATCAGCGTGCGGTACTCGCGCTCGCGGTCGCGCTCCTGGCGCTCCACGACGTCCTCACCGGCGCCGGGCGCCGAGCGCGGGGTGTAGCCGGCGCGGCGAACCGCGTCCGCCATTCCGGGCACATCGATTGTCTGCGGCAGATAGGAGATCGCCGCTTCCTCGGTCATCAGGTTCACTGCGGCCTGCACGACGCCTGGGGTGCGCGCGAGCTCCTGCTCGATCCGCGCAACACACGAAGCGCAGTGCATCCCCTCGATCCCCAGCCGCACGGTCGAGGTCGCAGACGCGGGCGCGTTGGCTTCGCGGGCCGGCGCTGGTGTCTCGGTCGAGCTCACCGCTTCACCATCCGCCCGACCGCGCCCATCAGCTCGGCGACCTGCTCGTCGGGATCGGGCGGCGCGCCGCCCTCGCCCAACATGCAGTGGCGGACGTGACCGTCCAGCAGGCCGAGCGCGATCTTCTCAAGCGCCGCCTGGACCGCCGCGATCTGCGTCAACACGTCGATGCAGTAGCGATCCTCCTCAACCATCCGCGCAACACCACGCACCTGGCCCTCAACCCGCGCCAAGCGGTTCAGCAGCTGCTGCTTGGAGGCCGTGTAGCCGCGTGTCGGAGCCCCATCCACACAACCCACCCTATCATACCCCCCCTAGGTATTTTCCCACAGTCCTCGACCGTGCCCCTCCCCGATGACGGCGCGCCCAGCGACGCCTACCGTTCGCGTCAGATCAGTGTCTACTTTTCTCGCAGCCACGCAAAACCACCGCTGTGATGAAACGTCAGGAGGGCGACGATGAGACGACCAGAGATCAACATCACCCCACTTGAGCGTGCCGGGCGTGTCACGATCGGCGCTGCGGCCGCGATCGCCGGCCTGGTGCTCCTGGCCACCGCAGGGGGCGCGCTCGCGGTCACACTGGAAACGCTGCTCGTGCTCGCCGGCCTCGACCTCGTCGTCACCGGCGCACTCGGACACTGCCCGCTCTACCACAAGCTCGGCCACATGCCCCCATCACTCAGGAGGCCGGCATGAGCCCGCCCGCAACCCCTCAGACCAACCAACCCGAAGAAAACGAGCCCCACGGCGGTCATGGCGGTCATGGCTGGATGATGATCGCGTGCTGCATCCCGATGCTGATCATCGCGATCGTCCTCGTCGCGACCGGCGTCGCCGGCGTCGGGTTTATCTTCGTCGCGCTGATGTGCACCGCGATGATGGCGATGATGATGCGCGGCATGTCCCACGGCGGCGGTGGCGGAGGTGAGCAGCGATGATGTACTGGGGTGACCACATGAGTGCTGGCGAGTGGATCTTTTCGATCCTCGGCACGCTGATCGTCGTCGTGGTGGTCATCCTCGCGATCTACTGGGTCGTCTCGGCGATCGGCGATCACGTCCGCGAGCAGCCGGCTCGCGGGTCGGCGCGCAAGATCCTCGACCGGCGCCTCGCCACCGGCGAGCTGACCGTCGAGCAGTACGAACAGCTGCGCGCGACACTCGCGCGCCCCGACGCCGCGACACCCGACCACATACCACCACGCGCCGCGGTCACGGCCGGCTGAGCGCGACTCGCTGCCCCGGCGCGATGTTGCGTTCGGCGATGGTAAGCACGTGAACCCCGGTCTGCTCTGCCCCACTTCTGCCCGAACCTCTGGAGGTCGCTGACCATGTCTGACGGTGCTCGTTCGTCTGACACCCGGCGGGATGTGTGTGCCGGTGCGGCGTTGGTGACGTTGTTGGCGGTGCAGGTCGTGATCGGCTATGAGTGGCTGGCGTCGGGCCTCACGAAGGTTACGAGCGGCACGTTCGTCTCGGGGCTGGCCGGCGATCTGGCGGCCAAGTCACGGAATGCGGCGCATTGGTATCGCAGCTTCCTGCACGGCGCGATTATCCCCAACGGGCGCGTCTTCGCGGTGCTGATCGAGGTCGGCGAGATCGTGGTCGGCGTTGCGTTGATCGTCGCCGCGGTCGTTTGGTTGACGCGCTGGTCGCGCCTATCGGATCGCTGGCGCAGCGCGATTCTTGTCGTGACGATGCTGTCGGCGCTGGGCGCGACGTTCATGGCGATCAACTTTCATCTCGCCAACGGTGCCAACCATCCGTGGCTGATCCCGGCCGACGGGTTCGATGAGACGATCGACGTCGACACGGTGCTCGCGTTCATCCAGACCGCGCTGTTCATCTTCAGCGGCCACGTGCTGCTCAAACTCCGCCGCCAACACCAGGCCACCACGATCGCCGCCGAGATCGGGCACGACGCCGCACCAGCACCATCGTGAGTCTCGACGGCGCCGATACCCAACCGTCGAGCGTGCCCTGTCGCGGCGCGCTCCACACGGCGGGTGCCTTGACGAAATCTTGACCCCAGTCGCGGTGGGGAGTTGATCTGGCAGCCCGATGATCGTGGCTAACGAAAGCAACGGAGGCCAGTCATGTTCAACGGTTTTCACGCGATGGGAGCGGGGGATTGGGTGTTGATGGTGGTGTTCTGGGTGGTGCTGGTGTCGGTGATCGTTTGGGTGATCGCGCGCCTGTTCCCGACCCGCACGGACGCGCGCCGGGACGCCGGTGATGCGTCCGACACGCCTCGCGAGCTGCTCGATCGCCGGCTCGCTCGGGGCGAGATCGACACCCCGACCTACGACGCACTTCGTGCGAAGCTCGACCCACGCCCGATCGCCGGTAGGTCGTGATCGCGATGCGCACTAAGAGGCTCGTTGGTGCGCTCGCTGTGGTGGTGTTGGTCGCCGTCGTCGGTGCCGCGGTGGCGCTGGCGGCGACCGCCGGCAGCGGCCCGTGGGGTTCGGGCTTCGGGATGATGGGCGGACGCTACGTCTACCAGCCGGCGACCCCGGGGCCGGTGCGGACGCTTTCCGCCGCGCGCTCGGATGCGCAGCGGTTCGCCGACCGGCTCGGTCTGCGTGTCGATGAGGTTCTGCAGTTCGAGCGCAACTTCTACGTCAAGCTCGTCGATCGCAACGGCAACGGCGCAACCGAGGTGCTGGTCGACCCCGCGAGTGGCGTTGTCTCGATCGAGTACGGCCCGGCGATGATGTGGAACACCCGCTACGGAATGGGCGCCGCCGCCCGCACGATGATGGGCAGCTATGGCACTTCGATGATGCGCGCCAACGGCGCGGGCATGATGGGTGCCTCCACCGCAGGCCCGTCACCCGCGGCCGGCTACGGCGCCGCCCCGATGATGGGCGGGCCGGGCTACAACGGCTCGGCCTTCACAAGCCCGACCGTCGGGTCCACCGGCGGCGCAGTGTCGCTGGCCAGCGCGCATACGCTCGCCCAGCGTTGGCTTGACGCGAATGAGGCGGGCGTGAAGGTCGAGACCGGTGGTGACGCGTTCCCCGGCTACTACACGCTCGAGACACTCGCCGGCGGCAAGGTCAGCGGCATGATCTCGGTCAACGCGACGACCGACGCGGTCTGGCCGCACTGGTGGCACGGCGCGTTCATCGCCAAGTCCGCATGAACCAACCCGGCAACACGCCACGGACCGGCGGGCAGGCGTCCGCCGGTCTGCGCGCGCTGGTCGTCGACGACGAGCCGCCGCTGGTGAAGCTGGTTTCGAGCTACCTCGAGCGCGAAGGGTTCCAGGTCGCCAGCGCCGCCGACGGCGAGCGCGCCGTGGAGCTCGCGCGCGAGTTTGACCCGGATGTGATCGTGCTCGACCTGATGCTGCCCGGAATCGACGGGATCGAGGCGTGTCGGCGCATCCGCTCGTTCAGCAACGCCTACATCGTGATGCTGACCGCGCGGGTCGAGGAGATCGACCGCATCGTCGGCCTCTCGACCGGCGCGGACGACTACATCACCAAGCCGTTCTCGCCCGGCGAGCTGATGGCACGCGTGCGAGCGATGCTGCGCCGGCCACGAACCACGCGTGACCACGCGAGCCCGGTGCGCCATGTCGGCGATCTCGAGATCGACCCCGGCGCGCGGGAAGTCCGCCGCAGCGGCGAGCCGATCGAGCTGACCAAGATCGAGTTCGACTTGCTCGACGTCCTCTCCGCCGAACCGCGCGTTGTCTTCGCCCGCGAACAACTACTCGAACGCGTGTGGGGAGCAGACTGGTTTGGTGACGATCACGTCGTCGACGTGCACATCGCCAACCTGCGCGCCAAGCTCGGTGACGATCCGCGCGCGCCGCGCTACGTGCGCACGATCCGCGGCGTCGGCTACCGCATCGGAGACCGAACTTGAGGGCGCGCCTGTCGCGCAGTCTGACCGCCAAGCTGCTCGCCAGCCAGCTGCTCGTCGTCTTCGCGGGCGCCGGCACGCTGCTGGTGATCGCGCTGTCGCTGGGCCCGGGAATCTTCCGCCGCCATGTCCGTGACGCGCTCGGCTACGTGCCGCCCGACGTCGCCCGCCACCTCGACATGGCGTTCAGCGACGCGACACTCCTCTCGCTGGGGGTCGCCGTCGGCGCTGCCGTCGCTACAGCCCTCCTGCTGAGCTGGCTCGTGTCGCTTCGCGTCGTGCGACCGGTACGCGCGCTCGCCGACGCCGCGCAGCACATCACCCGCGGCGCCCACGACGCCCGCGTGCCCGAGCGCGGCACCGACGAGCTCGCGCAACTCGCCGGCGCGTTCAACCAGATGGCCGCGTCACTCGCCCAGGCCGAGGACACCCGCCGCCAGTTGCTGGCAGACGTCGCGCACGAGCTGCGCACACCGCTCGCGACCGTCGAGGGCTACCTCGAAGCGATCGCCGACGGCGTGCTTCCCGCCGACAGCGACAACTGGAACGCTATCCGTGCCGAAACGCGGCGCCTGAACCGCCTCGTCGACGACCTGCAAAAGGTCTCACGCGCCCAGGCGCACCAGCTCGACCTCGACCCCACCCCAACCCAACCCGCCGCGCTCCTCCAGGCCGCCGTCAGGGCGGCCGCACCATCCTACGCGACGCAAAGCGTTACGCTCACCGCGTCCGCCGACCCGCGGCTGCCGGATCTTGACGTAGACCGTGAGCGCATCGCCGAAGTCCTCGCCAACCTGCTCGCCAACGCCCTGCGCCACACACCTCGCCACGGAAGCGTCCGCGCGTGCGCGCGCCGCAACGGCGACAGTGTGGACCTCGCGATTGCGGACACCGGCGAGGGAATCGCAGCCGAACACCTCGACCGCCTATTCGAGCGCTTCTACCGCGTTGACCCCGCACGCTCACGCGCCAGCGGCGGCACCGGCATCGGCCTCGCAATCGTCCGCGCAATCGTCGAAGCGCACGGCGGGACAGTCACCGCACACAGCCACGGCATCGGACACGGAACCACCGTCACAGTCCGCCTACCGGTCCACAGACCCCCAACGCCGCAACCGTCCAGACGAGCGGATCCACCTCGACCGTAGCTCGTCTCGCCGCTGGATCGCCAAGGTCAAAAGGGGTCGTAGCCGGCGACCCCCGCCCCAGCAGCCGACCGCACCCCTTCCAAAGCCACGCGCCCGTACCGCATGCGGGCGGGATCTCAACGCCGTCTGCACCACCCTCGCGGCGCTCGCTCATGACCTCGCATCGGCAAGCGCCTCACGGATCCACGCCTCGGGCGGCAGCGCAGCCTGGCCGCTCACCGAACGGTACACGCGGCATTTCAGGCCAAAGTCGCCGCGCCCGCCCGCGCCCGGCTCGACATCGCGACCATTGACACGAACGGTCGGTGAGCCCAGAAAATGGTGCTCCTCCGCCTCCCCCACGCTGTCCACGATCCGCATCTCGATCCCCTCAGGGTCGCCACCGGCCTCGCTCACCAGCTCACGTAGCCGCGGAAGCAGCTTCGCGCACGACGGACACCCTTCGAAATAGAGAACCTCGACCCTGATCGCAGCCGCCCCTCCCGTGGTCACCGAGCCCGCCCGCCAGCGCGGACGGCAAACCATACGACTGAAGCTCACCGCGAGCGAGCCCGGGTTTCCAGCACACAGCCTGAGAACCGGCATCAACGGGCGGGCTGGGTGCGTCGGCGCCGAGCACCGTGAGCGACCGCGTCGCGGATCATTTCGCATGCTCGGTTCGGGTAGCGCGCTGATTCCGGCCCTGCGCCCGGCCCCGCGAAGTGCTCGCCGCGGTTCGCGCAGCGCGGCTCGAGGTCTCAGCAGGCGATGCGTGGGGGCAGGTCGTTGGGGACGTCTGCGAGATCAACGAACTCGTCGGCGAAGCTCATAAAGCGGTGGATGTCTTGGAAGTTGGAGGCGAGTCCGAGTGACGCGCGGATGGCCCCGCCCGAAGGGAGCCCGATCGCGCGGACGTAGTCGTCGAGGGTCATCCCCTCCCCGAACTCGCCGCCGACGAGCGTTTCGCGTGAGATTGTGAAGGCGACCTCCCCGGCGCCGGGGTTGCAGAAACAGCCGGTGCGCAGCGAGACGTTGTGCTGCCGGGCGATGCGGTCGACGTAGCGCTCGTCGACGATACGGCCGTCGGGGTGGCGGAAGTTGAACGCGATCGTGGCGCCGCGCTGCTCCCAGGATCGCGGTCCGTAGATGGTCGCCGCGGATGACCCGTCGCTGTGTGCCAGCGAGCCCAGGGCGTGCAGCAGCCAGGCGCCGAGCGCGCTCACGCGCGCGTGGATCGTCTCGAGACCGATACGGTCGAGGAGGCGCAGGCCGATCTCGACGGCGGGCAGGTCGAGGTAGTTGACGGTGCCGTCTTCGAAGTGCGCCGCGCCGGGAGCGGATTGGTAGTACTCGCGCTGGACGAACGCGGCGACGATCGTGCCGCCGGAGAACCACGGCCGCTCGAGCTTGGCGAGCGCGTCGCGGCGCGCGAGCAGACAGCCGACGCCGGTCGGCCAGCCGAACATCTTGTAAAACGAGAGCGCCACGAAGTCCGGATGCCAGCGGCTCAGATCGAGCCGGTTGGTCGGCACATACGCGGCGGCGTCCAGCAGCACCTCCCAGCCGTGGGCGTGCGCTTGCTCGATCCATTCAAGCGGGTGCTGGACACCGGAGAAGTTCGATTGGGCCGGGTAGGCGAACAGATTGTGGTGACCGCCAGGGGTGTCGGTCAGGTAGCGCGCCAGCACGCTCTCGGCAACACGCAGATCCGGCGCGACGCTCGGGATGTAGGAAGTCTCCGCGCCCCGTGTGCGGGCGAACTCGCGGATGCCGTTGACGGAGTTGTGGTTGTCGAAGGTGAGCAGGAAGCGGTCGCCGGAGCGGAACGGGTAGGCCTCGCCAACGAGCCGCAGCGCTCCGGTCGCGTTCGGCGTGAAGATCGCGACGTACTCCTCCGGTGAGGCGTTGAAGAAACCAAGGACGTAGTCCCGGGCGCGCTCGACGAGCTCAGTGCTCGCGGCCGAGGTCGAGTTGACCGAGTGCGGGTTGCCGAAGACGTTCTCGCGAAGCAGCGCCAGGTGCTCGGTCAGCTGCGACTGCGCGTAGAGCCCACCGCCGGTGTAATCGAGGTAGACGTGGCCGCCCCGGTCAAGGCGCGCGAAGTCGCTCGCGCGAAGCTCGTCCAGGACCCCGGTCGCGGCGTAGCCCGGCTGCTCACGGCGAAACGCGGCTTCCGCGGCCCCGAGCGATTCAGGCTCGATGTGGACGATGCTCATGCCGCCCGCTCACGGCCCGGTCGGTTCGACGGTCTCTGCGCGAGCGAGGCTGAACGCGGCGCCGAGGCTGCCAAGCCGCCGGGCGCGGCGCTCGAGCGGAACGGCGCGAGCTTGCAGCCAGGCCGGGGCGCCCGGCGGCAGGTAGGCGGCGGCCCGCGTCGTTACATCGTGCGTGCCTGCGCGTCGAAGCATCTGAGCGAGCTCGCCGGGGGTGAAGAAGTGGGCGTCCTTCCAGGTGCCTGACCCGCGCCAGCCTTGGGCTCGCCGCCATGCGGCCCAGAGGCTGTGGCGGCCCAACTCAGCCAGGACGACGCGCCCGCCCGGCCTGGTCACGCGAACGAGCTCATCGACCGCGCGCTGCGGATCCCCGACGACGCACAGCAGCGTCACCGCGAGACTCAAATCGAACGTGGCGTCCGGGAACGGCAGCGCAGTGACGTCGCCCAGTACGAGCGTGGCCGACGGCGCCTTCAGGCGCGCGGCGGCGAGCATCTCGGCGTCGCAGTCGAGGCCGGTCACCGTCGCTCCCGCGGCGAGCAGACGGCGCGTGTAGATCCCCGTGCCACAACCGGCGTCCAGCGCGAGCTCACCGGGCCGCGGCGCGGCGAGCTCGAGCACCGCGCGCGCCTCGGCGGCGTCCATCGCTCGGCCAAGCGGCGTGGAGAACCACGCGTCGTAGCGCGCCGCGCGCGCCCCCACGTCTCGCCCCGCGCTTAGAAGGTCAGCGTCTGCTCGGCCCACAGGGTCCAGTCGGTGAGTTCCTCGAGCGTTGAGCGGCGCGCGCCCTCGACGAGCATCTGCTCCGTGAAGGAGCGGGCGTCCATGCAGGTGCCGCAGCAGGCGACCTCGCCACGTCGGATCAGCGGCATGAGCATGCGATCAAGGTGGTAGTGCCCGTCGGGCAGCTGCTGCCCGGCGAGCGCGCACGCGACCGCGTCACCGAGCAGGAACACGCGCAGCTCAACCTCCTCGCGCTTGGCGAGCGCACCAGCCAAACGCAGCGCGTTATAGGGCCGTTCACTGCCGTACGGCTGGTCGTTGACGATCACCAGGATCTTCATCGTCGGATCCTCCGCCACCGCCCGCCGCGCGTCATCCGAGGAAAGCGCCCGGTCTGCTCAGCGGAACGCCGTACCGTCCGGTCTGGCATCTCAGTGCAGCCGGGCGAGCCAGCGTCGCTCGAAGAGCACTTTGCCCCAATGCCAGCGCCGCGCAGGCCGACGCATCCGTAGGGCAGGGCTTGGCGAGGCGTAGAAGTTGCCGCTGGCGAAGCCGGCGCGTCCGCCGCCGGTCTCAAGGAAACAGGCGCCGTGGCCGTCGAAGCGCGCTTCTGCTCGCTTGCCAGCGGCGGTGAGGTTGTCCGCGACGACGTCGGCCTGGGCGTGCGCGAACACGCCGGCCTTGGGGAGCATCATGGCGTTGGGGAGCTTGATCGCCGTGACGTCGCCGATCGCGTGGATGTTCTCGCCGGCACGCAGCGTCTCCGCGTCGACGGGGATCCAGCCCTGCGGCCCTGCGAGCGGCGAGTCCGCGACGAACGCGGGCGCGCGATGCGGCGGGATTGCGACCAGCAGGTCGTAGGGCTCGCCGCCATCGGCGAAGCGCGCTTCCCGTGCGTCGGCGTCGACTGACTCGAGACGGCGTCCGGGCTGGAAGCCGATCCCCCGCGCGGCGAGCATCGCGGCGACCTGCGCGCCAATCTGCTCACCGGCTACCGGCAGCGGCTGTGGCTCGGCGGTCACGATGTCGACCCGTGCGGCGATGCCGCGGTGCCGCAGCAGGTCGTCGACCAGGAATGCGGCCTCGTAGGGCGCGGCGGGACACTTGAACGGCATCGCCGCGACTACGACGAGCACGCGACCGCCGCCGAACGCGGCGAGCGCGTCGCGCAGCCGCTCGGCGTCCTCGCGCGTATAGAAACCGTGTGCGGCCTGCGCCAATCCAGGGATCGCTTCGGGGGCAAGCGCGGCGCCGGGCGCGAGCACCAGCTCGTCGTACTCGATCTCCCCCGCGGTGCTCGACACCCTGCCGGCGCCGGGGTCGACGGCGGTGACCTCAGCCTCGATTAGCTGCACACCCGCACCGGCCAGGGGCGAAAGCGACCGAGAGACGCGCTCGGGCGCCCGCCGTCCGGTCATCAGCCACAAGAATGACGGGGCGAAGTCGTGGCGCAGCGTGCGGTCGACGACCGTGACGCTCAGCTGACCGTCGCGACGCGCCAGGCGCTGCACGCACGCGAGCCCGCCGACACCGCTGCCGACGACGACGACCCTCATGCCGCCGGCTCCCCGCGCACCCCAGCAGTCTCCAGGCCGAGCGCGCCGCCGAGCTCGACGGCCGTGTCCGTGCTGGGCCGACGTGAGGGCATGTCGTAGAGCACCCACAGCCCGGACGCGGCGGTCAGCGCCGCGACCAGCGTGATCGCGCCGCCATAGCCCAGCGCGTCGGCGACACCGCCGGCGAGCAGGCCGCCGAAAACGTATCCGCTGTCGCGCCAGAAGCGATACACACCGACCAGCGGCGCGCGCGCCACGGGCGTGACCGCGTCGGACACCGCGGCGATGAGCGTCGGGTAGACCAGCGCCGTACCGAGACCCAGCAGCACAGCCGCAGCGGCCGCCCCGGTGAGGGTCCCGTTGCTGAGCGCGAGCAGTCCGAGCGCGCCGGCCTGGACGAGCATGCCAGCGGCGATCAGCGGCTTGCGCCCGACGTGGTCTGACCAGTGCCCGGTGGCGATCTGCGCGACGCTCCAGACGCCCGGATAAAGGGCGGCGATGAGGCCGACCTCGCTGACGCTGGCGCCGTGGACAGCGAGGTACAGCGGCACCAGGCCCCAGGCGAGGCCGTCGTTGAGATTGTTGACCAAGCCGGCCTGTGCGCACGAGCGTAGCGCCGGCTCGCGGTAGGTGGCCCTGGCGAACGCTTCGCGCAACGACGGTGCCTTCCCATCGTCGTCAGCGTGGTGGCGTGCCTGCTCCAGCGCGACGTGCGCACCGGTGTCGCGCACGAACAACACCGACAGCAGGAACGCGATCACGGCGATCACCGCGCCGGCGACAACCAGCACGTCGCGCGCCGCGAACGACGCGGCCAGCCAGCCGCTCAGGCCCGCGGCGAGCGCGACACCGCCATAGCCGGCGGACTCGTTGAGCCCGAGCGCCAGGCCGCGCCGACGCGGCCCAACAAGGTCGATCTTCATCACCACGGTCATCGACCACGCGAGGCCCTGGTTGACCCCAAGCAGCGCGTTGGCGGCGACGATCCAGCCCCAGCTCGGCGCGAGCGCGATCAGCAGCGGGACCGGCAGCGCGACCGCCCACCCGGCGATCAAAAGTCGCCTGCGACCCGCGCGCGCCGCGAGCGCCCCGGCCGTGAGGTTCGTCAGCGCCTTGGCCGCGCCGAAGGCGACAATGAACGACAGCACCGCGGCGCTTGAGGCCAGGTGGAAGTCATGGCGCCCGACGAGCGGCAGCGTCGAGCGCTCCAAGCCGACCATCGCCCCGACGAACGCGTTGACCGCGACCAGCAGCGAGAACTGGCCGGCGTTCTCACGCAATCCCAGGCGAACCGGCGTCGTGGTCACGCGACCTCGGCCAGCGGACGACCGCTGCGGTTCGCGGCAACGATCGCGGCCTGCCGTTCGGGCGCCGGAGGGATATCGCGCACCAACGCCTCGACGAACGCCTGCTCGGAGTCGAACTGCAGCGCGGGGTTGTGGCGGCGCTCGAACCCGATCGTCGAGACCGGGTTCGCCGACAGCCCGCGCCCACAGACCGAGCCCGAGTAGTGCGACGGGAACAGCGTCAGATGGTCGGGCAGCGTGAGCAGCCGCTCGGTCAGCGAGCGATACAACGTGCGGGCCATCTGCTCGACCGTGTGCTCGCCGTGGGCGTGCAGGTCCGGGCGACCGGCGTCACCGACCAGCAGCGCATCGCCGGTGAGCACGAACCACGGCTCCTCCCCGCGCGTGTGATCGGTCACCAGGTAGGCGTCGTGCGCGAGCGCATGACCGGGCGTGGCGATCGCCTCGAGCTCGACGTTGCCGAGCTTGACCACCTCACCGTCGCGCAGCGCACGGTGCTCGAACGCAACGCTCGCGCCCTCCGGCAGGTACGCCCTCGCGCCCGTGCGCGCGACCAACTCGGGCAGACCCGAGACATGGTCAGCCTGCACGTGCGTCTCGAAGACCGCCATGATCGCCACGCCCTGACTCTCCGCGAGCTCGATGTACCGATCGACCAGGCCGACGTGCGGATCCACAACCGCGAACTCGCCAGAGGTCTTGCAGCCCAGCAGATAGGACGCGCAGGCGGTCTCGTCGTTCAGCAGCTGTCGAAAGTACACGCGGCAACCTCCATACCGTCGAAGGGAAGGGCTCGTCGCTTGACAAGCTATCAAGCTATCTCTTGAATAGTGCAATGGCTGCTCGCCAACAGAAGGACGCGCTGTTCGAAGCGATCGCGCTGATGGGCAAGG
>DATKSM010000030.1:0-22647 GCA_035531655.1 Solirubrobacteraceae bacterium
CAGAGCCCGAGCAGCACCAGCGTGCTGGTGCCGTAGTTGGCGATCAGCAGCCCGATGTAGCCCTTGTCGAGACCGACGACCAGAATGACCGATGCGGCGACCGTGACGACGACGTTGGTCGTGCCGACGATCGCGTAGGCCTTTAGCCGCTCATCCACGCGTAGCACCGCCTGAGCGAGCTCGAGGTTGGTGAACGACCAGATGCCGAGTACCGAGACGCGGAAGGCCCCCGGCACGTGCTCGCTCGTAACGAGCCGTGCGAGCGGACCGGCAGGGATCGCGAGGATCGCGCAGGCGACCGTCGTGGTCGCGATCAGGAACAGCGCGGAGCGGCGCACAAGCGCATCGCGGGCGGCCGGATCCTTGTCCGCGAAGTAGTAGCGCAGGAACGACTCGATGATCCCGAAGCGGATCACGATGCTGACGAAGATCACGAATGTGGCCAGCGTCTCCACGATGCCGTAGCCGCTCGGCGGGATCCTGCCGGTGTAGACCGGCAGCAGCAGGACCGCGAGCATCTTCTGGACGATGCTCGCGACCTGGTAGGCGCCGAGCGAGTTCAGCAGGCGCTTGAGATAAGCGGTCATCAGCGCCGCAGCCTACCCGCGCGAGTGGGTGAGCCGCCGGGCGTCGAGCACTACCGTCGCTTGGCGAGCAGCTGCCAGAGGTTGTCCAGCAGCTCCTGCGAGTCGACGTGGTGCTTGAGGCTCGCGCCGAAGCTCGGCAGGCCCACCTCGGCGACGGTGCCGGACCCGGAGCGGAAGGCGACGATCGCGGGTGAGCCCGTGGCGATCCCGGCAGCCGACACGGCCACACCCGCCGGCGGCTCGATCGGCTGGTAGTGGCTGAAGCCGGTGAAGGCGACGGTGCCACCGAAGAGGTTGAGCTCGTCGGCGAGCTCGGTGATCAGATCTCCCCGGGTCGCCGTGAGCGGACCGTGCTGGGCTCCGAAGATATCCTTCTTGGTCCGTACCGGCGCCGCGGCCTGCGGATCCGCCGGGTAGCCGCTGATCCGGCTCGTGCCCTGCAGCGCGCCGGTGCCGAGCGTCAGCACCCGCCCACCACCTTTCACGAACCCGATGAGCGCGGAGCCGAGCGCCGGCGGCAGGAAGTCCTCGCCGTCGGGGAACGCCACGCCCCAGCGGTCGACCAGCGATGGTCCGGTGCCCTCGGCGAGCGCCACGTCGGTCGTGAGCTGGTAGCTGTCATGACGACCATTCAGGTAGTTGAGCAGCTCCGCGTCGTCACCCAGGCTCGCGGGCGGCCCGTCCACGAGCGGGCGGCTGAGCGTCACACCGGTGCCACCCTGCAGCGTGTCGGGCAGGCCGTCGCCATTGTCGTCCACGGGTGTGTTTCCGATCCAGCTGAGCATCGGCAGCACCACCAGCACGCGCGCCGTCGACGCGGCGCGCCCGGCCTGGGAGGCGACCAGCGGCACCGCCGCGCTGTGGGCGCCCGAGCGTACGACAAGTGTGTAGAGGCCGGCCTGGCGGCGCGGCATGCGCACTTCGATGTGGGTAGTCCCGGCGGCGCCCGCACCGCGCGCGAGCACCTTGGCGGTGCCCGAGCGCCGAAGCTTCCAGGTGTAGGCGGCGTCGGGAGAGTCGACCGCGACGCTCGCTCGCGAGCCCGAGACCGTGGGGGTCAACGGCGGCGTGACCGACAGGTAGCGGACCGAGACGCCGGCATGCGGCGTCGTACCCGCCGCCGGCGGCAGCACGATCGGCCAGCTCGTCTGGTCGCAGGCGGGGTTCTGCGCCGTGATTCCGGCCAGGTAGGTGCCGGCCGGAGCCGGCTGTCCGTCGATCTTGCCGTTCCAGATGGCCGAGTGCGCCGTCAGTTTGGGCTTCAGGCGGGTCACCCGCTCGGGCTTGCCAGCGACGTCGGTGCGGTAGATGTAGATCCAGACGCGTCGCGGTGCGGACCCGGCGCCGACGCCGGCGGTGAAGTCGATCCTGACGCTGCCGTGCGGCGGTGAGAGGACAGCGGGGACGGCGCTCCTCCGGCCACTGCCGCCACTGCCGCCACTGCCCTTCGCGGCGCTGCCGCCACTGCCCTTCGCGGTGCTGCCGCCACTGCCCTTCGCGGTGCTGCCGCCAACGACCGTGACGCCCACGACCCGCGGATGCGGCGCGTGCGTCAGCACCTGCACCGGTGCCCAGCTCGTTTGGATCGTGCGCCCCTGGTTCAGCAGCGCGATCCTGAAGAAGTAGGAGCCGTCGCGCGCGATCCGCCCGTTGTCCAGGCGCCCGTTCCAGGTGAAGGTGAAGAATTGGTTGGTCTTGAGCGGTGTTCCCGATGACACCGTCGCAACGTTCGCTCCCCCCGCGTTGGCGGCGCTGACGATTCCCACAGCCACCAGATCGGCGTGGCTGACCTGGATCGTCAGCTGTGTCTCGCGGTAATCGAGCGGCTTCCCCTTGCTCGATGTGCACCCGCTGCCGCGGCCGGAAACCGGGTCGAACGCCAACGGCGTCGGCTTGGGCCGCCCGTAGATCAGTGGTGTCGCGGCCTTCAGGTGCGCGATCAGGAAGAACGCGCCGACTGTGGCGGCGGCCAGGAGCCCGAACGCGTACGCCGGCAGACGCCTCATATCGCCACCACCGCCGTGTTGGGCACGTCGTAATCATGGAAGGCGTCGAGCCCACGCGCGTCCGAGCGGCACAGCACGGTGCGGATCGAGCCGCGGTGGCAGACGACCAGCGCCGGCAGTGGCGCTTCGGCGCGGATCTCCTCAAGCGCAGCCCAGACTCGGTCGGCGTGCTCCTGCAGCGACTCGCCACCGGGGAAGCGAAAGCCGGCGCCGGCGCGCATCCACGCGGCGTAGCCCGCCGGGTCCTCGCGCGCGATGTCCACGAACAGCCGGCCCTCCCAATCACCTCGGTTGCCCTCGCGCAGGCGCGGGTCGGGCCGCGGCTCGAGGCCGATCCGCGCTCCGACGATGCTGGCCGTCACAGCCGCGCGAGCGAGATCAGAGGTCCACAGCGAGCTGACGTCGTAGTCCTCGGCCACGCGCTCGGCCAACAGATGCGCCTGTTCGAGGCCGACATCGTTCAGCGGCGTGTCGCGGAAGCCCTGCGCGCGCAGCGGCTCAAGGTTGTCGTCGGTCTCCCCGTGGCGGGCGAGCAGCAGGGCGCCACCGGTGGGCGCCTCGTCGATCGCGGCGAGCGCCTCGTCCATCGCGTGCACCTCTACCAGAATGTGGCCCGCGGCTCAGCCGGCTGAGCCGCTCGACGCGAGGTATGCGCGATCCGAGCCCACCGACACGATCACGTCGGCGTTACAGGAGTTCAGCGGCGTCCCGGTGGCACTGATCGAGCAGCTCTGGATCGATGACCGCGTCGCCGAGAGCACGCGCGAGGGCTTGAGTTTCAAAGCCGTGGCGATGTGCTGGGCGGCGACCTTGTTGACCTTGCCTGCGGCACCGGTCCGGTAGTAGACGAACGTGTTCGTCTCGGTCTGCGAGGAGGCGTTGGTGGCGTTGCCCTTCTTGTAGCCGTCGCCGGCGAGCTTGGTGCCGACGTCTCCCGCCAGGCCTGAGACCGCCGTGCCGTTGAGCACCGCGACCCTGAACCGCGACGGCTTGAAGGGTAGGGGGGCGTGGTGCTTTCCGGAGACGTCGGCACCCGTCTGGTTGCCAGTGTTGTGGTTGATATTGCCCGTGGTCGAGCCGCCGGTATTGGTGATCACGATCAGCCCGACGACGATCACGACAACCGCGACGCCGCCGATCAGCAGCGGCAGCACGCGGCCAGAGAGGCTGCGGCGGCGGGGTCCGTCCAGCGAGGGCAGGCTGACGGGGGCCGGACGCGGAGTCGAGGTGGACCGGCGCGCGCCAGCACCGGGCGTTGCGGCCTGGCTGCCGATCTGGACCGAAGGGGGCGCGGGGGCGCCACCACCGGATCGCGGGCTGGCGCTCGGGATGCGGGCTGAGGCGGCGGCGGCCGGGATCGCCTGCGTGGCGGCGGTAAGTGGCGCTGTCGGTTCGGCGGATCCACGCCCGTTCCCTGGTGCCGGGGCAGCGGCGGGCGCCTGGCCACTCCCGGACGCCGGGGGGACGCCTGGTGCCCGGGCGACGCCGGACGCCGGGGCGACGCCGGACGCCGGGGCGACGCCGGACGCCGGGGCGACGCCGGACGCCGGGGCGACGCCGGACGCCGGGGCGACGCCTGGTGCCCGGGCGACGCCTGGTGCCTGGCCGTTGCCGGCCGCCGCGACGGTCGCGGCGGGCACGACGATGGTGTCCTCCCGCACGCCCGCGGCGGCGGGCTCCGGGCGTGGGATCAGCCTGGTGGCCGACGCGAGCGCCGGTGCCGCCGTGCCGACCGGCGCCGCAGGCGCCAGGCCGGCGGAACTCGGCACCGCAGCCGTGGCGATGGCGACGGTGGCAGGACCCACGCCGCCTGGAGCGGCGCCGGCGGCAGCGGTCGCCGGCCTCGGGACCCGCCGCACGGAGCTACCGACGGTGCCGGGCGGACGCGCCGGTGCCGGCATCCCGGGCGGCGGCGCGACCGGCGCCGGCACGCGGCCGCGCTGGGCGGAAGCCTGGGCGTGCAGCATCTGCGCAATCCGCGCCTCAAGACCGCCGATCCTGGACTGCGCCTCGTCGAGCCGGTCCCGGAGCGTCGCCGTCTCACGCGCGTGGGCGAAGTACAGGAGGATCAGGATCGCGACGGCGATGATCGACGCGAAGCCGACGTCATTTCCGACGGAGTCGATGAACTTATGGATCGATAGGGCGAACGGGACGGAGACCATCTGAAGCGCCCGAGTCTACGACGCCGTCCGGGCACCGAAGCTCGAGCCTGCGTTGGCGCGCTGTGCATCGAGTTCCGAAACGTGGCCGGCGAGCGTGGCGGCGTCACCCTCCAGCACGAGCAGATTGATGTGATCGAACGTCTCTTTGACCCAGGCCGGGTCGACCGGATGGCGCTCGGCGCGGATGATCTTCTGCGCCGGTGTGTGCTGCGCACGCTCGTAGGGGTTGAGAAGCACTTCCTGGAACTTCTCGCCGGCGCGCGAGCCGACGATTTCGATCGCGATATCGCGGCCGGGCTCAAGGCCCGACAGGCGGATCATCGTCTCGGCGAGCTCGACGATCCTGATCGGCTCGCCCATCTCGAGCACGAACACCTCGCCGCTACGTTCGGTCAGCGAGCCCGCGCGGATGACGAGCTGGACGGCCTCCGGGATCGTCATGAAGTAGCGGGTCATGCGCTCGTCGGTCACCGTCACCGGTCCACCGGCAGCGATCTGGCGACGGAAGATCGGCACGACCGAGCCCGACGAGCCGAGCACGTTGCCGAAGCGAACGGTCGCGTAGCGCGTGCCCGGATAGCTGGCGGCCTGGGCCTCCACCGCCCACTCGGCCAGCGCCTTGGAGGCTCCCATCACGGTCGCGGGCGAGACCGCCTTGTCGGTCGAGATCAGCACGAAGTTCTCGACCCCGAACTCGCCGGCGGTGCGGGCCATCAGCAGCGTCGCCAGCGAGTTGTTGCGCACCGCCTCAACGGGATTGTTCTCCATCATCGCGACGTGCTTGTAGGCGGCCGCGTGGAAGATGATGGCGGGGCGGTGCTCTGACAGCACCTCCCGCATGCGCTCGTCCTCCTTGCAGTCAGCCAGCACCGACACGGTCACATTTACGTGCCGCTCCTCGGTTAGCTCGCGCGCGATCTCGAAAAGGTTGTCCTCGGCGTGGTCGACCAACACCAGCTTGCGGGGCCCAACCCGCGCGATCTGGCGGCACAGCTCGGATCCGATCGAGCCGCCCGCGCCCGTGACCATCACGACCCTGCCGCTCAGGTAGGCGCCGACCCGCTCGAGTTCCATACGCACGGGCTCGCGGCCGAGGATGTCCTCGACCCGCACCTCGCGCAGCTGGCGCGTGACGTGCAACTCTCCGCCTCCGTCCTGCAGGAGCTCGAAGACCGTGGGCGTCGTGCGCACGGGGATCGCACGCTGGCGGCAGGCGGTCACGACGGCTGCCCGGACGGTGCCTGGCGCCGACGGGATCGCGATCACTACCTCGTGGGGTTCGATCTCGTCGAGCACGCGCTCGAGGTCGGTCTGGCTCGTGGTGCCGAGCACGCGCAATCCATACTCGTCCTTCAGACCCCGCTTGCGCGGATCGTCGTCGATGAAGCCGACCGGCCTCATCCGCAGCTCGGGGTTGCGCATCAACTCGCGCACGACCAGGCGCCCGCCCTCACCGGCGCCGACGACGAGCACCTCACGCGTGCCCTTGGGCGCTCGGATGTTGCGGATCCGGCCCTCGGACACGAGGTGCGTGAGGAAGCGCACGCCCGACAGCAGTGCGGACATCAGCAGCAAAAACAGCACCGCAACGCTGGCCGGCAGCAGAACATTCTGCCCGCGGCTGCCCACCGTGGTGTACGGGTGCACCAGCGCGATCACGCCCACCACCAGCAGGGTCGAGACGAACGTGCCCTTGCCTACCTGTTCAAAGTCACGCTGGCCGACGTAGGTCCAGAGCCGCTCGTATACGCCGAAACCGGCGAGCACGACCAGCGTCAGCGGTACCACCCACCAGATCGTGTGGTCGAACAGGTGCACGTACCTCGCATACCGACCGTGCATGGGAAGCCCGTCGAAGCGCAGCCAGAAGGCGAGCAGGTAGGCGAATGCGACCAGGAATCCGTCGACGACGAACTGCAGCAGCGAGTGTCGGTGGACGGGCAAGGCCGCGGACCAGATCCGTCGGCGCATCGGCGCCGATTCTAATAGGGAAAAAACAAAGACTGGTTAAGCGGGATTTCGGCCCGCTGGCCGAAATCCGGTCGCCGGTGCCGTCAGCAGGTCGACGAGCAGCCGCGGGTTGCGCCGGATTCGCTGAAGTCCGGGTTGGGCGTCGATGCGCTTGGTCACAACGACATCGTCGGCGCTTTCGAGCTTCCGCAGGCGCCCATCGGCGATCAGGCGCTCGTCGACGGCGCCGAGCCGCCCCTCGAAGACGGTGAAGACCGGTGTCCCGAGCGCCACCGCTTCGCGATTCATCGTGCCTCCGGCGGACACGACAAGGTCCGCGTAGGCGATCAGCGACTGCGCGTCGATCGCATGCTCGGGCACGAGGAACCCGCCTGCGCGGTTGAGCTCCTCGCGCTGGGCGTCGGTGCGCGGCAGCACGACCGTCTGGGTTCCGTGCAAGCGCTGCAGGACCTGACCGAAGAGGTCGTTCTCGAAGCGGTGATAGAGGGAGACGGCCGGCGGCGTGCGTACGACCGCGATCGGCTCGGCCGGGTCCAGCCCCAGTTCGCTCAGCACCGCCGGGTCGGGCTCGAAGTCGTAGAGGTAGTACTCCTCCTTGAGCCCCGGGTAGCGCCGCAGCTTGTCGATCGCTCCATAGCGCGCGAAGCGTTCTACCGGAATCACATCGGGCACCACGACGGCCTGCGCGAGCCGGCAGTTGACGTTGTGCTGGACGGTCGCCCACTCGTAATCGAACATCGTCGAGCAGGGGATGCCCAGCAGTCGCGCGGCCACGGTGACGTCGTTCGAGCCGTGCCCGATAGCGACATCGAATCCACGCCTGCGCGCGAACCTCACCAGCTGCCACGAGCGGTCCGCGAGCCCACGCGCCTTATCGGCGAGCGACGCACCGCGGTGACGTCCGACCGCGTAGTACCCGATCCCGAGGCGATCGCAGAGCTCCAGCGTCTGCGCGAAGTCACGCGCGGTGACCTCGACCTCATGGCCCTGCTGGCGCAGTCGCCGGATGATCGGCGCCAGCACGAGAACGTGCGGCGAGTTGGTGAGATCGACCCAGACCTTCACGATGCGGCACTCACCCGGCCGTCACGCGGCAGCCAGTGCCGCTACGACCTCATCCGCCTGCACCCGCGTGAACACCGGGCTGATCGGCAGCGCCAGGTTCGTACGCGCGAGCTCATCGGTGACGGGCAACTCCAGCGCCCGGCCGTCGCGAGCGACGTACGGAGCCATCGCCGGCTGGCGGTGCAGCGGCGTGCGGTAATACGCGCGGGCCTGGATGCCGGCGTCGTTGAGCAGCTTCAGCTTCGCATCGGCGTCAGAGTGGGTCGCCACGTACAGATGCCAAGCGGGGGTGGCGCCCAGCGGGGCGCCACCGAGTTCAAGGTGGTCACCGAGCCCCGCGTCGATGTAGGCCTGGGCACCGGCGCGGCGACCGTCGCACCAGGCGTCGAGCCGCGGCAGCAGCACGCGCAGGATCGCGGCCTGGATCTCGTCAAGGCGCGAGTTGTAGCCCACGAACTGGAAGGACTGCTTGTCGCGCGAGCCGTGGAAGCGCAGCGCACGCACGCGCTCGGCGAGGTCGTCGTCGTCTGTCGTGATCGCGCCGCCGTCGCCGAAAGCTCCTAGGTTCTTGGAGGGGTAGAAGGAGAAGGTCGCGATGTCGCCGAGCGCCCCGGCGCGGCGGCCGCGGAGGCTGGCGCCGAGCGCCTGGGCCGCGTCCTCGATCACCGGCAGCCCGAAGGCGTCCCTGATCGGCTCGATCTCGGCCGGCATGCCGAACAGGTCGACCGCGATGATCGCCTTGGTCTTCGGCGTCAGCGCCGGGCGGATCGTTTCGGCCGTGACGTTGCGGGTGTCGCGGTCGACGTCACAGAAGACGGGAATCGCCCCCATCGCGGCGATCGCCTCGGCGGTCGCGTAAAAAGTGAAGGAGGGCACGACCACCTCGTCGCCCGGCTCGACGCCGAGCGCGCGCGCGGCGATCGTGATCGCGTCGGTGCCGTTGCCGACACCGATCGCGTGCCCGACGCCGATGTAGGCGCCGAGCTCCTGCTCGAAGTCCTGGACCTCGGGCCCGAGGATGAAGCGGCCGCCGTCGATCACGGCGCTGACGCGCTCGAGGATCGTCTCGCGCAGGGGCGCGAGTGGCGTCTCTGTGTCAAACAGGGGTACCGGCATGAGAACGACCTTAGACGTACAGACAGTCCGGGCTGACAACGGTACATTCAGCGCGTGCTCATACACGCCTCGATCACGGCCCAGCTCGTGACCTTCGCCACCAACGTCGTCCACGATCTCGGCTACGCCGGCGTGACGCTCATGATCGTCATGTCCCAGGTCGTCATCGTGCCGGGGACCGAGGCGACGATGCTGTTCGCCGGTTTCAACGTCGACACCCATAACCTGACGCTGATCGGAATCATCGTCGCCGGCGTGCTCGGAGACGTCATCGGCGCCAGCATCTGTTACGCGATCGGCTATTTCGGACTGCATGAGGCGCTCGCACGCCCCGGCAGCCCCGTGCACATCGATGTTCGCAAGATCGAGCTGACGCACCGTTGGTTCGAGCGCTACGGCGCACCCGTCGTCGCCGTCTCTCGCGTGATCCCCGTGTTCCGTTCGGTGCCGCCCTATGCGGCCGGCATCGCCCGGATGCCCTACTGGCGCTTCGTCTCGATGGCGACGCTCGGCTCGATCGTCTGGATCACCGGCTGGGCACTCGTAGGCAAGGCCGTCGGACACCAATGGCAACAGTGGAAGCACCACCTCGACTATGTCGACTACGCGGTCGTCGCAATCGTCGTCGTGCTGGTCGTCTGGTTTCTGGTGCGCTGGATCCGCAACCGACGCACCCCCACACCAGCGGCCTGATGCCGTCGCGGCGGGCCGGGCTCGGGCGCGCCCTGGCGGTCGGGGCGCTGCACGGACCTACCGAGCTGCTGCCGATCTCCTCGTCCGGACACGTCGAGCTGGTGCCGTGGCTGCTGGGCTGGGAGGGTGTCTCCGCCGACCCGGAGGTGCGCAAGGCCTTCGAGGTGGCGCTTCACGCCGGAACCGCCGCGGCGCTGGTCGTGATGCTGCGTGACGAGGTGATCGAGGCGGCACGCACCGCCGATCCCAACTCGGCGGCCGTCGTGGCGCTGTCGTTGCTGCCACCGGTGCTCGTCGGGTTCGCGCTCGAGCGGCCGATCGAGCGCTTCCTGGGGAAGCCGGGAACGATCGCCACGGGACTGATCGCCGGCGCGCTGGCGATGGCATGGGCCGATCGCTCCGCACAGGAGCGCGGGTTCGATGCGGCGACGCCGCTGGACGGGTTCTGGCTCGGGATCGGCCAGGCGTGCGCGCTGTTCCCGGGGGTCTCGCGTAACGGCGCGACGCTGACGGCGGCGCGCCTGCGGCGGTTCACACGAGTCGACGCCGAGCGGCTGTCACGGCATGTCGCCTTGCCGGTGATCAGTGGTGCCACCTTCCTGAAGTGCCTGCGCCTGCGGCAGCAAGGCCTACCGGACGGATCCGGCGGGGTGTTCGCGGTCGGGGTGGTGTCGTCGTTCGCGTCGACCCTGGCGTCGACACCGCTGATCGACTTGGTCGAGCGCGACCGCCCGCTGTGGCCGTTCGCCGCCTACCGGATCGCGCTCGGATCGGTGGCGCTGCGGCGGCTACGCCGGGGGACCGCCCGGTTTCCGCAAACTGAGCCCGGCCGATGCGCATGTCCTGAGCGGCGTTTTGCGTTATAACGTCGCCGCTATAACGCGAAAACGTGTTTTAGAGGTGGGGCGCACGGCCAGATGGCCATCCCGATCAGCCACAATGGGACTCTGATGACCGACGCGTACGCCGCCGCAGGAGTCGACACCCATCAGGCCGACGCCGGCGTGGCAGCGATCGTCAGCGTGCTCAAGACGATCGAGACCGGGCGCGAGTCGCTGAGCGTGCCGCTGCCCGGCCATTACGCCAGCGTGATGCGGCTGCCGGGCGCGGTGGCGCCGAATGTCGGTATCGCCCTCGCAACCGACAGCGTCGGCTCGAAGGTGATCGTCGCCGAGCAGACCGGCCGCTTCGACACGATCGGGATCGACTGCGTGGCGATGAACGTCAACGACCTGATCTGTGTCGGCGCGCAGCCGCTGGCGCTGCTGGATTACATCGCGGTGGAGCAGGCCGAGCCGTCGCTGCTGGAGGCGATCGGGCGCGGGCTGGCGGTCGGCGCCGCCCAGGCCGGCGTCGAGATCCCCGGCGGTGAGGTCTGCCAGGTGCCGGAGGTGCTGCGCGGCCACCCGTCGCCGTACGGCTTCGACCTGGTCGGATCGGCGTTCGGGGTGGTGGGCCTCGACGCAATCATCGACGGCAACACCGCGCGTCCGGGCGACGTGATGATCGGCCTGCCGGCGTCGGGGATCCATTCCAACGGTATGACGCTCGCGCGGCGGGCGCTGCTCGAGGATGGCCGGCTCACGCTCGACGCGCGACCGGATCTGCTCGGCGGCCAGTCGGTCGCCGATGTGCTGCTCGAGCCGACCGTGATCTACGTGCGCGCGATCCTCGCGCTGATCTCGAGCGCTATCGAGGTGCGCGGGCTCGCGCACATCACCGGCGGTGGGCTCATGAACCTGCGCCGGATCGGCACGGGCGTGGGCTACTCGATCACCGAGCCGTTGCCGTCGCCGCCCGTGTTCCAGCTGATCGCGTCCCTCGGCGAGATCTGCGCGGCCGAGATGTGGGAGGTCTTCAACATGGGCTGCGGGTTTGTGGCCATGGTGCCCGCGGACCAGGCAGCGGCGGCCGTAGAGCTGCTGTCGGGCTTCCATCCGGGAACGGCTGTGATCGGGCAGCTCACCGATGAGGCGGAAGTGGTCGAACTGCTCCCGATGGGCATCCGCGCGGCGGCCGGCAGCGACACCCTGACCGGGCCCTGACAGCCCGGCTGCCCGAACGCGCCTGACTTGTTCCACAATAGGACGAGCAGATGAGCAGCATGCTCGGCACGACGCTCGGTGGTCGCTACACGTTGGAGTCTCGGATCGGCTCCGGCGGGATGTCGACGGTCTACCGCGCCCATGACGAGACGCTCGAGCGGTTCGTGGCGATCAAGGTGATGAACCGCGAGGTCGCCACCGACTCCGACCAGCTCGAGCGCTTCCGCCGTGAGGCGCGCGCCGTCGCCCGGCTGTCGCACCCGAACATCGTCCACGTGATCGACGCCGGCGAGGACGACGGCCGGCCGTTCATCGTCTTCGAATACATCGAGGGCGAGACGCTCAAGGACAGGATTCGCCGGCTCGGGCGTCTCGAGATTCCAGAGGCCGTTGCCTACTGCATCGAGATCGCGCGGGCGCTCGGCGCCGCCCACGCCAACCACATCGTGCACCGCGACGTGAAGCCGCAGAACGTGCTGCTCGACCACGAGGGCACGGCCAAGGTGACGGACTTCGGGATCGCGCGGACGCTCGAGGAAGATGGCCTGACCGACGACGGCCGCGTGCTCGGCACAACCGACTACGTCTCTCCCGAACAGGCGCTGGGACAGCCGGTGACCGGGCAGTCCGACCTGTACTCGCTGGGCATCGCGCTATACGAGATGCTCACGGGCCAGCTGCCGTTCAGCGCCGAGACCCAGGTTGCGGTTGCGATGAAGCACGTGCGCGAGGACATCCCCGACGTCCGCAAGCTGCGACCCGACGTCTCGGCGACGCTTGCGTCAGTGGTCGAGGGCGCGACGGCCAAGGAGCTGTCGGAGCGCTATGCCGACGACGCGGAGCTGATCGCCGACCTCGAGAACGTGCTGGCGTTGGAGACGACGCGTGCCGGCAGCGCCGACGGTGAGGTCACGACGGTGCTGAAGACGCTCCCGCCCCAGACCCGCAGGCGTGTGCCGATCAGCATCCGTCGCCGCGGCGGCGCCTTCGCGGTCGGCCTGATCGCCGTCGCCGTCGTGGCCGCGGTGGTGGTCGTGCTCGCGTTGCGCACGCACCACAACGGGCCCGCAGGCAGTCACGGCTCGAATCCAGGATCCCCGGTGCCGGTCGCGCTGAGCGCCGCCTTCGCGTACAACCCCGACAGCACGTCCGGAGGCACCTACCAGGACAACGGCGACGCCCGGTACGCGATCGACGGCAATTCCGCAACCGCCTGGGAGACAGAGCACTACTACGGGGGGCAGCTCGACAAAAAGGGCGTTGGGATCTTCGTGCGCCCCGACAGAGCGAGGGCAGCCGTGAAGATGATCGTGGAGACGGCGACCAGCGGCTTCAACGCGCAGATCTACGCGACCAATTCGCAGCCCGACCCGAACAGCTTCAAGGCCAGCAACTGGGTGCCGGTCGGCGGCACCGACAATGTCAGCAAGACCCAGCACTTCCGCCTCCATGCGGGCGGGCACGCCTATCGCTACTACCTGCTCTGGATCACCTCGCTGTCTTCGAACAGCAACTACGTCGCGATCAACGAGATCGAGCTGTACCGCTGAGGTTTTGCCGGCCCCGCTGGGCCGGCCACGAGCCTGGCGGTTCGCCGTGACTAGCCGTACTCGTAGAAGCCACGGCCGGACTTGCGCCCGAGCCGGCCCGAGGCGACCATCCGCTTCAGCAGCGGCGGCGGCGCGTACTCGTCACGCTTGAACTCGTCGTACAGCGACACGCCGATCGCGTAGAGCACGTCGAGCCCGATGAAGTCGCTCAGCGTCAGCGGCCCCATCGGGTGGCCGCACCCGAGCTTCATGCCGGCGTCGATGTCCTCGCGCGTCGCGAAGCCGTCCTCGAACATCCGCACGGCCGCCATCAGGTACGGGACCAGCAGCATGTTGACGATGAAGCCCGAGCGGTCCTTGGTCTCGATCGGGGTCTTGCCGAGCGTGATCGCGAACGTCCGCACGGCGTCCACCGTTTCACGGTCGGTGTCGAGTGCGATCACGATCTCCACCAGGCGCATCACCGGCACCGGCGAGAAGAAGTGCAGTCCCACCACGCGCTCGGGCCGCGGCACCACATGCGCGAGCTGCGTGATCGGGATCGACGACGTGTTGGAGGCGATGATCGCGCGCTCGGAGACGGCCTGGCCGATCGCGGTGATCACCTCGAGCTTGAGCCGCTCGTCCTCGGGCACCGCCTCGACCACCAGGTCGGCACCGGCAACGCGCGCGACGTCAGTCGTCAGCGCGATGCGGTCACGGATCGCGGCGGCGTCATCCTCGTCGAGCTTGCCGCCGCTGACGCCGCGTTGCAGCGAGCCCTCGATGCGCTCGTGCGCACGCTCGACGCCGGCGTCGTCGATGTCGCGCAGGATCACCTCCAGACCCGCGGACGCAACAGCCTCGGCGATCCCGGAGCCCATCAGCCCGCCGCCGACGACGGCAACGGTTCGGATCTCGCTGGCGCTCGCGGACATACGTCCGTCAGCCTACCGGGGCGGCGGCCTGGTTCGGCGCGCCGTGGCGCGGCGGACGCCCGAGGCGCTCAGAACGTGTATGCGCGCTCGCGCTCATGGCGCTCGAGCGCGAGCGCCACGAGCCGGCCGAGCAGCTCGCCATAGGGAATGCCGGAGGCAGCGAACAGCGCGCCGAAGACGCTCGTCTCGGTGAAGCCCGGCATCGTGTTGAGCTCGTTGACCAGCACCGTCTCCCCGTCGACGAAGAAGTCCGCCCGCGCAAGCCCTGCGCAGCGGGCGCGCGTGAACGCCGTCACCGCCAGCGCCCGCACCCGCTCAAGCGCGGTTTCGGAGATCCGGGCGGGCACGATCAGCTCCATGCCGCCCGATGTGTACTTGGCCTCATAGTCGTACCAGCCGGATTCACCGGCGGCGAGCAGGATCTCTCCGGGTACAGAGGCGATCGGCGCGTCGTTACCCAGCACTGAGCACTCGACCTCGAGCCCCGACGCTGCGGCCTCGACGATCACCAGCGGATCGTGCACGAAGGCTGCGGCCAGCGCCGGCGCCAGCTCGGCCTGCTCGAGCACCCGCCCGATCCCGACCGAGGAGCCGAGTCGCGCCGGCTTGACGAAGACGGGCAGACCGAGCGCTGAGAGGCTGTGGACCACACCGTTCGAGTCGCTCTCCCAGTCGCTCGCCGTGATCCCCCGGTAGTCCACCTGCGGTATCCCCGCCTGCGCCATCAGCTCCTTGAAGACGACCTTGTCCAGGCAGACGGCGCTCGACAGGACCCCGGCGCCAACGTAGGGCACGCCGAGCAGCTCGAGCAGGCCCTGGACGGTGCCGTCCTCGCCGAACGGGCCGTGGAGGACGGGGAAGACGACGTCCACATCGGGAAGACCGCGGCCGGGCATGACCGCGAGCTCGCCACCACCGCAGCGCCACACGCCGTCGCGTCCCACCTCGATCTCCGTTACGTCGTGGCCGGCAGCGCGCAGACCGGCTGCGACCGACGCCGCCGAGGCGAGCGAGACCTCATGCTCCGACGACTGACCGCCGCCGAGCACCGCGATCCGATGCGAGCCCGTCAAGTCGTGGTCGATGGTGAACTGGTCGTGGTCGGCGTGCTCGATGTCGTGTGCGTGCTCGTGGCGCCTGCGCCTCCCGTGCCGCCCGTGCCGCCCGTGCCGTTGGAGTTGCTCGGCGCCGCCTGCCCGACCGTGATCGTCACGACCGTGCCCCTCTTGACCATGCTGTTGGAGGTCGGGAACTGGCTGACGACGAGTCCAACCAGGTTGAGATTCCGCACCGTCGTGGGCACCTGGGCACTGTTCAGCCCCGCCGCGGTGAGCGTGCTGACGGCCTCCGAGGGCGTGTCGCCGACGACGCGCGGAACTTTGACGGTGCTGGGAGCCTGCGCGACGGTCAGCGTCACCGTGCCGTTCTGCCCAACCGCCTTGCCGAACGTCGGCGACTGGCTGAGCACCGTGCCGGGGGTGGCGGTCGTCGTTGTCTGCTGCACGACATGCACGTTGAACTGGGTGAGCGCGTTCTCTGCGTCGCCGACGTTGTCGCCGACAACGTCGGGCACGGCCAGGCCGGAGCTCATGTAGAGAATCACGCCTCTGCCACGGGAGACGCTCGCGCCGCCGACGGGATACGTACGCGTGGCTTCGCCCGCGGGCACGCTCGTCGACGTCTCGGTCGTGACCTGCAAGACCTTGAGGCCCGCCTGACGAATCTGTGCCTCCGCCTGGGCCTGAGTCAGCTGGGCGACCGACGGCACAGTGGTGGTGGCCGGACCGGTGGACACGGTCAGGGTCACGATCGAGCCACTCTTCACTCGCGCGTCCCCCAGTGGGTTCTGGGCGATCACGATGCCGTTTGCGTACTTGGAAGGCTGAGAGTTCGTGATGACCACGAATCCGTCTCCCTGCAACTGCCTCTGAGCGTCCGGCAGCATCAGGTTCACGACGGCAGGAAGGAGCACCTTCTGCGGCCGCGTCAGCAGGTAGGCCGCAACGCCGCCGCCGATCAGCAAAAGCACCACCAGCGCCACGATCCAGGGCCAGATCGGGCGCTTGCGCTGGTCGCGCTGGTCGTCGTCGTGATGGCGGTCGAGCTGGTCACCGTCGAAGGCCAGGCCGACGGCCCCGCCGTTGCCATCGGCCGCCTCGGCGGGCATCAGGCTTGTGTGCGGTGTCGCGCCGACCGGTACCAACCCGGTGCCGGCAGCCAGGGCGCGCATGCTGGCGGTGACCTCGCCGGCCGGAGCCGCCAGCGCCTCGCGCACCTGCTCGAGCGCCATGATGAACTGGTCGGCGTCGGCCGGGCGGTCGGCCGGATCCTTGTTCAGCGACCACAGCACGACCTGCTCGAGCGCCGAGGGGATCTCCGGGTTGAACTGACTCGGTGGGATCGGCGCCTCGGACACGTGCTTGAGCGCGATCGAAACGGGTGACTCGCCGTCGAACGGGACCCGCCCGGTCAGCATCTCGTAGAGCACGATCCCGACCGAGTAGAGGTCCGACGGGGCGCTGACCGCGTGGCCCTGCGCCTGTTCGGGTGAGAGGTACTGTGCGGTGCCCATGATCGAGCCGGTCTCGGTCATGTCGGATGCGCCGGCGCGTGCGATCCCGAAGTCAGTGACCTTGACGTGGTCTCCCGAGTCGACGATCACGTTGTGCGGCTTGAGGTCGCGGTGGATGACACCGCGCCGGTGCGCGAATCGCGCCGCCTTCAACATCTGGATCGTGAGGTCGATCGCGCGGGTGGTCTCGAGCGGCGCCTCCTCGCGGATCAGCCGTTTGAGCGTGCGCCCGTCGAGGTATTCCATCGCGATGTAGTAGGTGTCCTCGAAGGTGCCCCGGTCGAACACGCTGACGACGTTGGGGTGTTGCAGCGACGCGGCCGCCTGCGCCTCTCGCCGGAAGCGCTCAACAAAGCCGGGGTCCTCGGCGAAGCGCCGGTGCAGCAGCTTGAGCGCGACCTCGCGGTCAAGCTGCTCGTCCTGCGCCAGATAGACGTCAGCCATGCCGCCGGCACCGAGGCGGTGAAGCACCCGGTAGCGCCCGTCGATGATCGTCCCCGCGTCGAACTCACTCATTGTTTTTCCGCCAGGAGAGTCTTTATCACTTGTGCCGCGATCGGCGCAGCGTAGGTGCCGCCGTAGCCGTTGGGGATGTTCGTCAGCTCAACCGCGACCGCGATCTTCGGGTTGGACTCCGGAAAGCCGACGAACCAGGCATCGTCGAGTTCCTGGCCATTTTTGTAGAGCCCGGTCGACGCGGTGCCAGTCTTGCCGCCGATGTTCAGGCCGTTCAGATTCGCCGCCGTGCCCGTTCCCTCCTCCACAACGTCGCGCATCATCTGTCTGAGCTCGGCCGCGATCTTCGGCTTCATCACCTGGTCGTACTCCTGTGGCGGGACGCTGTCGACGACCTGACCGTCGGTGTTGACGACCTTGCTGGTGAGCCGTGGCTCCATCAGCTTGCCGTCATTGGCAATCGCGGAGACGACCATCGCCATCTGCATCGGCGTGACGGTGAGGTTCGCCTGTCCGATGGCGGTACGGCCGAGGTCCACACAGGAATTGGTAACCGGCAGCAGCAAGATGTTCTTGTGCCTGCCGCACACGCCCGGATAGAACCGCTCCCCGCTCTTGATCATCTGATTCGCCGGATAGTCCAGCGGCGGCACGGAGTAGAAACCGAAGCGCTGCATGTACTCCTGCATAAGGCTCCCGCCCAGCTTCACACCGAGCGGCGCATAAACCGTGTTGATCGAGTCTGTCAGCGCCTTCGTCAGCGTCACCGGTCCGTAGCTGTAGTTGCTGTCGTTCTCGAGGGAGTGCCCGGAGACTATGACTGGAGAGTCGCCATTGAAGATCGAACTCGGCGTGTACCTGCCGCTGTCGAGCGCGGCGGTCGTCGTGATCAGCTTGAACGTCGAGCCCGGCGGCAATCCGGCCTGAGTCGCGTAGTTGAACTGGCAGCCGATTACCTCCGGATTCGGCGGGCAATGTGCCTTCAGGTCGTTGTCGTTGTACGTTGGGTTCGAGTACATCACCTTCACGGCGCCGGTCTGCGGCACGATCGCCACGACTGAGCCGACGCGACCGGCCAGCAGCGATCGTGCCAGTCTCTGCGCCTTCGGATCGAGTGTGCTGTCAACCTGATCACCGACCTTCGGTCCGCCGTTGAACGAGCCGAACACGCTCGTCAGCCCGGTCGGTTTGCCCAGCAGCTCAGAGGCACGCGACCACTCGAGCCCGGCACGTTGGCTCTGGCTGAGAACGTTGTAGCCAACCGCCTGCGCGAACAGCGAGCCGTACGGGTACCTGCGGGTCCAGGTGCCGCCGCCGGCGCGGACCGACTCCGCCAAAACCGCGCCGTTGTCAGCGATGATGCGCCCGCGCTTGATCTTCTCGGTTGCGAAGAACTCAAGCCTGTTGAGCGAGTTGTTCTGCAGCGCGGTCGCGTCGAACACGGTCCAGCGCGAGGTCCAGACGATCAGGACCGTGAACAACAGAATCACGACCCCGAACAGGCGGATGATCGAGCGGTTCATCTTGCGTACTCCGGGCGGCGCGCGCGGTCGGAGACCAGCAGCAGCAGTGCCACCAGGACGAAGTTGGCGAGGATCGACGAGCCGCCGTAGGAGACGAACGGCAGCGTCACGCCGGTCAGCGGGATTACGCGCGTGACGCCGCCGACGATCACGAAAACCTGAATCGCGAGGATCGAGGACAGGCCCGTCGCCAGCAGCTTGGAGAACGAGTCGCGGGCGAGGATCGCCGCCTTGAAGCCGCGTGCGCAGAGGATCAGATACGTGATCAGCAGCGCCGCCCCGCCGAACAGGCCCAGCTCGTCCGTGATAACCGTGTAGATCATGTCCGTGCCCGGTGCCGGGATCAGATATGCGACCGGGTGCGCGCCGGGTACCGTCAGCATCGCCTGGCCGAATCCCTGCCCGAAGAGGCCGCCCGCGGCCATCGCGAACTGCCCGTTGGCAAGCTGGAAACTGCCGCCCAGGGCGCCGTAGAGCTTCGGGTCGAACGGGTGCAGCCAGTCCTGCACGCGTGCGTTGATGTGCGGGATGTGCGTGCTCAGATACCAGGCGCCCGCGGCGAACGCCACCACGCCAACCAACACGAACGAGATCCGGTCCGTGGCGACGTAGAGGATCGCCAGGAGACCGCCGTAGAACATCAGTGAGGAGCCGACGTCGTGCAGAAAGACCAGGATCAGCATCGCGATACCCCACAGCAGCAGCAGCGGCCCGAGGTGCTTGAGCGGCGGCACCCGGTACCCGAGGATCTTGCGCCCGCCCGCCAGCGCCTGCCGGTGGTCGCGCAGGTAACTGGCAAGGAAGACGACCAATCCCACTTTGCCGAACTCGGTCGGCTGGAACGTCAGCGAGCCGAGGTGAATCTCCAGGTAGGCGCCGTTGGTCGGATCCTCGAGCCCCGGGACGCGCGGCAGGATCAATAGGACCAGGGAGCCGATCACGATCAGGTAGCGGTAGTTCTCGAGCTTGCGATAGTCCCGGAACACGATCACGGTCGCGGCAAACAGCGCCAGCCCGACCACAAACCACTGCGCCTGCTGGCGCGCGAAGGTCGCGCCGTAGATCCGGTAGACCATCACGATCCCGAAGCAGGCCAGGACCGCGACCAGCGGGAAGACGTAGGGATCGGCATTCGGCAGCGTCACACGGATGAAGATGTGCCCGACGATGCACAGCCCCAGGAACAGCGCCCCGTAGACCAGCGACACGGTCGAGAGCTGGTTTGAGCGCTGGATGAAGACCGCCGCGAAGCCCGCCGAGATCAGCAGCGAGGCGGGGATCAGGCCGAAGAGTTCGCGGTTACGCGCCCTCATTTGCTGATCTCGCCGAGCTCGAGATTGTTGATCAGCTTGGTCGCGCTGGTCTGGTCGCGCATCGCGTGGTCGAGGATCTTCGCGCGGTAGCTCGCCGGGATCGTCGAGGCCGGAACCCCTGACACGTAGAAGGTCTCGTACATGGGGATCCCGAGCGGCAGCACGTACGGGAAACCGCGATATACGACGACCGTGCCCTGCCCGTTGGTGCCGAGGAAGTACAGCTGGCGGCTGGCGAGGTAGCCGCCGCCGCCGATCAGGCAGAGCACGAACGCGAGCGCCGTCAAGCCCGCGACCGTCTTGCCGAGCCGGCCGAAGTGGCGCTCTTGCCCCGCCGGTTGCACGAAGCCGGCGGGCATATGCGGCTTGAAGCCCTGCAGGCGCGCAAGCTGGGCCTGCTTCGGGGCCTGGGGCGCCGGGGCAGGCGCTCCGGCGACGGCGCCGGCCAGCGGGCCGGCGCCGTATGAGATCACGGTTGGCTGGTCGAGATGGGCGGCTGCGTCATCCGCGACGGCGACCCGGAACAGGACGACGGTGATGTTGTCGCGCCCGCCGGCGGCATTGGCCGCGTCGACCAGGAGAGCGGCGGCGGCGCTCAGATCGGGCGCCTCCACGAGCGTCTCCTCGATCTGCTGCTCAGGCAGCATGTCGGTGAGCCCGTCGCTGCACAGCAGCACGACGTCGCCAGGGCGCACCGGATACGTCCAGGTGTCGATCTCGACGATCGGCTCGATCCCGAGTGCGCGCGTGATCACGGAGCGTTGCGGATGGTCGAGCGCCTGCTCCTCCGTCAGCTTGCCGCCGCGCAGTAGCTCCTCGACCAGCGAGTGGTCCTCAGTCAGGCGCGTCAGCTCTCCATCGCGCAGCAGGTAGGCGCGGCTGTCACCGACGTGCGCGAGCGCGAGCGCATCCGCGTCGAGGTAAGCAGCGGTGACGGTCGTTCCCATGCCGGCGTTCTCGATCTCGTTCTGGGAGCGCGAGTGGATCTCTTTGTTGGCGCGCTGCACGACCATCGATAGCCGCTCCTCAGCCGTGCCCTCGGCGGGCAACCCCCGAGCGAAGGCATCGACCACGATCTGAGACGCGACCTCGCCGGATTGGGCACCGCCCATGCCGTCGGCGAGCACGAACACGGGCGGCTGCGCGTAGGCGGAGTCCTCGTTGCCGCTGCGCTGGCGGCCGACGTCGGTACGAACGATCGTTTCTGCGGCTGTGAGCATCTTGCGGCGGTTACTGGAAGTAGGAGAACTCAGAGTCGCCGATCCGGATGCGGTCGCCGTCATGGAGCGGTTGTGGCCCGCCCAGCGCCTCGTCGTTCAGGTAGGTGCCATTTGTGGAACCGAGATCTTCGATCACGAGCGTCCGTCCCTGCCGTGTGATCTTGGCGTGACGGGAGGACGCGAACGGGTCGCCGAGCTTGATCTCGACGTCGCCGCGGCCGAGCGTCGCGCCGTCGAGCAGATCGTAGGCCACCCCTGGCTCGTGCCCCTCGGCGCGCTCCACCACGAGCCGCGGCTCGAAGTCGGCATCCAGCGCGGCGAGCGGGTCGGCCGTCTGGTAGATGCTCGTTCCCTCGGCGGCCGTGATGCCACCGCGGCGCCCGCCGACGCCCCGCCGCAGGTCGAATAGGCTGCTCGCCGCGACCCACAGCAGGAACAGGTACAGAACTATCAGGAAGCCGAACTTGAGTCCGACTGAAACTGGCTGAAGCATGGCTTGGTCGGGTGGGGCTACTCGAGCTCGAACGTGATCAGGGATGCGCCGAGCTCGATCTCGTCTCCTGGGCGGACGACCTCGGGCGTCTGGATCGAGCGCCCGTTCAAACGTGTGCCGTTCGTCGAACCCAGGTCCGACAGCACCCAGCCGACGCCGCGCGGGCGCAGCTCGGCGTGCTGGCGGGAGACGTTGGCGTCGTCGACGACGATGTCACAGTCGCGGCTACGCCCAAGCGTCGCGCCGCGCGGACCGACCACGAGGCGGCGTCCGCCGTAGATCAGCAGCGCGCGCTGCGACCTTGCCGTGGCGGCTTCCTCAAGCGGCTCGGACAGGCGCTGGGCGGCGCTGAACACCATCGTGCGGCTCACGGGCGGGCCGGGCTCCGGCTCGGGGGCGCCGGCCGGCACCGGCTCCTCCTCGGGCTGGACAACGGACGTTTCGATCCCGAACTCGCCGAGACCGAGACGCTCGTCGGTCTCAAACTCGATCACGGGCCGTGAAAGCAGCGCGAAGCGCTCGCGCCGGGCGTGCTCGAGCAGATAGCCGGCGAGCTCGTCGGCGAGGGCATCCTCATACGTCTCAAAGCGCTCGCGGTCGCGCGATGACAGGTAGACGCGGTACTCGTTCGGAACGTACGTGCGCGACAGCGTTCCGTACTGATGCTCCTCCATCTCGCGCGCCAGCTTGCGCGCGATCTCGACCGGGCGCACCTCGGAGCGAAAGACACGGCTGAAGGTGCCCTCCACGACTCCGGCGATCTTGTTTTCGATGCTCTTCAGAACGGTCATCTCGGCTGGCCTTCCACCCATTCATGCTACGCAACACCCCGGTGTATACCCGCTGACCGGCGCGTTTCTTCAAGGATCGTTAGGAGCGGCTGCCAGGCCACGATGAGGGTTCCGACCAGGGCGCCAGGCACGTCGCCCCGCAGTGGCGTGGCGCCGACAGCCTC
>DATKSM010000031.1:0-5204 GCA_035531655.1 Solirubrobacteraceae bacterium
CGAAGAGGTCGACCGTGTCAGCGACGGTCTCGGGCATCGCATCAAGTTCCTGGTCGGAAAGCCCGGCCTCGACGGACATTCGAATGGCGCGGAGCAGATCGCGGTGCGCGCGAGGGATGCCGGCATGGAGGTCGTCTACGGGGGCATCCGCCTGACCCCGGCCCAGATCGCCGAATCGGCCGCACAGGAGGACGTCGACGTGATCGGCCTCTCGATCCTCTCCGGCTCGCACGCCGAGCTCATCCCGGAAGTTCTCGCGGCGCTGCGCCGGGCCGGCGCCGAGGGAATCCCGGTCGTCGTCGGCGGCGTGATCCCCGAGACAGACGCCACCGCATTACGCGACGCCGGCGTCGCCGCCGTCTATACACCCAAGGACTGGGACCTCAACCGCACGATCGGCGACATCGTCGCGATCGTCGCAGCCCACAACGGCGACGGTGTCGGCTCAGGAGCGGCAGGCGCTAGCCTCTGAGCATGGCGACTGAGCAGCTCGTCGACGGACACGGGCGCCGCATCGCCGACGTTCGCGTGTCGGTGACAGACCGTTGCAACTTCCGCTGCCAGTACTGCATGCCGGCAGAGGGCCTGCCATGGCTCGACCGCGCCGAGGTCCTCACCTTCGAAGAGATCGCCCGGCTCGTCACGCTGCTCGCATCGATGGGCGTCCACGACGTGCGCCTGACGGGCGGCGAGCCGCTGGTGCGGCGGGACTTCCCGCGGCTGGTCGCAATGCTCGCCGGGATCGACGGCGTTGAGGATCTGGCGATCACGACCAACGGCTTCCTGCTCGAGCGGGACGCCGCGGCGCTTGTCGCCGCCGGGGCCGGTCGCCGGCGGGGCGCGGATGGCCGGAGTCGTGCGGGCGGGATCCGCTTCAACGTCTCGGTCGACTCGCTGCAGGCCGACCGCTTCTATGAGCTCACGCGGCGGGATGCGCTCGATCAGGTGCTGCGCGGACTGAACACCCTGGCCGCGTTCCCGCAGGCGCACCCGATCAAGGTCAACGCCGTCGCGCTGCGCGGTTTCACCGAGGACGAGGTGCCCGCCTTCGTCGAGCTCGCGCGCAACAGTGCCTACGAGGTGCGTTTCATCGAGTTCATGCCGCTAGACGCCGACCACGCATGGACCTCGGACAAGGTCCTGACCGGCGCCGAGCTGCACACGATGATCGACGCGCTGTACCCGCTCGAGCCGCTCGAGCGCGAACCGGGCGCAACCGCACGCGTCTACCGCTTTGCGGACGGCCGCGGGCGCATCGGCTTGATCAACCCGGTGTCCGAGCCCTTCTGCGGCGACTGCAACCGCATCCGCCTGACCGCCGACGGTCGCCTGCGCACATGCCTGTTCTCCCTGAACGAGACCAACCTGCGCGACCCGCTGCGGTCAGGCGCCTCCGACCCCGAGCTCGAGCAGATCGTCCGTGATGCCGTCTGGCGCAAGGAGCTCAAGCACCACATCGGCGAGCCCGGGTTCGTGCAGCCCGCGCGGACGATGTCGGCGATCGGCGGCTGAGCCCGGTCTTCGGTGTAACGGAGATTCGCCTAACCGAGACGCAACCTCAGACGAGGAGGATTCTCGGCGCATCAGCGTCTCTGTAGACACCCATGCTCCTACTCCTGATATTCGCGCTCGTCGCCGGCGCCGGCACGGCGATCACACCGTGCGTGTTGCCGGTGGTGCCGGCGCTCCTCTCGGCCAGCGCCGTGGGCGGACGGCGGCGGCCGCTCGGGATCGTGCTCGGTCTGGCGCTGACGTTCACGATCTCGATCGTGGCGCTGGCGCAGCTGGTCAAGGGCGTCGGCCTGGCGAGCGGCGCGGCCCGCACGCTGGCGATCGTCATCCTGATCGCGTTCGGGGTGATCCTGCTCGTACCCGAGCTTGCGCAGCGCGTGCAGGCGCCGCTCTCGCGGCTCGCACGCTTCGGCCCGACGACGCGCGGCGATGGCTTCTGGACAGGTGTCGGCGTCGGTGGCGCGCTTGGATTCGTCTGCGCGCCCTGCGCCGGACCGATCCTGAGCGCGGTCATAGTCGTGAGCGCCTCGACCGGGCCGACCGTGCGCATCGTGCTGCTCGCGATCGCCTACTCGCTCGGATTGTCTGCGGTGATGCTTGTCTACGGGTTCGGCGGGCGCGCGATTCTCAAGCGGATCAAACGTTCCGCGCGCGGTCAGACCGTCGAGCGCGTGCTTGGCGTCGTGCTGCTCGCCACAGGCGTAGCGATGGTGTTCAACCTCGACGTCCGCTTCGAGACGGCGATCGGAAAGGACACCAGCCTGCCTGCGATCCTGAGGGACCCGACGCAGGCGCTGGAGACATCGGGCACGGTGCAGAACAAGCTCGCGGCGCTGCGTCCCCCCTCCCGCTTCGCGGAGCGCCAGAAGCACGCGCGTGCTGATCCCGGCGCCCGCGGCGCGGCCGCGTTGCCGATGGATGGTCGCGCCCCGAACTTCACCGACACGCAGGACTGGTTCAACACGCCGGGCGACCGGCCGCTGTCGATCACCGGCCTGCGCGGGCATGTCGTGCTGGTCGACTTCTGGACGTACACGTGCATCAACTGCATCCGCACGCTCCCATTCGTCGAGGGGCTCTACAAGCACTACCACCGAGACGGGCTCGAGGTGGTCGGCGTGGAGACGCCCGAATTCACGTTCGAGCAGGAGGCGAGCAACGTCCGCCAGGCGATCCACAGTGACGGCATCACCTACCCGGTCGTCCAGGACAACCACTACGGCACCTGGAACGCCTACAGCAACCAGTATTGGCCGGCCGACTACTTCATCGACGCCAAGGGCGAGGTCCGTCACACCACGTTCGGCGAGGGCGGATACGCCAGGGATGAGCAGATCGTCCGCGAGCTTCTGACGGCGGCCGGCGCCAGGACGTTGCCGCCGCTGATGACCGCTCACGCGGTGACCGCCTCAACGCAGCTGGCCAGTATCGAGACCTACCTGAGCCCACAGCAGGCGCAACAGCGGCAGGAGGAGTTCGCTCATCCGCTGGACGCGGGCGTGCACTCCTACAGGGCGCCTGCCGCCCTCAGCGTCAACGAGTGGGCGCTGGACGGAACCTGGAGCGCGGGCTCGCAGTCGATCACGCCGACCGGAGGTACCGCCTCGATTGAAGGTGGCGTCCAGGCGCGCGATGTCTACCTCGTGATGACCTCAGCAGGAAATCAACCCCGCCGCGGCCGCGTGCTGCTCGGCGGCAAGCCGATCCCCGCCGCCGATCGTGGCCGTGACGTCGGTGCCGGCGGCTACTTCACGGTGACCGACCAGCGCCTCTACAACCTCGTGAAGTTACGCACCGACGAGACCTTCAAGATCACCGTGCAGCTGCCGCCCGGGATCCAGGCATACGACTTCACGTTCGGCTGAGGGCTGCTGCTTTCGGATGACACCCCAGGTCATGACTAGAATCGATGCGATGGAGGGCTCAACCGAGGTCCGGAGCTGGTTGCGCTGCTACCGCTGCTGGTCCCAGAACCTCGAAGTCCAGCTCCACTACGAGGGCATCCACCGCATTGATCCCGAGACGGGTGAGCGCACGGACGTCGTCGATGAGATGCAGGAGGCGGTCGTGCAGTGCCTGGAGTGCATGCACGACCAGCCGCACCTCGGCTTCCACAACGGCAGGGTCGAACCGATCGAGGACCGTTGGGAGCGGATGATCACCGGCACGCCGTGGATCGCGTCGTGCACCGTCACGGTGGACGCCGACGATGTCGAAACCTGCTCGGGCCCGGACGCAGGCGACTCGCTGTCCTACGCCGCCTTCGGTGATCACGGCACGCGGGAGTTCTTCACGCACGTACGCTTCCACAAGCATGATGACGACCGCATCGTCGTCCACCTGCTGGTCGAGCTCTACGCGCGCACCCCCGAGGAGGCCACGGAGGTGCTCGAGGAGGCCGCGCGCGGGACGCTCGCGATCACGTCGCTGGCGGAGGAATCGCGTCCTCCGGCCTCGACCGGTCGTAGCGCGCACTGACGCCTCCGGCGCCGGCCCGTCCCCCGGCGCGCCGTCCACGGGCTAACCCTATCTCCGTGATCAAGAGCGCGAGCGCAACCGGAACCGTGGCCGGCAGGTTGTCAACCACCAGGAACAGCAGGTCGAAGACAGCAGCGATCACCAACGTCAAAGCGGCCGCCACTCGCTGGACTCGCACCCGCGACGCGAGCACGCCGCCCAACAGGGCGGCGACGAAGAGGTCGCCATAGCCCATCGTGATGCTGCCGAACTGCTCGCTCTGCAGCTGCGGCAGCCCGGCGCTCGGCTTGGCGGCGGCCAGCACGTTGTTGGGCGCCTGCAGCTGGTTTGAAGCGATCAGCCAGACGTCGGCACACGCCATCGCGATGATCCCCACCTTCAACCAGCGGCTCGGCGTGACAGCGGCCAGCAGGACGCCGAGCGTTACGCAGCTGAGTCCCGAGAGCAGCGCGCCCGCCGCCTCGCCCGAGAGGCTCTGGGGCGTGCGCCAGGCAACCACGAATAGCCCCGCCGCCACGAGCACCAACCAGGGCCGGGCGCCGCGCGCCACCCACCCGAGGGCCACGGCCGCCAGGATCGGGACCGCGACCAGCGCCAGGTAGGTCAGCCAGGTGGCGGTCGCCGACGCGTAGCGGATCGCGAAGATCACGCCGACGATCGAAGCCACCGGGATAAACGCCCAGCCTCGACCGCGCAGGCGGCGCAGGCGGCGCGCCCAGCCCGGGTCGAGCGCTCGCGGGGCAGCGACGACGCCGGCCTGCAAAGCAAGCAGGCCGGCGTCGGATGGGATCAGGGCAAGCGCCGTGGCCTCAGCCCAGGCGCTCCTGCAGCGCCTGGAGTTGCTCGCGGAGCTTCGCCGGGAGCTTGTCGCCGAACTTCTCGTAGTGCTTGTGGATCTGCGGCACCTGCTGCTTCCAACCTTCGAGGTCGACGGTCAGCAGTTCGTGCAGCTCGGCCTCGCCGAGATCAAGACCGGAGATTTCGATCCCGCCCTCGCCCACCGGCGGCAGCAGCCCGATCTCGGTCTCCACGGCGGCCGCGCTGCCCTCGCAGCGGCGGAAGATCCACGCCAGCACGCGCGAGTTGTCGCCGTAGCCGGGCCACAGGAACTTGCCCTCGGCGTTCTTGCGGAACCAGTTGACGTAGAAGACCTTCGGCAGCTTGACGCCGTCTCGCTGGTCGAGCGCCAGCCAGTGCTGCCAGTAGTCGCCCAT
>DATKSM010000032.1:0-49533 GCA_035531655.1 Solirubrobacteraceae bacterium
AGAAGGACGCTGAGATGTTCCGCGACGAATACCTCCGTCGCAAGGCGCTGGGACCGGTCGCGCTCGCGCAGCTCGCCGCGAAGGCGCCCACCCTGGATCGGTGGATCGCTGAGCGCTGGACACCGGAGCACGGCCGGACGCTCGCGAAGTCCACCACGGACCGCTACAGCGAGGTGTACGCCAAGCACATCCTCGAGCAACTCGGATCGACCCCCATCAGCGAGATCACCGTCAGCACGCTCCGCGTCTGGCAAGCCGGCCGCCTGGCCGCCGGCGTCAGCGCCGGATCGATCCACAAGGCGCGGACCTTCCTATCAAGCGTGCTGACCCACGCCGCCCAGGCCGAGGTCATCACCGGCAATCCCCTGCCGCTCGTCAGGCCGCCCGCCAAAGAGCAGCGCGACTGGATCGAGCCGTTATCCCCTCTCGTGGTCGAAGGGATTCGGCAGGCGATGCTCATTCCAGGGCCACGGCTAATCAGCGGATCCCAACCCGGCCAGCGTCAGCGGCGAAGCTACGAATTGCCCGCGCCAGGCAACCCGCAGACCCGGCAACGCGATGCACTGATCGTCTCGCTTATGGCCCACGCCGGTCTACGCCCCGGCGAACTCAAGGCGCTGCGCTGGAATGACATCACCCCCAACCAGATCCGGGTCCAGCGCGCACTCGACCCCGAGGGCAAGGTCAAGGCAACCAAGACCGGGAAGCGCCGGGCCGTCAAGCTGCTCTCCCCGCTCGCCCAGGATCTCCGCGAGTACCAGCTCGCTTCCGGCCGCCCGCCGGCCGGCACCCTGATCATCAGCGATAACGGTAAGCCCTGGACCAAGAATCACTGGACCCAGTGGCACAAGGACCGCTGGGTGCCCGCCTGCCACGCCGCTGGCCACGTGCCGGCGCCGAGGCCCTACGACCTGCGCCATAGCTTCGCGAGCCTGCTGCTCGCCGAGCACAAGGAGCACTACTACGTCGCGCGCCAACTCGGCCATTCGGTCCAGGTGCTGACCGACACATATGCGCACCTCTTCGATGAGTACGACGGCGACCAGGTCGACGCCGAGCAGGAGATCCTCGCCGCGCGCGCAGCAACACCGCCGGTAACGGCCCGCGGAGCTCTCACAGCCGCGGGCTGAGAAACCGTCCCGGCGCGATCGCCAAGGCCTCGAGGGAACGTGTCCCGAGTTCGCCGGGCGCCGGCGGAGGGGACGCGTCCCGGGCGCCGGCGGAGGGGACGCGTCCCGGGCGCCGCGGCCGGACAGGACGCGTCTTGGGGTTCGCCGACGCCCCGGCCAGGACGCCGATCGCCCGCGCCGGAGGCACCGTGGAGGCGACAACGCGGCAACGTGGATCCTCAACGATGGCGGGCGATGGAGGCGGCGGAGGCGGCGGAGGCGGCATTTCCGCGTCTACTTTATGGAGGCTCCTCGGGAGCGCAGCCCGGTTGCTGCCGGTGTTCCGCGGTAGGTCACCCTCAAGCGCGACTTGAGATGTGCCCTGAGAGTGCCCTGGAAGCGGATTCGATGCCGGTCGCCCTGTGGGCCCTGAGACAAGAAGAGCCCCGTTTCCGGGGCTTTTCTGGAGTACCGCTACCGGGATTCGAACCCGGGTTACCGCCGTGAGAGGGCGGCGTCCTAGTCCCCTAGACGATAGCGGCACGGACTGCGCGGCCTAGGGTAGCGAACCCTGTCGGAGGAGGCCGTAAAACGGCCGTCGGGGCAGCGATTTCAGGCCTCAGGTGCTACTTTGAGGGCCCGCCGCGGCTGTGGTGAAATTGGTAGACACGCAGCGTTCAGGTCGCTGTGCTCGCAAGGGCGTGGGGGTTCGAGTCCCTTCAGCCGCATCACCGGAAGGCTCCGCACAGCGGGACCTTTTCCATTCGGCCATACGATGGCCCGATGCTCACGATCTACGGCGCCTGCGCCGTCACGTTCATGATGGTCATGTACGCGCTGGAGAACCGGGACCAGCGCTTTGTGCTGGCGTTCGCCGTCGGCTGCGCGCTGTCGAGCAGCTACGGGTTTCTGGCAGGCACGTGGCCGTTCGGGGTAGTCGAGGCGATGTGGTCGCTGATCGCGCTCAGGCGCTACACAGACCGCGTTCGCACCCAAACCGCCCAAACCGATTAGCCGCGGCCAGTGGTCACACGGCTGGCGTTCCAGCGCTCGATCACACGCGTCTCATTCTCATGTCCGAGCACCGAGATGGTCGCCGTCAACAGCGCGAGGTGCCCGCCGGCGGCGACCTCCAGCCCCATCCAGCGTGCCGCCAGCGAGCGCAGCACGTGGCCGTGGGCGAACATCAGCACGTCGCCGCCCGACGTGACGGCATCGGCGATCACCTGGTCGACCCGCACCGTGACCTCGGCAGGCGATTCGCCGTCCGGGCAGCCGTCGCGCCAGAGGTTCCAATCCGGGTCGCTCGCACGGATCTGCTGGCTGGTGAGGCCCTCGTAGTCACCGTAATCCCACTCGGTCAGACCGGGCGTTATCTCCAGACGACCGGCGAACCCGGCGAGATCAGCCGTCTGCCGCGCGCGCTGCAACGGGCTCGACAGCACCCGGGCGAACGTGTGCCGCGCCAGGATCGGCCCCAGCGCCCGGGCGCGTTCGATCCCGGACGACAGCAGTGGCAGGTCGGTATGGCTGGTGTGACGACCGTCCTCGCTCCACTCGGTGGCGCCATGGCGAACCAGCACCAGCTTCGGCTCGGTGGCCATCAACTGGGCTGCCGTTCCAGCTCGTGCACGGCCAGCAGCGCCGCCCCCAGCACACCCGCGGTGGCGCCCCAACGGGCGAGCCGAACGCTCGCACGGCCCTGCAAGCCCGGATGGACATAACCGGCGGCGAAGTCTGCCGCCGAATCCAGAAGCAGCTCGCCTGCTGCCGCGCCGCCACCGCCGATCACGACTTCGTCGGGGTCAAAGGTGTTGATCGCGTTCGCGATGCCGACGCCGAGGGCGTGAGCCCAGCGGCTCACTGCAGCCGCAGCGTCGGCGTCACCGTCGCGGCAGGCAGCGACCGCATCGGCACCGAGCACGGGCTTGCCCGACGCCGCCAGCCTGCCGAGCGCGGAGTCAGGGTGCTCAGCGGCCACCGCCGCCGAGAAGCGGTCCAGTGCATGCCCTGAGGAGAGCGCCTCGAGCGACCCCGGCTGCGGAAAGTGGCCGCCGGCCGCCGGCAGATCCGGATCGGTCGCGAGCCCGATCAGCGTCATCCCCACCTCACCGGCACCGCCGCTGCCGCCGCGGAAGATACGTCCGTCGATCACCACACCACCGCCGATACCGGTCCCGACGGTGATCATCACGAGGTTGCGCGACACGAGCTTCAGATCCTCGTCGTGTGCCTCGGCCAGCGCAGCCACGGTCGCGTCGTTGTCGACAAACACCGGCACGCCCAACCGCTCCCCGAGCACTGCTCGTAACTGCACACCCTTGAGCGGGACGTTGGTCGACGCTGCGATCTCACCCGTCTCGAACCGCACGATCGACGGCACGCCGATGCCGACGGCCTCGTAAGGCTCTCCCGCAGCCGCCTCGCCGACGAGCGACACGAACTGGTCGATCAGCGCGCCGGAACTGTCGAGCGCAGTCGGCTGCTGCCGGTGTTCCCCCATCCCCTTTGGACCAAGCGGGGTCACGGCCACCTTGGTGCCGCCGACGTCGATCCCGATGACGCTCGTCATAGACGCGCGGCGGCTGCCTCGTCGAGCAGCAGGACGATCTCCTCGACGTGCTCGGACAGCAGCGACGCGGGCACATCGGTCGTGTGCGGTGCGTCGTCGGCGAACGCCGCCGCGATCGGGTCAGCCTTGCTCGCGCCGCATGCGAGCACCAGCACGCGCTTGGCGCGACTCAATGCCAGGAAGCTCAGCGTCACCCGCGGCACGAACGGCTCCAGTCCGGCCTCGGGCACGCCCACCGCCATCCGCGACCGCTCCGACAGCGACTCCTGCCCGGGGAACATCGAGCAGATGTGCCCGTCGGAGCCGACGCCCAGCAGCACCAGCTCGAAGCGGATCGCGCCCGGACCGCCGCCGACGTGCTCGAGCTCGCGCTCATATTCGATCGCGCCCTGCAGATGGCCGCGCTCACCGAGAATTCGCCGGCAGAACCCGACGTCGACATCGGCGCGTTCGAGCGGATCGAGCAGCGCCTCCTTGACCAGCTTGAAGTTCGACAGATCGTCGGTCGGCGCGACGCAGCGGTCGTCACTGAACCACAGCTTCGCGCCCCGCCAATCCTGCGGGCGCCCGGTGGCCGCGAGCTCGTAGGCATGCCTGGGCGTCGAGCCACCCGTCAGTACGACGTTCTCGCCCGTCGCGACAGCGTCGCTGAGCGCGTCGGCGCAGGCCTGTGCGGGATCGTCGACCACCCGGATCTCGATGCTCATCGGCTGAAGCTCCTTGCTGCTTGTAGGGCCGGTCCGTACGTCGGATCGCGAATCAATGCCTGGCGTACACCCTCCCCCAGTATCCCGCCCTCACCGCGAGAGGCGCCGAACAGCTGCCATTCGCGCGGCTTGGCGCCGGCGCTCTGCTCGTGCGCGATCAGCCCGCCGGGTGCGCGATCGAACGAGAGTGAGAAGCCTGCGCTGCCGGTGACGGTCACGCCCGCGAGCCCGCGGATCGCCTGGTCGACAGGATCGAACTCGATGCTGACCGACGGGCCGCCGCCACTCCGCACCGCGGCGGCCTGGCTCGCACCGCCGGCACCAGGAACGAGCTCGCTCGGGATCCAGCCGAGCCGCGACGAGAGCCAGCCAGTGAGCAGCAGCGCCGAGACGATCGAGCCGTGATGGTGGCGTACATAGATGCGCTTGAGGCCGTCGAGCAATCCGTCGCGCACGGGATCGGAGAAGCTGCCGGCCAGCCGTTCGCGCCAGGCGATCGTGCGCAGCCAGGCGAGGTCAACGACGTCCACGTTCGAGTCGAGCAACTCCGCGGCCCGCGCCAGCGCCGCACCCGGGCCGTCGAAATAGACCGGGTCGTCGGTGTCGATCAGGATCACGTCGACGATCGGCAGGAGCGCCTGCACGGCCTCGTCGCGGCTGTGCGGCGACCACAGAACCGTCGGCAGCTCAGAGATCACGATCGGATCGATGATCGTGTCCAGACGGCTCAGGCGCGAAGCGCCGAGCGCGATCTCGACCGATTCGCGCAGCACGCCTATCCCGCCATCGTGCGAGTCGTCACCGCTCACCGTCGCGTAGCCATCGATCTCCCGCCGGTCGTCCTCTACTGTGCAGAGGATCGTGCGTGACGGGTGAAAGCGCCCCACACGCTCGAGCCGGTTGACCACCTCGCCGCGCCATTCGCGGTCGGCGACGACGACGAGGTTGAGAACCCGCGCCGGCACCAGCGTTGCGTCGACGGCGTGGCTTTCACGTAGCAGCTCGCGCAGCGCCGCCTCGATCCGCTCGGGCGTCGTGTCGCGCTCGGCCCAGCGCTCCTCGCTCATGTCACAGCCGGCGCCAGGAGCGCCCGTCGAGCAACGCCTCAGCCTCGACCGGCCCGGCTGAGCCGGCAGGGTATTGGGGGACCGGGGAACTCGTGTCGGCCGCCCACGCGGCCAGGATCGGATCGATGATCCGCCACAGCGCCACGACCTCGTCGTCGCGTGTGAACAGCGTCGCGTCGCCGCGCATCACGTCGAGGATCAGCCGCTCGTAGGCCTCCGGGGACTCGGAGACGAACGCGGTCCCGTAGTGGAATTCCATGTTCACCGGCCGGATCTGCATCTTCGTGCCCGGCACCTTGGCGCCCAGCGAGACGGTGACGGCCTCGTCGGGCTGCAGCGTGAGGATGATCTGGTTGGGCTTCACCCCGGCGGAATCCGCGCCCTGGAAGGCCATGTGCGGAACCGGGCGCAGCGTCACGGCGATCTCCGTCTGCTTGCGCGTCATGCGCTTGCCGGTGCGCAGGTAGAACGGGACGCCCGCCCAACGCCAGTTGTTGACGTAGAGGCGCAACGCCGCATACGTCTCGGTGCGGGAGTCGGGCGCGACGCCCGGCTCGTCGCGATACCCGACGGACTCCGAGCCGGAGACGACGCCTGGGCCGTACTGCGCGCGCACCGCCATCTCGGCGACCTCGTCGAGCGCCGGCGGTGAGATCGCCTCGAGCACCTTGACCTTCTCGTCGCGCAGGCGATTGGCCTCGAACGCCGTCGGCGGCTCCATCGTCAGCAGCGCCAGCAACTGCAGCATGTGGTTCTGGACGAGGTCGCGCAGGGCGCCGGCGCCCTCGTAGTAGCCGGCACGGGTGCCGATGCCGATGTCCTCGGCCGCGGTGATCTGGACGTTGTCGATGAAGTTGCGGTTCCAGACCGGCTCGAACAGAGCGTTGGCGAACCGCAGCGCCATCAGGTTCTGAACAGTCTCCTTGCCGAGGTAGTGGTCGATGCGGAAGACCTGCGACTCGTCGAAGTACTCCAGCACGGCCGCGTTCTGAGCCTGGGCCGAGGCCAGGTCGTAGCCGATCGGCTTCTCGATCACGGCCCGGACCTCGGCGTCCTGCGCCTCGTTGAGACCTGCCTCGCCGAGCCGGCCGGTGATCACCGGGAAGAACTCCGGGGCCGTCGAGAGGTAGAAGACGCGATTGAGCGGCGTGCCGAAACCCGCATCGAGCGCAGTGAGCGCGTCGCCCAGGCGGGTGTAGAGCCCGTCGTCGTCGAACGTGCCGGAGATGTACTGCATGTTCGCCAGCAGGCCTTCCAGTACGTCCGGGTCGGGGCGGCGGCGGGAGAAGCGGTCGATCGACTCGCGCGCGCGCGCACGGAAGTCCTCGTCGGTCATCTTCGCGCGGGAGATGCCGATCAGCGCGATCCGCTCCGGCAGCCCGCCCTCGTGCGCGAGGTTGTAGATCGCGGGCAGCAGCTTGCGGCTCGCGAGGTCTCCCATCGCTCCGAAGATCGCGATCGCCGTCGAGCGCACCGGCACGCGCTCAAGGCCTGCAACCAGCGGGTTGCCGGCCATTTCGAGGTCGACGTCGACGACGCTCAAGCTAGTTCGCCTTCAGCAGCCCGCTGATGCGCGCCGTCAGTGAGCGGATCGCGTCGGCGAGGTCACCGTCCAGCACCACCCGCTCCGCCGCGAGTCCGTGCGAGCGCAGCGTCTGCAGGTTGCCGGCCGACGCCGCATCGATCAGCGTCGTGAAGTCGTAGGGCTCGTCCGGGATGCCAGCTTGGCCGTTCGGAACGTTGACGAGCTGCAGGAAGCGGCCGTTGGGCGCGCCACCATTGTGCTCCTGTCCGGTCGAGTGCTGGAAGCGCGGCCCATACCCCCAGGTCGTCGCCACTCCGGTGGCGGCCCGGATCGCCGCGCGCAGCTCCGCGACGGCCGCGTCGATCCCGGCGTTCTCGGGGCCGGCCGTCGGCAGGTATCCGAGGATCGCCACGTAATGCGGGGGCTTGACGTCGAGCAACGCGCTGAGCGCAGCATCGTCGGCGGGCTCGATCGTGGGCAGTGAGCCTGACTCGAGCACCTTGTTGGTGTTGTCCTTGGCCTCCTGCACGTTCGGCTGGTCGAACGGGTTGATCTCAAGCGCCCACCCCGCAACGGCGACGGCGTACTCGGCGATGAAGAACAGGCGCCCGAGGTCCGTCGCGTCATGCGTGGTCAGCGTCAACGTCGGATGACCGGCGCGGGTCAGCTCGTCGACCGCGGCGTCGAGCTCCGCGTTCGGGCTGTCCGCGTTGCGCAGGTACGCGAACACGCGGTCATCGCCGTAGACGTGCGGATCGCCGAGCGGCTCGTCGGCCACGGGCAAGATGCCCTTGCCGTGCTTGCCGGTGGACTCCGCGACAAGCTGCTCCACCCACAGCCCGAAGCTGTCGACCGGCTCAGAGACGATGAACGTCAGCTTGTCGCGGCCGCGCAGCGCGAACTCGCCGATCGTCGCACCGAGCCAGAGGCCGGAGTTGTCGGCGGCCGCCGTGAACTGGGCGCAGACCTGCTCGCCGACCTGAGCGGTGTTGAGCAGTTCGTCGACGGGCACACCGGCGAGCGCAGCTGGTACGAGGCCGAAGTACGACAGCACCGAGTAACGGCCGCCGATGTCGCTCGGGTTCAGGAACGTCCTGCGCAACCCGTCCCGTTCCGCCAGGGCAGCCAGCGGGCTGCCTGGGTCGGTGACCACGATGAACTGCTCGGGCTTCGCCTTCGGCTTGAAGTAGCGGTAGTGCGAGAGCGTCTCGATCGTGCCACCGGACTTGGAGGAGACGATGAAGACCGTCTTCGACAGGTCAACGGAGCCTTCGACGGCCAGGATCGCGTCCGGATGGGTCGAGTCGAGCACCTGCAGCCGGAGGCCGCCACTGAGATCGCCGAATGACCGGTGGATCACCTCTGGGCCCAGCGAGGAGCCGCCCATGCCAAGCAGGATCGCGTCGGTGTAGCCCGCGGACCGCAGCTCCGCGGCGAGCGCCGTCAGCTCGGGGAGCTGCTCGAGCATCGTATCGGTGACGGTCAGCCAGCCCAGCCGGTTCTCGATCTCAGGGACGCCGGGGCCGCCCCACAGCGACTGGTCGTGCTTCCAGACGCGCTGAGCGACGTTCTCAGACACTGCAAGCTTGATGCGCGCTGTCTCCGCGGCCTCGAACTCGGGCGGCAAGCTTGCGTCGATCGTCGGTGGACGGCCGGTCACGACCGCCGAACGGCTCTTGTCGACGCCCGCGAGCAGCGAGCTCATCGCCCCCTGGAAGAGTGTGATGCCGTCCTCGAGCAGCTGCTCGGTGACGGCGGTCATGTCGATGCCGACGGCCTGCAGCGCATTGAGCTCGGCGGTCGGGTCGATGCGGGCGGTCGCGCCGGGGACCGTGCCGTGGTCGGCGACCGCGTTCAGCGTCGCCAGCGGCATCGTGTTGACGGTGTACGGCGCGATCAGCTGATCGACGTACATGGTGTCCGGGTAAGCCGGGTTCTTGACGCCGGTCGAGGCCCACAGCGGACGCTGGACGGCGGCGCCGGCGGCGGCCAACGTCTCCCACGCGTCGCCGTTGAAGAGCTCCATGAAGCGCTGGTAGGCGGCGCGGGCGTTCGCCAATGCGGCGGTGCCCTTCAGCTTCTCGATATCGATCCCGCCCGCCCCGCCGAGCGCGTCGAGCTGTTTGTCGACGAGCGTGTCGACGCGGGACACGAAGAACGATGCGACCGAGTTGACATCGAGCGACTTGCCGTCGGCGTGGCGGCGCTCGAGGCCGCGGATGTAGGCGCGAGCCACCGCCTCGTAGGCTTCGACCGCGAACAGCAGCGTCACGTTGACATTGATGCCGTCGTAGATCGCCTCCTCGATCGCGTTTACGCCCTCCGCCGTGCCCGGGATCTTGATCAGCACGTTGGGCCGGTCGACGGCCGCCCAGTAGCCCCGGGCGGACTGCAGCGTGCCGTCCGTATCGTGCGCCAGGTCTGGTGCAACCTCGAGCGAGACGAAGCCGTCGCGGCCACCAGTCTCCTCGTGGACCGCTGAGAGCACGTCACACCCGGCCTGCACGTCAGCGATCGCGAGCGCGTCGTAGATCTCCTTGGCGCTCTTGTCGGCGCGCGCCATCTCCGCGATCGCGTCGTCGTAGTCGGAGGTACCGAGGATCGACTTCTCGAAGATCGACGGATTGGAGGTGACGCCGCGCAGGCTCTCCTGCTCGACCATGCGCTTGAGCTCACCGCTAGCGACCAGCGAGCGACCGAGCTGGTCAAGCCAGACGCTTACTCCCGCCTCGGTGAGCGCCTTCAGTTGCGGGTTCACATCGGCCAGAGTGCTCATCGCCTTGGTCCTTTCAAATCGACTGTGCGCGCTCGAGTGAGACGCGCGCGGCTGCCGCCACGTGCTCTGCGGTGATGCCAAAGTGCGGATAGAGATCCTCCGCTGTACCGGAGGCGCCGAAGCTGTGCATACCGATCGCCTCGCCGAGGTCTCCGATCCAGCGATGCCAGCCGAACGTCGCCGCCGCCTCGACGGAGACGCGCGCCCTCACACTCGGGGGCAGCACCTCGTCACGGTACTCCTCGGGCTGCCCCGCGAAGTGGTCCTCGCACGGCATGCTGACGACGCGCGCGGCGATCCCGTCCGGCTCGAGCAGGTCGGCCGCCGCCAGCGCGATCTCGATCTCGCTGCCGGTGGCGATCAGGATCACGTGTGGGAGCGCTTCATCGGAGCCACTGGTCCGCTGACCAGTGGCTTCGGCGTCCCGCAGCACGTAGGCGCCGCGCTCGACAGCGTCGTCGGGGACCGCGGCCGGGTCTAGCACCAACAGGTTCTGGCGCGAGAAGACCAGCGCCACCGGGTGGTCCATCGAGTTGATCGCGTGGCGCCAGGCGAGTGCGGTCTCGTTGCCGTCGGCGGGGCGGATGACCGAGAGGTTCGGCATCGCGCGCAGCGCCGGCAGGTGCTCGATCGGCTGGTGCGTCGGGCCGTCGCTGCCGAGCCCGATCGAGTCGTGCGTCCAGACCCAGATCGAGGGCAGCTCCATCAGTGCGGATATCCGGACGGCGCCGCGCATGTAGTCGGAGAAGGTCAGGAACGTGCCGCCGTAGGCGCGCAGGCCGTGCAGCCCGAGGCCGTTGACGATCGCGCCCATGGCGTGCTCGCGCACCCCGAAGTGGAGGTTGCGCCCGGCGAAGTCGCCGGGGACGACGTCGCCGCCGCCATCGATCTCGGTGTTGTTGGAGCTGGCCAGGTCGGCGGAGCCACCTACCAGCTCGGGCACGTTCGCGGCCGCCCATTGGATCACCTTGCCGGAGGCGGCGCGGGTGGCCATCGGCTTGTCAGTGGCCGGGTCGAACCGCGGTAGCTCGGCGTCCCAGCCCTCCGGCGGGCCACCCAGCAGGACGATCCGCTCAAGCTCGGCGGCCAGTTCGGGCTCCGCCACGCGGTAGGCGTCGAAGCGGAGGTTCCAGTTCTCCTCGGTCTTCGCGCGCTCGGCCACGGCACTACGCCAATGCGCGAGCGCGTCGTCCGGCACGTAGAAGTGCTTGTCCGGATCCCAGCCGTACGCCTCCTTGGTAAGACGGACCTCATCCTCACCGAGCGCCGAGCCGTGGGCCTTGGTCGAGTCCTGCTTGTTCGGGCTGCCATAGCCGATGTGCGTGCGGCAGATGATCAGCGACGGGCGGTCGGCGACACCAAGAGAACGGTTGGCCGCCTCCTCGAGGGCATCTGGAGAGATGTTCTCGCCGAGGTTGATCACGTGCCAGCCGTAGGCCTCGTAGCGCGAGGCGACGTCCTCGGAGAAGACGAGCTCGGTGGGGCTGGCGAGCTGAATCTTGTTGTCGTCGTAGAAGACGACGAGTCTGCCGAGACCGAGGTGCCCCGCGAGCGAGGACGCTTCAGAGGAGATCCCCTCCTGGATGTCACCGTCGGAGGCGATCGCCCAGGTGTAATGGTCGACCACATCGTGACCGCCGACGTTGAAGCGCGCGGCCAGCATGCGCTCGGCGAGTGCCAGGCCGACCGCCATCGAGAGCCCCTGGCCGAGTGGCCCGGTGGTCGCCTCGATCCCCGGCGAGTGCCAGCGCTCAGGGTGTCCCGCCGTGGGCCAGCCCAGCTGGCGAAAGTGCTCGATGTCCTCGAGGCTCATCGGGTACCCGGCGAGGTACAGCGTCGAGTACAGCAGCATCGACGCGTGCCCGGCCGACAGCACGAAGCGGTCGCGATCGATCCACAGCGGGTTCGCCGGGTTGTGACGCAGCAACCGCGTGTACAGCGTGTACGCGACGGGAGCGAGTCCCATCGGGGCGCCCGGGTGTCCTTGATTCGCCTTCTGGACGGCGTCCATCGACAGCGTCCGGATCGTGTCGATGCACAGCTCGTCGAGGGAGAGCCGGTCGCCTGTTGCAGTCAATGCACTACCTCGCTGGTCGCTGGTCTTTTGTTGCCCTGGGCACCAAAGACGCAGCATAAACTGTCCGTGCCATGCGGAAGTCACGCCCCCGTGAAGCACGCCGGCCGACCCGTCTCGGGCGCGCCGCCGGCCTGCTGACGCTCGCCGGCGCCGGTGTAGCGGTGGCCGCCGAGTTGAGCCACCGCAGGGCGCTCGCGCGGGCTCCGGAGCGGGACCTGTTGCGGGCCCCGCTGCACGGTGCGGCGGTGCCAGCGCGCTCGGCTGACGGGACGGAACTGCACGCCGAGGTGTTCGGCCCTTCCGACGCGGCGACGTTCGTACTCGTGCCCGGCTGGACGGAGGAGCTGCAGTTCTTCGATCTGGTCACCCGCGGCCTGCTCGGCCGCGGCTTTCGGGTGGTTTGCCACGACCTGCGCGGACAGGGCTCGAGCGGTGGTGCGCCGGGGCTTGACCAGGCGATCGAGCGTTATGGCGAAGACCTGGCGGCGGTGCTCGAGGCGACCTGCGGGGGGCGTGACGACGTGATCGTCGCCGGGCACTCGATGGGCGGGATGGCGATCGTCGCCTGGGCCGGGCAGGTGGGCGTCCAGCGCCACGTGCGTGCGGCGGCGCTGATCTCAACTGGAATCTCGGAGCTGGTCGGCGACATGGCGCTCCTGCCCGGGCCGATTCCCGAAGCGGCGCGGCGCGAGATCCTGAGGTTGCTGCTGGCGAGCGACCAGCCGATACTGCCCTTCTCCACGCCGATGAGCCGCGCGCTCGGTCGTCACATGCTGTTCGGGCCGAGCGCGACCGCAGCGCAGATCGCGTTCGTCGAGCCGATGGTCTGGCGTATGCAGCCGAAGCTGCGGGCGGCCGCGGCGCTGACGATGCGCGACCTCGACCTGACCGCGTCGCTGGCGAACCTGACGGTGCCGACGCTGGTGGTGGTCGGTGACGTCGATCGGCTGACGCCGCCCGTTCACGCACGACGGATGCTCGCAGCGCTACCCCACGTCGACGAGTTCATCCTGCTGCCCCAGACCGGGCACATGGTGCCGCTCGAGCGGCCGGCGGAGTTGGTCGAAGCGCTGGTGGGGCTTGCCGGTTCTGTTGGTCTCAGCGGTGCCGTAGCACCCGAGCGGGTCCGCGCCGCTCCAGGCTAAGCGGTCGGACTGAAGCGCCCGATTCTGGGGTGCTCATTTCACGAATTTGCGTTATAACCACGCCGTTATAACCGGTGCCGCGCATCTTGGCCCACGCGGCCGACGCGCGCTTCCGGCGATAGCGCCCCGCGCTTCCGCTGGTTCGCCGGCGGCCCCACTGATGCCCGAGCGGGGCTATCATCGGCCGACCACGGGGAGTGGCGCAGTCTGGTAGCGCACCCGGCTGGGGGCCGGGCGGCCGCAGGTTCAAATCCTGTCTCCCCGATTGCGAGAAAGTCCTGCTAATCGCAGGGTTTTCGTTTTCGCAGACGTTTTCGCAGACGAAGCGATATCCGCCCGACGAGTACCGTTTGAGTACTGTTTCTGGACCTAAGTAGCTTGGCCCCCAAGCGCGTCCGTGGTCGTGGACGCGGGGGGTTGTGTAAAGGTCTTGATGGAGTCGGTTGGTAGGCGTACGCGCACTTGCTCGCCAGCGTGGAGGCTGAGTCGGGTGAGTTCACGTGGGAGGACGAGGGCGGCGAGCGGGGGGTCTCCGGTGATCAGGACTCGGGCGAGGGGTACGGTCGGGAGCACTTGTTTGATCGTTCGGGTGACCTCGACTTGGGGTTCATTTGTTGGGGGTCCTGACCCGAGCAGCACGGTTTCTGGGCGGTAGAAGACGGTGCCGTGACTGGAGTCGTGATCGGGTAGGTCGTGGGCTGGGAGTGTGAGGTCGCCGAGTGTGATCTTGCCGTTGTTTGTGGTGCCGTGCCCGAGCTCCGTCCAGCCGAGGAGGCGGGCGACGTCTGCGTCGACCGGCTCTGAGGTGATCTGTTGTGCTGGTTGGATTTGGCGGAGTTGGCCGTTGACGATGACGGCGATGTCGTTGGCTAGGCTGAGGGCCTCGTCGCGGTCGTGGGTGACGTGTACGGCGGGGATGCCCAGGCCCGAGAGGAGTTCTTGGAGGACGCCGCGGAGTTCTTCGCGGGTGGGCTGATCGAGCGCGGACAGTGGTTCGTCTAGGAGCAGCAGGTCAGGTTCGGCGGCGAGCGCGCGGGCGAGTCCAACGCGTTGTCGTTCGCCGCCGCTGAGTGAGCGGGGACGCCGTTGGGCGTGATCTGCGATGCCAAATCGAGTGAGCAGGTCTTCCGCGCGGGCGAGGTTTTTCTCTCGACGTGCCCGGAGTCCGAAGAGGACGTTTTCACGTACAGAAAGGTGCGGGAACAGCGCGGCGTGCTGGAAGACGAGACCGATCCGTCGCCGCTCGGGAGCTACCCGTGTGAGCTCTCGTCCGGCGAGCTGCACGCGGCCTGCTGTGCTGGTTCGGAATCCGGCGATGGTGTCTAGCAGTGTTGTCTTGCCCGCACCTGAGGGCCCGAGGACCACCAGCACGCGTCCGGGCGGGACTCGTAGGTCGATCGGGCCGAGGCCGAACGGGCCCGCGCTCGTCGAGACCTGCTCGAGGACCAGTCCCTGGCTATCGGGCATCACGATCAACCGCCCAAATCCCCCAGCCTGATGCGAGTGTCCGCAACACCAGGAAGGTGGCCAGGGAGACGATTAGCAGCAGCACCGCGGCCGAGGCTGACTGGGTCAGGCCGGAGCGCAGGAACAGGTTGTAGATCTCGACGGGGGCTGTTGCTGGGTAGTAGGCGATGATCACGACGGCGCCGAACTCGCTGATCGAGCGGGCGTAGACCAGGACGGTGCCAGTCAGCACGCCGCGCAGCGCGAGCGGCAAGGTGATGCGTCTGAACGCGTATCCGGGCGTGGCGCCGAGACTGCGGGCGGCGCGGTCGTAGTTGGGGTCGATCGCCTCGAACGCGATGCGGGCGCTGTTTACCGCGAACGGGGCTGAGACGAACAGCATCGCGGCGACGATTCCCCACTGCGTTCCGTAGAAGGAGATCCCGATGTGGCTCGCTGGTGAGCCGATCCAGCCGGTGCGTCCGAACACGAATAGCAGCGCGATCCCGGCGACGGTGTGCGGGACCGCGAGCGGCAGGTCAACGACCGCCTGCACAAGCCCCGGCAACGGGACGCGCCTAGTGGCGAGGAGGTAGGCGAGCGGGACTCCGATCACGGTCGCGATTACGGCCGTGATCGCGGCGTCTTTCAGGCTAAGGAAGATCGCGTCGCGAACCTGAGCGTCGGCCGCCGCGGCGTGCAGGCTGGCCGGAGAGGAAGTCGCGGCGAGCCGAACCAGTGGCAGGACGATGAAGGCGATCAGCAGTCCGCTGAGCAGCCACAACAGGACCTGGAACCCTCCCCGAGGGCGGGGTGGGCGCCCGGGGCCGGCAGCGGACCGCATCCGGAGAGTGTTACCCAGTCCAGCTCCTGGTGAGTGGGCGAAGCGAGGCGGGGAGCTTGCTCTTGCTGCTGGCCAGTGCCGGAGAGAGAACCGGGAAGCCGTTTTTGGCCATGATCGCCTGCCCCTTGGGTCCTAGCACGAACTTGACGAACTGCTCGCCGAGCGTCGGGTCGGGCGCGTTGCTCGGGACGGTCAGGCCGTAGATGATCGGCTTGCCATGCACGCCTGAGCTGGTCGCGCCCTGTGTGGTCACCTTGGCGTAGGTTTTCGCCAGCGCCGGGTTTGAGAGGTTGATCTGAGGCGGCAGGTGTATGTACTTCAAATGGTTCTGCAACGCGTCGGAACGGTAGATCGCCAGGTAGTCGATCTGACCGCTCTGCAAGGCCGCGAGCAGCGAGGTCTCGGTCTCGGCTACCGACGAGTCAGGCGAGTTCTTGAGAACAGAGGCAGAGAGCGACGGGTCGTGATAGTAGCCCTGCGCGAGCTTCAGCATCTGCAGAATCTGATAGCCGGAGGGGTCCGCGGCGGGATTGGAGCGTCCGATGTGCACCCCCGGCTCTGCCAGGATCCGATACCAGTTTTTCGACGTGAGCTGGCTGGCGCCTTTGCTGTGAGCCGTGTAGGCGAACGTGATCTGGTTGCTGACAAAGCCTACATACCAGCTGGCGAACCGCTTGTGGCCCGAACCCCCGAACATTTCGGCTGGAATCAATGAGTAGTCAGCGACGCCGAGCACGTCGTCGGGCTCACCGAGCTGGGTGATCGCCTTAACACGGTCGCCGCTGGCACTGAACTCCGAGTGCACAGTGATCCCAGGGTGAAGCGCCTTGAAGGCGGCGATCTCCTGCCCGAACGGCGTGGCCAACGTCCCAGCGCCGAACACGATCAGGCTCTTCTCCGCCGACACGGTGGCGCTCCCGGACTTACCGGCTGCTGTGCCGTTCGACGAAAAGCCCCAGACCGCGATCGCAAGCGCCAGACACATCACCACAACCGCCGACCCTACGAACCGCCTTACTTGGAAAGCCACGCTGATCTCCCCTGTCGTGATACAGACCGGGTCAGCAGCCTAGCGGAGCATCGCGAGTCCGGTCTTCTGCTGGCGCTGCCCCCGTGATCGCGCGTACAGTCGAGCTCCGGTGACCCGCTACCTGGATATAACCCGCGAGATCGCCGGTCGCGTCATCTCCGGCGAGCTTGAACCCGGCGCGGAGCTACCGAGCATCCGCGAGCTCGCCGGCCAGCAGCACACGACAGCGTCGACGGTTGGTCGTGCCTACCGTCACCTCGCCGAGGTGGGAGTGATTGCTCAACATGACCGCCGCCGCGCGCGGATCGCGCCGGACGCAACATTGGCTGCCCGTCGCTTGCTGGCCGCCGGCCGGGAGTTTCGCCTCGCCGGTAGCGACGATCCTGCCCTGGACGTGGTCCTGCGCCAAGCCGGCCGCGCAGTCCACGCGGTCGGTAGCCGCGGCAGCTTCCAGGGCCTCACCGCCCTCTGGCGCGGCACCGCGGACGGAGCCGCCATTCACCTGCTGCACCGCTCGGGCATTTACAACGCGCCCTACGCAGCCGCGCTGCTACACGGCCGCCAGCCGACCCTGATCCACCTCTGGCGGCGCGAACAGGGATTGCTCGTGCCCCCCGGGAACCCCAACAAGATCAACACCGTCAGCGACCTGCGGCATGTCCGCGTCGCCAAACGCGAGTTCGGGGCCGGCACCCGCGTTCTGCTCGACCGTCTGCTCCAAGACGCCGGGATCGCACCCGACTTTGTGCCCGGCCCAGAGGCCGGATCTCACCTTGAGATAGCGCTCGCGGTTGCCTCGGGCGTCGCCGAAGCCGGCGTCGGCGTTCGCGCCGCCGCCACGGCACTGGACCTCGACTTCATCCCGCTGGTCTGGGAGCAGTACGACATTGCGCTCCCCGGCGAGGCGCTAGGCGCCGCCGAGCCCCTGATCACGGCGCTGCGCTCCCCCGCTGTCCGCCAGGCAATCGACCAACTCGGCGGCTACGACACCAAGCAGGCCGGAGAGATCACGTCATTACCGGATCCTGGCGACACCAAATAGCACCCAGACCCAACGGCGAACTGTGGAAAGTGCGTGTCAGTTTGGCAGCGGCGACGGAGTGACGAGCGGGCGCGGGCTGCACCCCCTGCTGGATGTAGCGGAGTGCTGCCAGGCAGGCGATCAGTCCGAGCAACCGACGGATCGAGGTCTCCGGGACGCGGTGCTGCAGTCTCGCGCCGAGGTAGCTGCCGACGAACCCGCCTGCGCCGAGCCACGCGCCAAGCGCCCAGTCCGGTGCGATCGCCCCGCCATGGGCGATCTGCAGGATCTCGTAGGTCGCAATCCCCGCGATCGACGTCAGGAACGTCGCTGCCAAAGTAGCTGGTGCGACCTCGTATGCGGAAAAAACCGGCGGCCAGCAGGATCGGCGCAAGCAACGAGCCGCCGCCGATCCCGTAGATCCCCCCCGCGCATCCGACCGATAGAGCGAGGAGCCAGACCAGCGCGCGGGCCTTGCGGTCGAGATTCGGACGCGGGCGGGTCTGCCGCTGTGCTCCGACCAGCAGCCACAGGCCGGGTGGCAGTAGCACGCACGAGGCTACGAGCAGGAAGTCTCGCGAACCTGACAACAGGTCGACGCGGATGACCGCGCCCGCGACGACACCTGGCAGCGTTCCCGCGACGAGCAGCCCCAGGAGCGATGAGGTGTCGCGGTGCTCGCGCCAGAACCGCAGCAGCCCGCCGGGCGTCGCCGCGACGTTGAACACGAGATTCGTTGGCGTCACCGCGGGGCTGGGAACGTGCAGAACACTCAGCTGGATCGGGAGCAGCAGAACCGCCCCGGACACGCCCGCGGGTGTTGTCACGAGCGCGAGCAGGAGCGCACACAGCGCCCCGACAGGCCATTGCCACGGCATCGCCGGACAGTACCCGCCCACCAGCACCTACTGACCTCAACGCGGAGAACGTCGCGCGGCACGTTGGCCCAATTGCCCGGTGCCCCGGCCCGCTCGCCACCGTTGAGGTGGTACCCCCCAAGGTGGAACGCGACCGTCCCGTCTTGCCTTCCAGGTGGTCCGCGTAGCCGGCCGCTGTCACGGCAGGCACCTTCTCGACAGTCAACACGACGCGCCCCCAAGCCCAGTGCTTTCAGCAGGCTGCGACAGCAACACACTGTACGCACCTACGGTGCTGGTCCCGAAGCGTCCCCAAGCGCCCCCAAGCGTCCCAGCGATCAGCAGACATGAACGATCGCATTCGAAGGAGACGGACAGCGGCCACAGCCAACCCGGCATCTGCCGCCAGGTGCGCCCAACCCGGGATGCTCCGTCAGGCATTGAGCAGCTCCTCCAATCGCGGTCGCAAGAACCGCCACGCGCGCCCGAACCGGCTTGCTGGAAGCAGTCCCTGACGCGCCAGGTAATACACGGTTGAGACCGGTAGCTGCAGGAGATCCGCGACCTCGGAGGCGGTCATCACCTGCTCGCGCGTCAAAGGCGCACGGGGCGAGACCGAGGATGTGATGTGTGTAGATGTGTTCATGCCATAACAATCAACAGAAATCCGGGACGTCTCTACCGCCTCTTGGGACGTCCGCCAAGACGTCCAGGGACGACTTAGGACGAGTAGGGACGACTTAGACTCAAATCCCAACAGCCACGGGTATTTCGAGAGCTGGACCGCGCTGCGGCTTACGCAGCGCCGGCCGAGACCAGGATCTCGGACTCGCCTACGGCGACCGTCTCGACGACGCGGTCGCTGCTCGCGCCTGCAGCGCCACGGCGCGCCGGCTTTCCTACAGGTCGAACGTCGATCGTGAACTCGAGCCCCAGGCGCGAGGAGAGTCTCAAGAGAGTCTCCATGCGCGGGTTGTACTCCCCCAGTTCCAGGCGGGCGACCTGCGGCTGGCTCATGCCAACCGCCTCGGCAAGCTGCCGCTGCGAGAGATCATGCTCAGCTCGATACCGAACGATGGCAATGGCCACGGCACGGGCCAGAGCAGTGCGCTCCCACTCGGCGCGAAACGCCGGGTCGTTGGCCAGATCCTCGGCGATCACTTCAGCATTTGTCTTCATCTCGCCCAGCTTCATGATCCGACACGATATCACTACTGCTATCAGGCTCCCAACCGCATCACTCAAAGTCCGTGTCGGCGTTGCGCTCCGCGGCGCGCTTCACCGCCGCCGCAAAACCGCGCTTATCAATCTGGGCCTCGGGCGCAACAGCGAGGATCAGAAACGTCGAGGCAGTCGCGCGCCGATACAGAGGTCGCCAGCGACTGCGTCCAGCGCGCGGCCGCAGCTCGCGCAGTCCCGGCACATCGCTGCCCATCACCGCACTTGAATGAGGTGCCCGGAGGTTCGGCCCAGCTGCCTCCAGCTTCTGCGCAGCGTGCCGCATGGCCACCTTCTCACCCTCCGGCCATGACGACTCCCTCTCGGCCCGAGCGTCGGGATGCCAGATCACCGTGTACGCCACGCCGTCGGTTCGTGCGCTCACGAGAATGCCCGATCAACCGCAGCCACCTCGTCATGGCTCGGCTGATAGTGCGCATAGACCTGTGTGGTCTTCGCGTCAGCGTGCCCCATCCATTCCTGGATCTTGCGCATCGGCTCCCCCGCCGCAGCCATGCGCGTCCCGAACGTATGGCGCAGCTCGTGGAAGGTGATGCGGTGAACCTCAGCGCCCTCGAGCGCCTGCCGGAAGCGGCGGACGAGCTTTGAGCGATCGAGGGGCTTGCCAGTTTCGGGGTGACAGAACACCAGATCGCGGTCGTGCGCGTAGTACGAGCGCGCACGAAGCTCGGCAAGCGCTGTCTCCACACGCCCAGCCATCGGCACGGATCGGCCTGACCCCGCGGACTTGGGGTCACCGAACTCGCCGCGGACATACGGTGCGACGACACGGACGCGGTGCGCATCGAAGTCAACATCCCGCCAGCGCAACCCGAGCAACTCGCCCTGGCGCAGACCGGTCATTGCTGCGGTGAGGTACAGCGTGGGCTCGAGCCGGCCGATCGCGTCATCCGGGTATGGGGTGGCGAGCACCTTCTCAAGCTCCTCCTGGTCCAGGAACTGAATCCGGGTTTCAGTCTTCTTGAGCGTCGGGCGATCGGCGAGCTTCACGGGGTTTGAGGTACACCACCCCTGCCGAAGCCCGAGATCGAAGATCGAGTGCATCGTGTTGACGTGGTTGCGGATCGTCTTCAGCGCGAGCGTCCGCTTCTTGGCGGCGATGTAACGCTCGATGTCGATCGGCTCGATGCGATCGAGGGTCCGCTCGCCGAAAAACTGGGCGATGTGGTTGCGCAGATCGGACGCGACCGTCATGCGGTGCGACTTCTTTCGGTTCTTGAGCTCGAGGCGATGGCAGAACTCGGCACCCGCGAACTCCATCGTGACTCGCCGATCAGAAATGACTGCCGGACGCTGACCCTCCGCTTCGCGCATCTGACGGAACTTCTGCTCGGCCTGAGCCTTCGTGAGCCCGTCGGCTTTCCCGGGGGTGCGAGCCGGCCCGATCTTGCGGTTAATACGGCGACCGTCAGCCGCGTACCAGGCCCCGTACCAGCCCCCGCGGTAGATCCGCAGAGCGCCCGTTCCATAGTCCCGACGCGCGTCTTTTCTCGTGCCAGACGCCACCGCTAGGCTGCCCGTGAGTACTGTTTGAGTACCATTTTGACATGATCTTACTGGAACGGCCTGACGGAAACCCCTTGAAACAAGGGGATCCGAGGTCGGCCGTAAGAGATAATTCCGGCTGGGGGCCGGGCGGCCGCAGGTTCAAATCCTGTCTCCCCGATTCAGACTGCCGCAGGGACGGGAGCAGACTGGAGCCTCTGGAAGGGCTCGTTCTCCCGCGCGCGGCAGCTTCACCCCGGCCGGGCAGGCCCGCGGTCATAACCACCGAGAAGCTCACGCTCACGCGATAGAGCAGCCCACCGGGACGGTCCTGGTGGGCCTGCGCGGCACCCTCTACACGCCGTCCGCCCGCACCCGGCACTCGGCGGACCGATGATCATGGTCCGTTCATCGAACGCATCGCGGGGTGAGTTCACGCGGGGGGCCGGCTGGCCCTGGACAGTCGTGGCCGGCCCCGTTGCGTGAGGGCGTCAGGCGGCGGTCGGTGTGATCGTGACCGTCTCCTTCATCGTCTCCTTGGGGAGCGGGATCGTCACTTCAACGACGCCGTCGAGCGTCTTGGCCTTGATGGTCTTGGCCTTAACACCCGGCGGTAGCGCCATCGAGCGGCTGAAGGACCCGTAGCGACGCTCACGCCGCACATAGTGCGTGTCCTTCGTTTCCTTGTGCTCCTCGTGGTCACCGGAGACCGTGAGGATGTCGTTCTCGACCTCGATCTTGACCTCCTCGGGCTTGAACCCAGGGATGTCAGCGCGCAATACGAGATTCTCGTTCTCACGCTCAACGTCGATTGCCGGCGTCCATGCACGCTCCTTACCGTCCGTCAGATCTTCGAACATGCGATCAAAGCGTGACCGCAGTTCGCCCATCTCAGCGAACGGATCCCAACGTGTCAGTGTTCCAGGCATAACTCACCTCCTATCCATGTCTATGGGTGACCTCACGACCCTATACCCGGCCTCTGACCCTCTGCGTCCGTAGAAAATCTCCGGCGAGCTGCGGTAGTCCCGCAACCGAACCGCCGCTTTGGGCACGGCGCATCAACTCTCAGCCGGTGAGTGTGATGGCAGCGCCAAGAGCGGCAGCGGCAGCGCCAAGAGCGGCAGCTGCGCGTTTACCGCATCGCAGCCGCGGGCACAACTACGTCGTCCGAGATCCTTGGTGCTTGCGCTCGCTCGGGCGTCAACTGGCGACTGGAGTACCCGGCTGTCATGTAGTCGACCAGCGTCATCACGTTGAAGTCGGACGCCGGACCGCTGGTGACTAACCGGCCGAGGTAGAGGACCGCGATCCGATCCGCGACGGCGAAGACGTCGTTCAAATTGTGGGAGATCACTAACACGCCAACACCCTGACGTTTCAGGGACCGGATCAAGTCGAGCACGATCTTCGTCTGGGTGACCCCCAGGGCTGCGGTCGGTTCGTCCATGATCACGAGCTTGGCCTTCGCCATCACTGCCCGGGTGACTGCGACCGACTGTCGCTGACCGCCGGACAGTGTCTGCGCCCGCTGGCGGACCGAGTTGAGTGTCGTCACAGACAGGTCCTGGAGCGTCTTGAGCGTTGCCAGTTCCATGTTTGTCTCGTCGAGCATCCCGTGGTCGAGTAGCTCGTGCCCGAGGTACATGTTCTGAACGACGTCGAGGTTGTCGCACAGTGCCAGGTCCTGATAGATCGTGGTGATGCCAAGCGCGTCCGCATCTTTCGGGCCGCCAAAGTGAACGCGCTTGCCCTCCCACAGGATCTCTCCGGCATCGGGCTTCCACAGACCGCTGATCGTCTTGATCAGCACTGACTTGCCGGCACCGTTGTCGCCTGCGAGCGCGGTCACCATACCCACCGGTATGTCGAGATCGACGCCGCTCAGTGCCTGCACCGGCCCAAAGCGCTTGGTGATCCCGCGCAACGAGAGGAGCGGCACACCGTCGGGCAAGTGCCTCTGTTCAGTCCTTACGTCCTGATGTTCACTCGCCATATTCCGAACCTACGCCCCTGCGAGCCCTCACAGACCGGCACATCGCCGCTGACATCCGAGGAAAAACACGGATCTCACCCGGCTGGAGCCGCGTTGGCCGGCAGGCCGCGGCGATCACTTATCCGGAGGGCGGCAGCTCCTCGATCATCGGCTGCAGCTGCCGGTTAGCAACGAGCGCCGGAATCGCGACCAGCAGGAAGTTGAACGCCCGGTACGCCATCACAGCGGCGAGCGCCGGCGCCAGCGGCTGGCGCACCCAGTAGAGCGCGAAGGTCATCAGCACCTCAGTCGATCCGGCGCCACCGAGCGGCAGCGAGCGGCGGGTAGCGGCGTAGCCGGTCGAGTAGGCGATGATCAGTTTGCCGACGTCGAGGTCGAGACCGAAGGTCCGCAGGCTCGCCCACAGCGCGCACATGTCGGCCGCCCAGTAGAGGGTGATCCCGAACCACGCCGACGCGTGCGGCAGCGTCCGCTCGGTCACCATGCTGCGCACACCCTGGACCCCCTCGAGCATCTGGACGATCAGCTCGGCCCGCCGGCCACCGACGCGCGCCAGCCACTCAGAGCGCCTAGGGGCGCTCGCCCAAACAGCCAGCACCAGGCATGGCGGCACCGCCAGCGCCCACGGCCACAGCAATGAGGGCAAGATGTTCGCCCCCTGCGCCAGCAGCACGATCGCGGTGATGCACGCGCAGGGCGCGAGGACCGCCCACTCGAACACGCCGAGCGCCATCACGCGTACGCGCGCGCTGCGCTCGTCCTCGTTGATCGCCTCGAGCATGCGCTTGTCGACGCCGAAGCCTCCGTCGAGGGCGAAGGGCCCGAATCCGGCCACCACGATCCTGCTCACGATCGGCAGCGACAGCGTCGCGTGCCCGTGGATGCCCGCGACCGAGCGGTAAGCGAGCACATAGGCGGGATAGGTGATCAGCTCGGCCCCGGCGACGACCGCGATCCAGCCAGGATCGACATCCTCGAACACGCGGCCGATCGCGTCGGCGCCGGTCACATGCGCGATCGCGATCACCGCTATCGCAGCGATCGCGGCTGCCAGCGCGGTCGCCACCAGCGGCTGCTCACGCAGCAGTCTGCGCACCGCTGGGACCTTACGCCCGAACCCTAAGAGGTCAGGGTCAGGTCGATGTCAGGACTGCGCGAGTGCCCGCAGCGACTGCTTGAGCGACTGCGTCGAGGCGACCACGGCCGTCGGCTCGTAGCCGCAGTGCGCCATGCAGTTCTCGCAGCGTGGGTCGTTGCCGCGACCGTACTTGTCCCAGTCGGTCGTCTCCAGGAGCTCCTTGTATGTCTCCGTGTAGCCGTCGGCCATCAGGTAGCACGGCCGCTGCCAGCCGAACAGCGAGTAGCTCGGAATCCCCCACGGGGTGCAGCGGAAGTCGGCCTTACCCTCGAGGAAGTCGAGGAACAGCGGCGAGTGATTCAGCCGCCACTTCTTCCGGCGCCCGTCGGCGAACGCGGCGCTGAACAGCTCGCGGGTCTGGCGCACCCCGAGGAAGTGTTCCTGGTCGGGCGCCTTCTCATACGCGTACGCGGGCGAGATCATCATCTGGTCGACCTCGAGTTCGTCATTGAGGTAGTCCAGCACGGAGCGGACCGTCTCAGGCGAATCCTGCGTGAAGAACGTCGTGTTGGTGGTCACACGGAAGCCCTTGGCCTTGGCCGCCTTAATCGCCGCGACCGCCTTGTCGAAAACGCCCTCGCGTGCGACCGACTGGTCGTGGCGCTCGCGCAAACCATCGATGTGCACGGCCCAGGAGAAGTACGGCGACGGCTTGAAGAGGTCAAGCTTCTTCTCCAGCAGCAGCGCGTTCGTGCACAGGTAGACGAACTTCTTGCGCGCAATCAGCTGGCGCGCGATCTCGTCGATCTCGGGGTGGATCAGGGGCTCGCCACCGGCGATCGAAACCATCGGTGCTCCGCATTCCTCGACCGCAGCGACGGCCTGCGTGACCGGCATGCGGCGGCGCAGCTCGTGCTCAGGGTGCTGGATCTTGCCGCAGCCCTCGCACGCGAGGTTGCACTGGAAGAGCGGCTCGAGCTCGACGATCAACGGGTACTTCTCGTTGTGGCGCAGTCGCTGCTTCATCACGTACGCACCCATGCGCGCGGTCTGCCTGATCGGAATGGTCATCTCAGCGACCTCCTCTGCTGACCTCTGGGGGCAGCTTGAACTGCATCGTTTCGGTTGCCACACGCCGCTCCTCAACGGTCACCGCGCCCAACCCTCCGAGCGCATTGATCACGGCCTCGACCAGCGCCTCGGGAGCTGAGGCGCCAGCCGTCACACCCACGCGGCGCACGCCGTGGATCGCTGCCGGCGGAATGTCGGCCGCGTCCTCGATCAGCATGGCACGGCAGCCCGCTCGCTGCGCAACCTCGACGAGCCGGCGCGAATTCGACGAGTTGGCCGAGCCAACGACCAGGATCAGATCGCAGTCCTCCGCGAGCGCGCGGACCGCGTCCTGGCGGTTCTGGGTCGCGTAACAGATGTCGCTCGATGCCGGGCCGACGGCGTCCGGGAAGCGCTCCTGCAGCGCGCTCACAACCTCCGCCGTCTCATCGACCGCGAGCGTCGTCTGGGTCAGGTAGGCGACCTTATGGGGGTCGCGGACCCGCAGGTCCGCGACGTCGTCGGCCACCGCGACCACCTGGGTGCGCTCGGGCGCCTCGCCGTAGGTGCCGTCGACCTCCTCGTGGCCCTGATGGCCGACGAGCACGATGTCGAACCCGTTGGCGGCGAAGCGGCGCGCCTCGGCATGCACCTTCGAGACCAGCGGACAGGTGGCGTCGACCACGTCGAGCTGGCGTCGCTGCGCCTCGCTGCGCACTGCCGGCGAGACACCGTGGGCCGAGAAGATCACGGTCGCGCCCTCCGGCACCTCGTCGAGCTCCTTAACGAAGACCGCGCCGCGCTCCTCGAGCGCATGGACGACGTGGACGTTGTGGACGATCTGCTTGCGCACGTATACCGGCGCGCCGCGATCCTCGAGCACGCGCTCGACGATCTCGACCGCGCGTTCGACACCGGCGCACGAAGCGCGCGGCGAGGCCAGCACGACCTCGCGCTCGCCGAGCGCGTTGGCCCACTCCTCGACCAGTGAGCAGGCGCGGCGCAGCGCCCGATAGGCGGTTGCGGCGCCCGTCACCGTGCGCAGCGGGTGGTGCAGCTCGCGGCTGCTCGTGTCCACCACCACTCGCAGCGTGACCAACGGGCGGCAGCGAGCGGCCGGCGCCAGCCAAGCGGACTCCATGTCGACGGCGGCCGCGCCGGTGCGGTAGAGCGTGCGCCGGCGCTCGCCCATCACGAGTCGCTGGCTGGAGGCGATCGGCGCGATGTACACCCGCAGTCCGCCGCGGCGCAGGACGCCCGCGAGGATCGTCGGGTCGTCGCACACCGTCGTGCCGGTGGGCCCGCGCAGCTCGCTTGCGAGCACGATGTCACCCGGCTCGAGAACGGGGTCGAGGGCGCCGCAGAAGCCGGCGATCAGGGTCGGCCTGCTGCCGCCGGCGGCCGACAGTTTCGCGGAGCGGGCGGCGCGACGCGGACCCATGCCGACGCGGCGGACGTCCGCCCACGGCGCGCCGGTGCGAACCGCGTGCGCCTCGAGCGCGAGCGGCGCCAGCACGACGATCACGTCGGACGCGGCGTCTTCGAGGCGCCGCTCGCGCTCGAGGTCGGGCTCGTCTGCCGAAGCCAGTGCAGAACTCATCTGATCACCCTATCCATCCGCGCACTCAGACCTCCACCACGGCATGCGGCGAGCGGCGCCAGCTCGGGATCGCCGCCAGCGCCTCGCGCGCTGCAGTCTGACCACTGCGCACGGCGCCTTCCATGGTCGCCGGCCAACCGGTGTCCGTCCAAGCGCCTGCCAGTATCAGGCCGGGCAGCTGGGTGCACGCCGGCGGGCGCCAGGCGCGGGCGCCCGGCGCCGCGCGGAAGGTCGCGGAATGCTCGCGCGTCACAAAGAACTCCCGCACCGTCGCCTCGCGGGCCGCCGGCAGCAGGTCGGCGAGCGCCGGCAGATACCGTCCCCGCAGATCCTCGGCGGTGGTGTGCAGCTCATCGTCGGCCGCCGACAGCGAGACGGCGAGGTACTGGCCGTCGGCTAGACCCGACCCGGCGGTGCGATCGAAGATCCACTGCACCGGCGAGTCCACCCCCGTGGCGAACGGGTGCTCGAGCACACGACGGTCGTATACGACGTGGAGGTTGATGATCGGAGAAGCCCCAAGCCGCTCGGCGAAATCAGGCGCGAGCCCAATATTCGCCGGCAGCAGGCGCGCCGCCTGCGCCGGTGGGAGCGCCACCACGACCGCATCAGCGGCACCGCTGAAGCCGTCGCTCGCATCGATCTGGAAGCTCAACCGACCGCGACCCGGGCCGCCGGCGACCATTACCCGGGACAGCGCCTGTGCGGTACTGGCCAGATGCACGCTAACCCCGGCGCGTTCGAGTGCGGCGCGGGCGGCGCGATCATGGATCTCGCCCAATGGGGCGACGGCCCAGCCGATATCACCAGCGGCCGCGTCACTGAGGAGGCCAACCTGGAATACCTGGGCGGCCTGCGCCAACGAGGCGTCGTCGACCGTCAGGTTCACCGTTGGGCGCACGATCAGCTCCCAGATCGTCTCGACCGCCCGGCGGCTCTGGCGATGGCGGCGCAGCCAATCGCCAAACGGCACGGCGTCGTTGGCCGGGTCGTCGACGTCAACCGCACGCAGCCGTTGCATCGCCCAGGCGAGCACGAGGCGCTCGCGTATCCCGAGGTAGGGGTACCGCAGCAGCGAGGCGGCGAGGTGCAGCGGCGCCCGCAGTCCCGACCGACGCAGATGGCCGAGGCGGCCGCCCGGTGCCAGCACCGGCACGTCGAGGCGCGGCTGCAGCGTCACCAGCTCGGTCGCGCCGAGCTCCTCGACCAGTTCCCGGTAGGCGGTGCAGCAGCGCAGGAACACGTGCTGACCGTTGTCGACCGTGAGCTCGCCACGACTGAACGAGTACGCAGCGCCGCCGAGCCGCCCACGCGCCTCGAGCAGCGTCACCTCGGCGCCGGCTTGCGCGCAAGCGAGTGCCGCGCTGATGCCCGCCAGGCCTCCGCCGATCACGACCACGCGGCCACCGCCGGTCGGCTCGCCGCTCACCGCCGATGCTCCAGTCCCCCGGCGCCGACGAGGCTGCGCGCCGCGACCCACGACTTCTCAAGCGGCGAGAGCGAGATCCGCCCGCGCAGCACCTGCGCGGGGTCCGCGAGGATGCGATCGAGGATCCGCCTGTAGATCCCGGTCATCGCCTGAACGCACGCGGCGCTGCGGCCGTCCAGCAGCGCCAGCATCTGCAGGCCGCGGTCGAACCACTCGTCGGCGCGCTCGGCCTCGAAGCGGATCAGCTCCACGACCGCGTGCTCATCGGCGGCGGCGAGGTCGAGGCAGCCGAAGCGCCGGCGATCCTCGGCCGGCAGGTACGTGCGGCCGAGCTCGCGGTCCTCGACGATGTCGCGCAGGATGTTGGTCAGCTGCATCGCCACGCCGAGATCGTCCGCCAGCGGGTAGATCTCGTCGGCGGCGCCGTCGGCGAAGATCGCGGCGCACAGGCGACCGATCGAGCCCGCGACGCAGCGGCAGTAGCGCACCAGCTCGTCGAAGGTCTCGTACTCGACGCCAAGCACGTCGTGCTCGACGCCCTCGACCAGCAGTTCGAGTGCGTCGGCGGGGAGGTGATAGTGCTCGCAGGCGTGCGCCAGCGCTGTGATCACCGGGTCGCCGGGGTCGACCTGCCCCTCGGCGAGCTCAGCCAGCCTGCCGCGCTCGTGGGCGAGCTCAGCCATCCGCACGCTGGACTCGAGATCCCCGTCGCCGATGTCGTCGACGCGCCGCGCAAACGCGTAGGTGGCGCACATCGCCTGGCGCTTGAAGCGCGGCAGCAGGCGAATGCCGTAGTAGAAGTTCGCGGCCCGGCGGCGGGTGATCTGCTCGCATTCACGGTACGCGTACTCGACCTCGATCGCCGGGCTCGTCATCGGCCTGCCACTGTCCGCACCAGGTGCCGGGCGTAGCCGAGGCGGCCGGGGGCCCCGGGCGCGAGCGCGTCGAGCGCCCGCAGCCCCCCGGCGGCGAAGCCCGCGACCGCGATCCGCGGTGCGGGCGGTAGCGTGCGCGCAAGCGGCGCGCCGCTTGAGAGCAACGCTCGCGCGCGGGCGGATTCGAACTCGATCAGTGCCTGCAGTGGTGCCGAAGGCGGCTCGGAGTCAAGGTCCTGCTCACCGCAGCCGAAGCGCGCCAGGTCCTCGCGGGGTATGTAGACGCGTCCGCGGCGATGGTCCTCGGCGATGTCCTGCAGGTGCTCGACGACCTGCAACCCCGCGCATACGCGATCGGACAGCGCCACACGCTCGGGCGTGGCGGCGCCGAAGATGCCGAGCACGAGCTGCCCCACGGGGGCGGCCGACAGCCTGCAGTAGTCGAGCAGCTGCTCGAAGGTCTCGTAGCGGCTGACAACCTGATCGACGCGGTTTGCCTCGATCAGGCGCTCGAACGGCGGCCGCGGCAGCCCGCACTCGCGCACGGTCACTGCCAGCGCCTGCATCAGCGGATGTCGCGGCCGCGGCGCCCCGGCCTCGGCGAAGACCCCGCTGAGCTCGAGCTCGACCAGGTCGAGCAGCGCGTCGCGATCGCCCGGCGACTCGTCGCCGACGTCGTCGACGAGCCGCGCGAAGCCGTAGATCGCCATCAGGTGGCGGGCGCGCCGGCGCCCGACGATCGCGCTGGCGACCGTGAAGTTCTCCCGCCGAGCCTGCGGCAGGACCTGCTCGCGGGTGGGGAGCGAGGCTACGGTCGGTGGCTCCAGCGCGATCATCGCGTACAACGCCCCAGCGCCATGATCGGGAAGATCAGACGGTAGAGGTGGTACTTGATGTAGAAGTCTGACGGGAAGCCCGTGCCGGTGTGGTGGTCCTCGTCCCAGTCACCGTCTTCGCGTTGATGCTCGAGCAGCCACTGCACTCCCCCGCGCGCGGGCGCGGAATCCGGTTCACCAGCCGCCTCGAGCGCGAGCAGCGCCCAGGCGGTCTGCGAAGGGGTGCTCTCGCCGCGACCGATCCATGCCGGATCGTCGTAGGAGCGGCAGTCCTCACCCCAACCGCCGTCTGCGTTCTGGTGTCGCTCCAGCCACCTGACCGCGCGACGTATCGCCGGATCGGCCGCCGGCACGCCGGCGGCGACCAGCGCCGGCAGGACCGCGCCGGTGCCGTACACGTGGTTGACGCCCCAGCGCCCGAACCAGGAACCGTCCTGCTCCTGGTTGTTGAGCAGCCAGCTGACGCCGCCCCACGTCAGCTCGTCGTCGCCGCGGCCCAGCACGCCGAGCATCTCGACAACGTGGGCGGTGACGTCGGCGCTCGGCGGGTCGATCACCTCGCCGAAGTCGCAGAACGGGAGGTCGCGCACCAGCGCCCTGCAGTTGTCGACGTCGAACGCGCCCCAACCTCCGTCGGAGCTGCGCATGCCGGCGAGCCAGCGGACGCCGCGGTCGATGGAGTCGCGAACGCGCTCCTTGTCGGGATGGTCGACGGTCTTGAGCGCCAGGACGACCTCGGCCGTGTCGTCGATGTCGGGGTAGTTGGCGTTGGCAAACTCGAACGCCCAGCCACCGGGCTCGAGCTTCGGTCTCCGCACGGCCCAGTCGCCCCGCTGGAGGATCTGCTGCTCGATCAGCCAGTCGGCGCCGCGGATCACCGCGTCGTGGTCACCGGGCACGCCGGCGTCGTGAAGCGCAATCAATGACAGGCACGTGTCCCAGACGGGAGACTGGCAGGCCTCGACGCGACGCGGTTCCTCCTCGATCGTGAAGTTCTGCATACCGGTGAGCCCCCGCTCCATCACCGGATGCTCGAGCGGGTAGCCGAGCAGATGCAGCGCGATCAGCGAGTAGACCCAGGGAGGCTGGATCCCGCCCCAGCCTCCGTCGGGCTCCTGGCGGTCGACGATCCAGCGCTCGGCAAGGGACAGCGCGAGTCGGCGGAGCGGCGCCAGCGGGCGCCGCTCATAGAGCCGAATCACCCGGTCGAGCGCCACCAGTCCGCGGCCGAATCGCGAGGAGACCGACGGTGGTGACCAGGGCTCGGGGCCGTCAAGCTCGTCGAGCGTGAACGGCAGCGGCCGAACCGGCCGCTGGGACAGCACCACCGACAGAGCGACCACCGTCTGCCGCGCCCAGCAGGCGAAGTCGTAGGCGTTCAGCGGAAACCAGGACGGCAGCAGGATCAGCTCGGGCGGCAGTGCCGGGACCTGGCTCCAGGGCCAGGTGCCGAACAGGGCCATCCAGATGTGCGTGAAGACGCGCGCGCGCTGCAGACCGCCAGCCCCCCGCACATATTCGGCCGCGAGCCGCATGTGTTCGTCGTCGGGTGAGTCGCCCGCGAGTCGCAGCGCTACGTAGGCCTCGATCGTGGTCGAGAGGTTGGCGGGACCGTCATGGAAGTTGCTCCAGGTCCCGTCGGCGCGCTGCTGGGAGCGGATCCAGCCGGCTGTGCGCGCCGTCTCCTCGGGAAGCCGGATGCCGAGGAACTCGCGCAGCAGCATGTCCTCGGCGTCCATCGTGACATTGGTCTCGAGCTCACCCTTCCACCAGCCGCCCGAGTCCTGCAACGAGAGCAAACGCTCGACGGCCCGTGCGAGGGCTGCTCCGGTTTCCCCGGGGATCGTCGCCACGGCGACGTCGGACAGCGGCGCAAATTGATCGCGCGAGCGGTTGAGGGCATCCATAATCTGGCTTCCGACTCGGTCTACCCGAAAATGGCCTTTCCGATCTCCCACGCGAACGACAACAGTAACGAGCAGGCTAACGATCTCGCCGACTCGCTTGCGCAGCAGGCCGGTCAGGGGATGGAGCTCAACCAGCGCTACCTCAATCGCCAGCTCGGACGCGTGCTGCAGACGCTCGGGTTCGACCGCCAGTGGGTGCGCGGCAGCGGTGCGTACCTGATCGACAGCGAGGGCCGGGAGTACCTGGACCTCTATGCCGGCTACGGCGTGTTCGCACTCGGGCGCAACCACCCGTATGTAAAGGAGCAGCTGCGGGGCCTGTTGGCCAGTGACCCGCCGAGCCTGCCGCAGCTCGGCATCTCGACGCTCGCGGGCCTGCTGGCCGAGCGCCTCGTGCAGAGCACGCCGGAGCCGCTCGATGCAGTGCTGCTCACCAACTCCGGGACGGAGTCGGTCGAGGCGGCCTTGAAGCTGGCGCGCGCGGCCACCGGTCGCACCCGGCTCCTGTACTGCGAGCGCGCCTTCCACGGCCTCTCGTTCGGGTCGCTGTCGGTCAACGGCAACGACGAGTTCCGCGAGCGCTTCGGGCCGTTGCTGCCCGGTTGCGACCCGGTGCCGTTCGGAGACCTCGAGGCGCTCGGCCGCGAGCTCGACCGCGGCGACGTGGCCGCGTTCATCGTCGAGCCGGTCCAGGGCAAGGGCGTGTACGTCGCGCCCGATGGCTACCTCGCGGGAGCGCAGGCGCTGTGCCACGCGGCCGGCGCGCTACTGATCGTCGACGAGGTGCAGACGGGCCTGGGTCGCACCGGCAGGTTCCTGGCGGTCGAGCACTGGGACGTCCAGCCCGACATGGTGACCCTGTCCAAGGCGCTGTCAGGCGGCTACGTTCCGGTCGGGGCGCTGCTTGCCAGCCGCGCCGTGTTCGACGCGACGTTCGATTCGATGGAGCGCAGCGTCGTCCACGGCTCGACCTTCGGCGGCGGTGACTTCGCCGCCGGCGCGGCGCTCGCCAGCCTGACGGTGATCGAGCGCGAAGGCCTCGTCGAGCGGTCGCGCGAGCTCGGTGAGCTGCTGCTGGAGCTGACCCGTCCGCTGGCGGATCGCTTCGAGATCGTTCACGACGTGCGCGGGCTCGGTCTGATGTGGGGGCTCGAACTCGGCCCGCCGTCGGGACGCACCGCCCGCCGCGTGTGGGAGGCGATCGAGCGCCGCCAGCCTGGCCTGTTCGCACAGCTGATCACGGTGCCGCTGTTCCACGAGCACCGCATCCTCACGCAGGTCGCCGGACACCATATGAACGTCATCAAGGCGCTGCCGCCGCTGACGATCGCCGAAGCCGACCTGCATCGCTTCGCCGGCGCGCTCGAGGCGGTGCTCACCGACGCCGAGTCGCGCATGCTGCGCGCCTACGCCGGTCTCGGGCTGGGTCTCGGGCGGCGCATGCTGTTCGCGCGTTGAGCGAGCGTGTGCATTTCGCCGGTCGGCCCGCTGGCCGCCGGCTCAGCTCGACGCGGCGGCAGCTCGTTTTGCCGGATTGCAACAATAACGCCGACGTTATTGTTGCAATCCGCGTTTTGGAGTGTGCGATCGTTTTCCGCGAGCCCGACCCCCAGCCACTCAGGCGCGCTCGCTCCGCGTCAGCTCAACGTCTCGCCGAAACCTGTCCCAGCCGATGATGTGGATCAGTCCCGGCCATGTGGTCCAAGACGTGAGGACCTCGCCGCCGATAGCGGCGCCATTGCCAGGGTCGCCTGCCGGTCGCCGCGGCACGCCACGCGCGATCACCTGGCCGATGTGAGCGCCGAAGCGGTCCTTCTTCGTCGCCGTCGTCACGACGAACATGTGGGGTCGCACGCCGGCCCGATCGGGCCGCCTTTCGGCGACCTCGGTCAGGACGCAGGGCAACTGTGCGAGCTCGGATGCGGTGGGCGTGCGGTCCTGCTCCCAGGTCACGAGTTCGACCACGGGATTCACGACGCCTCGCGGATAACCGGGGTGATGGCACACCACAACCGCGATCACGTCGCCAGTGGCGTTGATGCTGCGCAGGAGCACGGCGTCACCGACGTCAAAGCTCACCCCGAGCGGCGTGCTGCGCCGGAGCCGCTTCGGCTTTGGCTGTGGGCCCCGAAGCTTCTGTGCGAGGCGATCGAGGACCTTCTGACGCTGTCGGCCCAGGGATTCACCTGTCTCGCGCCAGCGGGCGACATCACCGCCCGAGTCGATGATCGTCAGCGCACGGTCACGAACATCGGCATCAAGACGCCCGGTCTCCAGTTGCGCCGCCGCCAACGCCAACCAGAAGACGAGCGTGTCCCCGGAGTCAGACCGGCCCCGTATGTAACGGTCTATGAGCCGTTGTGTCACATCCTCGGGCTCCTCGCCGTCGATGATCGCGTCGCGCCAATCCGCGCGCACGTCCGCGGCCAGGTCGTCGGAGAAGAGCGCTGTACCCCACGAACCCACGCGAACACTCTACGCGCCACCCCCCGACCGTCGGGCAGGACGGGCCCGTCGCGCCGAAGTTCGTTAGCTTCGGCTGCGATGACGAATTGGGGGGTGCTGCTGCCGACCTTCGACCCGCTGCGACGCGGCGAGCCGTTCCCGGTTGCGCAAGCCGCCCGACTCGCGGAGCAGGCCGGCTACGCCTCGGTCTGGGCCGGCGACCATCTGAAGTGCCCGGCGCCCGTGCTCGACGCCCCCACCTGCCTGGCGGTCGCCGCCGCCGTCACCACGCGCGTGCAGCTCGGTTTCAGCGTGATGCTCCTGGGCGCGAGGCCACTCGCCTGGGCCGCCAAGCAGATCGCCACCCTGCAGCTGCTGTCGGGCAACCGGCTGCGGCTGGGCGTGGGCGTCGGCGGGGAGTTTCCGCAGGAGTACGCGGCCGCGGAGGTCCCACTCGCACAGCGCGGGGCACGGCTTGACCGCGCGCTTGAGCTGCTGCCGCAGTTCCTGGCCGCGGGCACCGAGCACTCGCTGGAGCCGTCGGCGGCCATGCCGCCAGTGCTGGTCGGAGGCCGCAGCGATCGCGCGATCGAACGAGCGGCGCGGTTTGGCGACGCGTGGCTGCCGATGTGGATCTCGCCCGAGACGCTAGCCCAGCGGGGCGAGCGTCTCGCGGAGCTCGCCCACTCACATCAACGCCCGACGCCCGGGATCTCCCTGCTCGTGCTGGCCCACGTCGACGCGGATGCCGCGCGTGCCCGCAGCGAGGCCGCGGCGCATCTGCACGGTCAGTACGGGATGCCGCTTGACCGCGTCGAGCGCTGGACCGCGTTCGGCGGCGCCCAGCAGGTGGCGGAGTTCCTCGAGCCGTACACGCGAGCCGGGGTCAGCGAGATCCTGCTGCTGCCGCTCGGCTCGCGGCCGCTCGAGCAGGTCGCGCGGCTGGCCGAGACGGTCGGCCGAATAGGATCGCTGAGCGATGCGAGCTGATCATTGGGAGATGAGTTGTTGAGCAGCACCACGCAGTACCGGTACGACGCCGAGCTTTTCAAGCAGGTCTTCGAGCACCAGTTCGGCTATCTCGCGGGCGTCAGGCGCAACAGTCGCCGATTCGCCGCGCGTCCCGCGCTGCACGACCCCGTGAGCGGCCGCCGCTGGAGTTACGCGGAGCTCTGGGAGGACACCGGCAGGCTGGCTGCCGGCCTGTACGCGCGCGGCGTGGAGGCCGAGGACGTGATCGTCTTCGATCTGCTCAACGGCCCCGAGTTCGCGCTCGTCTGGATCGCGGCGCAGCGGCTCGGCGCGATCGCCACGCCTGTCAACTTCCGCCTGGCGGCCGGCGAGGTCGCCCACGTGCTCGACGACAGCCGCCCCAAGGTCTTCATCTTCGACGCCGGCCTCGAAGGCGTCGCCGCGGATGCGCTGCAGCTCTCAGCACACAGCCCGTCGCTCGTGATCGCGGTCGACACCGAGGACTGGAGCAGGACCGCAGGAGCCGCGTATCCCTTCGACGAGCTATTTGCGGACGCCTCCACCCCCCCGCCGCCGGAGCCCGAGCGCTCGATCTACGCGGAGACCACGCGGCTCTACACCTCAGGCACGACCGGGCTGCCGAAGGGCGTCTCGCTGCCCGACATCGTCGAGGTGCTCTCCGCCCACGATGTGATCATGCATTTCCCGCTCACGCCCGAGGACCGCACGCTCAACATGACGCCGTGGTTCCACCGCGGCGGCCTGTACTCCGGCGGCCCCAACCCCGTCTTCTACGTCGGCGCCGAGGCGGTGCCGCTGCGGGCGTTCGACGCCGCCACCGTGCTCGACTGGGTTCAAGAGCACCAGCTCACGTTCCTGATCGGGGCGCCGACGAACCTCGCGCTCCTGAGCGCCGAGCAGCAGACGCGCCCACGCGACCTCTCGAGCCTGCACGGGATCGTGACGATGGGCGCGCCGCTCGACCGTGAGGCGTGTCTGCGCTACCAGCGTCTGCTGACCCCGCGGATCTTCAACGGCTACGGCACGACAGAGGCTTTCTGGAACACGTTCCTGCGCCCGGCGGATCTGCCGGAGCACGCCGGGTCGGCGGGGCGCGCGTGCACCGACGATGACGTCGCCGTGGTGAAGGTGTTTGAGGATCGCTTCGCCGCGCCAGGCGAGCTCGCCGGCCAGGACGGACAGGAGGTCGGCGAGGTGATCGTGCGCTCCGTCAAGTCCGGCTATGCGTACGTCAACAACAGCGAGGAGCAGGCCATGCGCTTCCGCGACGGCTGGCTCTACATCGGCGACCTCGCCACCTGGGACGCCGATGGCTATGTGACGATCGTCGGCCGCAAGGACGACATGATCATCTCAGGCGGAGAGAACGTCCACCCCACCCAGGTGGAGGCGATCCTCAACGAGCACGAGGGGGTGGCGGACTCGGTCGTCGTCGGCGTGCCGGACGAACGCTGGGGCGAGTTGGTGGTCGCATACGTGGTTGCTGACGGCGGCGTCCCGCTGGACGCCGCCACGCTCGAGCGATACACACGCGAGCACCCGATGCTCGCCGACTTCAAGCGCCCGCGCGCCTACCGGTTCGTCGATCAGGTACCGCTGACGGCCACGGGCAAGAAGCTCCACTACAAGGTCCGCGAGCAGGCGCGCGAGGACGACGTCGCCGGACTGTTGGAACGGCCTTGAGCGCGTCCACAGCGGCAGCGCCAGATCCGGTGATCACCGGGATCGGCGCCGTAACCCCGCTCGGTCACGACGTGCCGACCAGCTGGCGACGCCTGGTCGCCGGTGAGTCCGGCGTCGGGACGATCACCTTGTTCGACGCCTCGGAGCTACCAACGCGGATCGCCGCCGAGGTCAAGGACTTCGACGCCGATGCCCTGCTCGGGACAAAGCGTGCAAGACGCTCCGCGCGCTTCTCGCAGCTCGCGATCATCGCCGCCCGCGAGGCGTTCGCCGACGCGGATTTGCACCCCGGCCCCGGCGTCGAGTCCGTCGCCGACCACGAGCGTGTCGGCGTCGTGGTCAACACGGCGGTGACCGGCATCCCCGAGACCGAGGTCAACGTCAACGGCCTCGCGCACGAGGGGCTGCGGGGTGTGAGCCCCTACTACGTGCCTTCGATGATCCCGAACATGCCCGCCTGCGAGGTCGCGATCGACCTCGGTTTGCATGGGCCGGTGACGTCCAGCGCTCTTGCCTGCGCGAGCGGAAACGCCGCGCTGCTCGAGGCCCGGCGGCTGATCCTTGCCGGCGAGGCGGACGTCGTGGTCGCCGGGGGCACCGATGCCGGGATCACGCCGGTGATGTTCGCGGGCCTCTCCAACATGGGCGCGCTGTCGGCCCACAACGACGATCCGGCCGGCGCCAGCCGGCCGTTCGCGGCCGACCGCGACGGCTTCGTCTACGGCGAGGGTGCCGTGCTGTTCGTGGTCGAGGCGGCCGAGCACGCCCGCGCCCGCGGCGTCCGGTCCTACGGCACGCTCGCCGGTGGCGCACTGACGACCGACGCCTTCCACATCAGCCATCCCGATCCCACCGGCCGCCAGCCGCGACGGGCGATGCGGCTCGCACTCGAGCGAACCGGCACCGACCCCTCCGAGGTCGACTACATCTGCGCCCACGGCACCGCGACCCGGATCAACGATGCTGTCGAAACCAGCGCGATCCGCGACGTCTTCGGCGACGCCGCGGACGAGCTGCTTGTCAGCTCGCCCAAGTCGATGGTCGGTCACATGATCGGCGCCGCCGGCGCGCTCGCGGTGATGGTCAGCGTGCTCGCGATGCGCGATGGCGTCGTCCCGCCGACGATCAACCTTGAGCATCCGGACCCGGCGTGCGACCTCGATTACGTGCCGCTGGTCGCGCGAGAGGCGCAGGTGCGCACAGCGACGATCAACGCATTCGGGTTCGGCGGGCAGAACTGCGTGGTCGTGCTCAAGGCGCCGAGTTCGAGTTCGCCGAAGTGAGCGTGCGCGCCATGTGGATAGAGACTGCGACGGATTGCTGTCCACTTGTACGAGGCGGTCGCTATGCCTGATCACGGAGGATCTAAGCCATGATCTCTGCCCTCATCATCTCCTACGACGGCACCCCGAACGACGACGATGCCCTCGCGCTCGGAAAGCTTCTCTCACAGACCGGAGCATCGGTGGCGCTGGCATACGTGCGCCACTCCAGAGAGTTCGACCCGCGGCGCGAGCAGGTCGCCCAGTACGACGCAGAACAGCGCCTCGAGCGTGGTGCGACGTTGATCGGCATCCCGGTCACCAGGCACATCGTCGTTGGCGCGAGCACAGGTCAGGTGCTCGGCGAGCTGGCCCAGGAGCTGGACGCATCGATCATCGTTTTCGGCTCTGACTACCGCACACCGCCTGGGCGCGCCGAGCCGGGGACCTCTGCCCAGCGCCTGCTTGAGAACGGCACCGTTGCGATCGCTGTGGCAGCAGCCGGCCTGCGCGCGAAACCAGAGAATTCGATCAAGTCGATCGCGGTGCCGTTCGCGGGTCCCATCAACGACGACGCGCGGGCGACCGCTCAGGCGCTGGCGACCAAGCTTGACGCCGAGGTGGTGGACGCGAGCGCCGATTCGATCGATCTGATCGTCGTCGGGTCTCAACAGGGCGCCCCGAAGGGGCACGTTGTCGTGGCCGGCGAGGTCCGCAACGAGCTCAACAGCGCCCGCAGTTCGGTGGTGGCCCTCCCGGCTGAGACCCGAATCGAATTCTGAGCAGGCCGCAATGAGCGTTGCCGGCATCTGACCAGCGCGACGCCCGCGCTGGTTACCCAAACGCGGGCGTCATTTCGGGGCTATATGACGGAGGACCCCGCCGCTCGGCTCGCAGTCCCGGTCCCCAGGGTTCAGGCCGCGAGCCGAAGCTTTCAGTCCTTACGCGACCGGTTCCGGGGTCGTGGTCGGATTCGTCTTCTTGAGCTCCTCGAAAAGGCGCTCCTCGGCGGAGACACGATTCGAGTGCACGATGCCGAGTCCGGTCAGGACCAGGAGGACCGCAGCGCCGATGAAGGCGGCAATCGATGCCCAGAACATGATCACGCTGATTGTTCCGAAGCCGTAAGCCTCAAGCAGCAGCCCGCGGAGGGTCGTGCCCTGGAAGACGGCAGTCTCAAGGCCCGCCATCGCCGTTGCCTGCTTGCTACCCGGCTTCGCGCTGCGTGCCGCGCCACTCACCAGGCTGTAGACGCCGTGCAGCGGCATCGCGTACAGGTGCTGGCCGATGAAATCGTCGGCGTAGACCTGCGCCTCTTTGCCTGTCAGGACCTGCTTGCCGGCGTACGGCGCAAGCGCCGAGATCATCAGCTTGGCGTTCGGAAACTCCGGATCCGTGACCGCCTTCTGACCGCCCTTGGCGTACTGAGCCTTGACCGCGTTGATCTCGCCCTGCTTGGGGAAGTAGATCTGCTGCTGCGCCAGCTGGTTATGGACGTTGCTGCTGGCAAAGCTGTGGCCCCACACGAGCAGGCCGCCGGCGATGAGAAGAATGACGACGAGTGCTGCCCCGACGCCCGATGCGAGCCTGTCGAATACCTTGCGTTGCATTCCGGGTTCCTCCTTAGGTTTGCGGTTCAGTCCTCCGGTTGCACTGTCAATGCTCCGCTTCGCAGGCCCCTGCGGGATCCGTGTCTGGCCCACTTCGTACGGTGGCGGGCTACGCGTCGGACTGCAGCGTTGCCGCGCGCCCGCCCGCGGAGAACTACGGATACGATCTGCTCGTGCCGAAGCGCCTGTTCTTCACAGATGACGACACAGCCAACGCGCTGCTCGCCGACGAGCCGATGGCGCTGCTGATCGGCTTCCTGCTGGATCAGCAGGTCACAGTGCAAAAGGCCTTCTCGGGGCCGCTCGCGATTCGTGAGCGGGTCGGCTCACTCGACGCCGCGACGCTCGCCGATGCGGACCTCGACGCCGTCTTCCGGGAGAAGCCGGCGATCCACCGCTTCCCGGGAGCGATGGCGGCGAAGGCGCACGAGCTCGCGGCAATCGTCCGCGACGACTACGCGGGTGACGCGAGCCGCATCTGGAATGAGGCGGCCGATGCCACCGACCTGCGCGCACGACTGGGCGGACTGCCCGGCTTCGGCGAAATGAAGATCAAGTCGCTGGGTTCGGTGCTCGCAAAGCGTTTCGGCGTCAAGGTCGCCGAGGGCCTCGTGCCCTCGCATCCGACGCTCGGTGACGTCGACTCGCGGGAGGCGCTCGCCGCGTATCAGGCGGCGAAGAAGGCCCACAAGGCGGAGTGGAGCAGGACCAGGGCCGCCTGACGGCCGGATCACAGACCCGCGTCAGCGAACCCAGCGATCGAGCACCATCAGCGTCTTCGTGCCGGTGACGCGACCGGTCCGCCGCAGCCTGTTGACGACCGCCTTGAGATGCTCGACGTCATCGACGCGGATGCGCAGCAGCGCGTCCGGATCGCCCGCCATCGTGAACACCTCGCGGATCTCGGGGATCTCCTCGACGGCGGCGAGGATCTCGTCGATGTCGGCGTCGCCGGCGAATCGCAGCTCGGTGAAGGCGTCGATCGAGGGGCCGATCAGTGCCTGGTCGACCGTCACCGTGTAGCCGGTGATCACGCCGAGCTGCTCGAGCCTGTCGATCCGGCGTTTGACGGGCGCCGGTGAGAGGTTCACGCGGGTGGCGATGTCGGTGATCGTGCGGCGCGCGTCGTCGCGCAGCAGGTCGATGATCCGCTGATCGAGCTCGTCGAGCTTCACGTTGGCCGGCACGGGCCCCACGATAGCCGGATTTCTTGCGTGGCGCGCACCAAATCCGGCGCCGCGACCACGGTTAACGCTCGAATAGTGCGTGTGTGCACCGAAGGCTGCGAACGAGTTGTGTGAACGCCCTCCTCGCACATGCTTAAGCAGCATCTGGATTGCGACGGAGGAGGCAGGTGACATGGAGGACAGCTCCTGGGACTACTGGCACAGCGAGCAGTTGGTGCTGTGCCGGGACGACGCCGTGGGACTGCGCGCAGCGATCGCGATTGACGACACGACGCTGGGCCCCGGGCTCGGCGGCGTGCGCTGCGTCGCATATCCGAGCGATCAGGCCGCGATCGTCGAAGCGCAGCGACTCGCTGCAGCGATGACGCTCAAGAACGCGTTCGCGGGGCTGCCGTTCGGAGGCGCCAAGTCCGTGATCATCGCGCCTGCGCCCGAGTTCAACCGGCGCGCGCTGATGGAGCGCTTCGGCGAGTTCGTGCGGCGCACCGGCGGCGCCTACCTCCCTGGTGTGGACATGGGCACGAGCATCGACGACCTGCAGGCGATGGGTGACGCCGGTGCTGATGTCTCCTGTAACCATGAGGACCCGTCGCCATGGACCGCCGTCGGCGTGGGCGCCTCGGCCCGCGCCGCGGTCGAGCACGTGGACAACCGCAAGGGCATCGAGGGCACACGCATCCTGATCCAGGGCGCCGGACACGTCGGCGCCGCACTTGCACACGACCTGGCCGGCGATGGTGCGCAGATCGTTGTCTCCGACATTGATACCGAGCGCGCCGCGGCTGTCGCGGCGGCTGTCGGCGGCAGCACCGTTCCAGCCGGCGATGCGCTCCAGACTCCGTGCGACCTGTTCGCGCCCTGCTCGGTCGCCAAGGTCATCACGCCCGACACGGCCGCGCTGCTGCAGTGCCGGATGATCGTCGGAGCCGCCAACGACACACTCTCCGATCCCGGCTGCGCCACGCTGCTGGCTGCCCGCGAGATCACCTACGTGCCGGACTTCGTCTCGAACGCCGGCGGCGTGATTCACATCCACAGCCTCCGCGCCGGCCAGGACGAGGACCGTCTGCGCGAAGACGTCATGCGGATCGGAGCGCGTACGCGAGAGATCCTCGAGACCGCGTCCGGCACCGGTGAGATGCCGCTGACGATCGCAACAGTACGTGTACGCCGGATCCTTGCCGACGCCCGCGACGCTGCAGACGGCGCGCGAAGCAGCGGCGCCGCGCGCCGTGGTAAGACCCGCGACCGGACCCTGCAACACGCATGAACACCGCCACGCCACTGCGCGAGTTCTCGCTCGACGATCGCTACACCGCCGTCTCGGGCGAGGTTCTGCTCGACGGCATGCAGGCGCTCGTCAGGGTGATGCTCGACCTGCGGTGGCTCGACGCGCGCCGCGGCAACGACACGGGCGTGTTCGTGAGTGGCTACCCCGGCTCGCCGCTCGGCGGGCTCGACATCGAGCTCCAGCGTGCCGCGCGCCACCTGGCGCCGGCGGGCATCGTCTTCCGCCCAGGGCTCAACGAGGAGCTTGCGGCCACGGCCGTCGGCGGCACGCAGCTGCTCGGCGAGCTCCCGGGAGCGACCAAGCAGGGCGTTACCGGCTTCTGGTACGGGAAGTCGCCCGGCTTCGATCGCGCGGCAGACGCGATTCGCCACAGCAATTTGTCGGGCACCGCCCCGCTGGGAGGTGCCGTCGCGCTGATCGGCGACGACCCGATGGCCAAGTCGTCGACCGTCCCGGGTGTCTGCGAGCCGATGTGCCGAAGCCTCGTGATTCCGGTGCTGGCCCCGGGCACGATCGCCGAGCTCCTCGAGCTCGGGCAGCACGCGGTCGCGATCTCGCGCCATGCGGGCGTGTGGACCGGGCTGAAGATCGTCACCGAGCTGGCCGACTCGTCCGGGATCGCGTTGGCGGGGGCGGCAATCGAAGCGGTGCCGACGTTTGCGCCGCGCGAGCCGCACTCGCCGCCGATACTGCTGACGCCGTCGAACCTCGTGGCCGAGTATGACCTCTTCACGGCGCGACTCGAGCGTGTGCAGGAGTACGCCGCCGAGGCGCAGCTGAACCGGGTCATGTTCGAGGCGCGGCGTCCGCGCATCGGCGTGGTCGCGTCCGGGATCGGCCATCAGGCCGTGCTGCGGGCGCTCGCCGACCTCGGACTCGACCGTGAGGACTGGGAGACGCTGGGGCTGCGGCTGGTGCAGCTCTCGATGCCCTGGCCGCTGGCGAGCGAACAGCTGCGACTGTTCGCCGACGGGCTCGAGACGGTGCTCGTCGTCGAGGACAAGCTGCCGTTCGTCGAGGCGCACCTCAAGGAGGCGCTCTACCGGGCGCCGCACGCAGCCTGGGTGCTCGGCAAGCAGGATCGCGAGGGGCGCGAGCTGCTGCCGATCGGCGGCGCCGTCTCCTCCGACGATGTCGCGCGTGCGTTGGTGCGCTTGCTACCGGCCGAGGGCGTTCCGCCTGAGTTGATCGAACGCATGCGGTCGGCGGTCGAGGATCGCGCCGACCCGCTCGATCGCCTCGCGCTTGAGCTCAAGCGCACTCCGTACTTCTGCTCGGGGTGTCCACACAACACCTCGACCCGGGTCGGCTCCGAGCAGCTGATCGGCGTCGGCATCGGCTGTCACACGATGGTCGCGCTCGAGGAACACGACCGCCGTGGACACGTGCTCGGGATGCCGCAGATGGGCGGCGAGGGCGCGCAGTGGCTTGGCCTTGCCCCCTTTGCGAGCGAGCGCCACTTCACCCAGAATCTCGGCGACGGGACCTTCCACCACTCGGGGTCGCTGGCGATCAGGGCGGCGCTGGCGGCTGGGGTGAACATCACCTATCGGCTGTTGTACAACGACGCGGTGGCGATGACGGGCGGCCAGCACCCCGAGGGCAAGATGGCAGTCCCTGAACTGGTCAACGAGCTCGCCGCCGAGGGCGTGCGCCGCGTCGTGATCACGACCCCCGAGCCTGAGCTCTACCACGGGGTTCAGCTCGCGCAGATCGCGTCGGTTCGCCACCGCGACGAGATCGCGGATGTGCAGTCCGAGCTCGCGGCGGTCGAGGGCGTGACCGTCCTGATCCATGACGACCGCTGCGCGACCGAGAAGCGGCGGATGCGCAAGCGCGGCCAGCTCGAGACACCGCCCGAGCGCGTCTGGATCAACGAGCGCGTGTGCGAGGGCTGCGGCGACTGCGGCGAGAAATCCTCGTGCCTGTCGGTGCAGCCCGTGCAGACCGAGTTCGGGCGCAAGACCCGGATCCATCAGAGCTCCTGCAACCTGGACATGAGCTGCATAAAGGGCGACTGCCCGTCGTTCCTCGTGGTCGAGCCGGCGGCCACGCCGCGCGCTCGCGCCGCTCGTCCGGAGCCGCCGGCGGACCTGCCCGAGCCGGTACTGCGCGTCCCCGAGGACGCCCTCATTCGCATGCCCGGCGTCGGCGGCACCGGCGTGGTCACCGCGGCGGCGATTCTGCGCACCGCTGCGCACCTGCAGGGACGTTATGCGGCAGCGCTCGACCAGACGGGGCTCGCCCAGAAGGGCGGCCCGGTCATCTCCGACCTACGGCTGGCCTCGACACCGATCGACGGTCAGATCCGCGCGAGCCACACTGGTGTCGACGTTCTGATCGGCTTCGACTTGCTCGGCGCGGTGGCGCCCCAGACGATCGAGGTGCTCAACCCGGCGCGCACGGTCGCGGTGCTCAATTTGGATATGACACCGACAGCGTCGATGGTTTTGGATCCTGATGTACTCGCGCCCGATCCCGAGCGTCTGGTGACGCGCGTGCGGCGCCTGACGCGCGATGAGGACACTGTCGCGTTCGCGGCCGAGACACTCGCCGAGCAGCTGTTCGGCAGCCATCTGCAGGCGAACATGCTGCTGATCGGAGCTGCTTATCAGCACGGCTGCCTGCCGCTGAGAGCCGACGCGATCGAGCGCTCGCTCGAACTGAACGGTGCCTCGGTCGAGGCCAACGTGGCGGCCTTCCGGTGGGGTCGGGTTGCGGTGGCGCGGCCGGACCTGCTTCCCGCGGCGGCGGCTGGGCACGCGGGTGCCGGCGAGGCGGGCATCAGTGCGGCGGGCATCGGGACGAAGACTGGAGCGGTTGATCCCGGCCGTGCGCTCGCTGACCTGCTGAAGCGCTACGAGACGGAGCTGACCGCATTCCAGGATGCTCGCTACGCGCAGGCTTTTGCGGCGGAGGTGCAATCGGTGGCCGCGACCGTCGAGGAGCGCCTTGGCAGCGGTGGCATCGAGCTCACGAAGGTCTATGCGGACGGCCTCTTCAAGCTGATGGCCTACAAGGACGAGTACGAGGTCGCGCGCCTGCACCTCGATTCGATCGAGCAGGCGCGGCTGCACGCGGAGTTCGGCGACGACCTGCGCGTGAAGGTGCTCCTGCACCCACCGCTGCTGCGCGCGCTCGGGATGAAGCGCAAGCTGCGCATCGGCCGCTCGGCGGTGCCCATGTTCCGGGCGCTGCGAGCGTCACGGCGGCTGCGTGGCACCGCGCTTGACCCGTTCGGACGCACCGAGGTGCGGCGGGTGGAGCGGGCCCTGATCGAGGAGTACCGCGAACGGGCCGGCGCTGCGCTCACGGACCTACGGCCGACGACCGCAGCCGTCGTCCTCCAGATCCTGCAGCTTCCCGACATGGTGCGTGGCTACGAGCACATCAAGCTCGCGAACGTGGAGCGCATGCGCGCCCGGGCGGCGGAGCTGACCGAGCAGCTGCACGCGCCGCCGCAGGCCGGTGCCGAGCTCGAGTTGATCCCGGCGAGCTGACCGCGTCTGCCGTCCAGCTCGCAGCCGTCCGCTGGAGCGGCGAGTGCGGTGACGACGCGGGTCATCGGTCGGTCCATATTCTGCCGCCGTCGCGCGTGCGCCAGAGGCTCGAATGTCCGTAAGCGCCCTGCGTCACTGCCCAACCGTGGTGTGAACCGTGACCTGAAAGCGGGCGACGGGAATCGAACCCGCCCTAGAAGCTTGGAAGGCTTCTGTGCAACCACAACACTTCGCCCGCGGCGAGGGACACAGCTTAGTGGCCGGACGCCACACGGTCGGGGTCGACGGCGCGTCCTGACCCGCACTGCACGCCAAGCCAGCTGCACGCCATCGGCACCGCCGAGTTCGGCCTCAACATGGCCGTCGCGATGGCGCTCACGCAGTTTCTGAACAGTCCGGCCGCGGCGTTCGTCTACGCCAGCGAGTGGTGATCCGCCCGGGTCCCGCCTGCGCGACTTCCGACGACTCTGCGAACCGCTCCGCCCCGAGCCTCTTACAATGGCTCGACCGAAGGGGAGTAGCACAATTGGTAGTGCACCGGTCTCCAAAACCGGGGGTTGCAGGTTCGAGTCCTGTCTCCCCTGCTTCGGAAGTTCCTGGAAAAAAAAGAGCAGGTTTTGAGGTTTTGGGCTTTGGGTCGGCTCGCTAAGTCGGCCCGACGCGTCTCGCTAACACTTCTCGCTAACAAACATGCGTTCGTTTGTGCAGTTCTGGGGCGAGATTCTCGGTACTCGTGACCGCTCAGACCTGACTGAACTGCCGGTCGTTGATCACCCGACAACTCTGGTGCGCGCCTGGCAGGTGCTCACTGACGGCGCTCAAACGGCGCGACCTCCTGTTGCTGCTCTATGGGCACCTCGACGGAACGTCGGGAGGCGCTGGTCTGACAGGAAAATAGCCTTCAGGGTTGAGGTCGGCTGGGTCAGGCGGCCTGGGGTAGCTGTTCGAGTGTGACTTGGTGGCCGAGCGCTTCGAGCTGGGCGACGGCTCGGTTGATTCGGCCGTCTCCAACGTGGGGTGGCCAGACCACGACCGTACCCTCTTCGCTATGTCCGACGTCGCACTGAAGCTCATCGCTCTAGTCCTTCCGCTGGGGCTCGACACCCTCGTTGTCGCCCTAGCGCTCGGCATCGCAGGTCTCCCGCGCCATCATCGCAACCGAATCGCGCTCCTGTTCACCACCTTCGAAGCCGGGATGCCACTTATCGGTGTCCTGGTGGGCCTGCCGCTAGGACACGCCATCGGCAATGCGGCCGACTACATCGCTGCCGCGCTCGTCTCCGCGCTTGGGATTTACATGCTGGTCTCCGACGACGAGGATGGCGAGAGCGACCGGTTGCTCTCCATGACCCAACGTGGCTTCTACGGGGCGATCGCCCTCGGGGTGAGCATCAGCCTTGACGAGCTAGCTATTGGGTTTAGCGCTGGCCTGCTACGTCTCCCGCTGCTCGCGCTGGTCCTCGCCATAGCGGTCCAAACCTTTATCGTGACTCAGTTCGGCATCCGCTTCGGAGGCCGACTCGGTGTCCGCTGGCAGGAAGCTTCAGAGCGCGTCGCCGCAAGCGCGCTTATCGCCCTTGGCGCCATCCTGCTGACGATTCGGCTGACCGGCTGAAAAACCATCTGACCCCGCCGAGCCTCTCACCAACGTCGCGTCCACCAGCTCGCAGCGGTCGCGGGTGAGCCTTCGTCCTGCGGGTCTGGTCGCGAGCGGGCCATTGGAGCAGGCTGCGCCGGCATTCCTCCCAATGCTGTTAGCGAGAAGCGGTTTGCCAGGATCGATTGCCACCTCCGGTGCGGCAGCCGTGATCGGCCTCACATCACGGACGCGCTTCGTTCCAGGCGTGGCGGGCCTCGCGGAGCCCATACACGAGAATCACCAAAGCCGATAGTGGGTCCGCCCACCACCAACCGGCGGCGGCGTTGAGCGCCACCCCGAGCAGCACCGCCGCCGCGAGCGCACCGTCGATCACGGTCACCCGCGCCTCGGTCTCAAGCACCTTGTTGGCGAGCCGCCGACCGGTGTCACGCTTCCCAGCCGCAAGCGCGAACATCGCCATCACCGTCGCAGCGAGCCACACGATCCCAACTGTCGAGTGGCCTGGATGGGAGCGCGAGCCGAAGGTCACGGCCGCTTGCGCAGCGATATACACGGCCAACAGAACGAACGCGACAGCGATAAGCCGCAGGGCTTGGCGCTCTCGCCCAGAACCAACCTCGCCCTTCAGCTGCCAAACGACAACCGCGGAGGCGACGATCTCGATCAGCGAGTCCACGCCGAACCCGGCGAAAGCGACCGAGCCTGTTGCAACCGCCGCGATCATCAGCACGACCGTCCCGACCACGTTCCAGGACAGCGTCGCGCATTCCAAAAGCAGCCCGCGCCGAAGCAGCAATCGATCAGTGGGCGTCGCACGAGCCACGGAGATTTCCGCTCGGTGTCTAGCAGCTCTGGTCATCATGGACGGTCGACGGCGGTCGCTCAACCGTCCCGTGGACAAGATCGGGGCATGCACGGTTGCCCCGCTGCTGGGCTGCCGTCTGACGAGGGCCGACCATCGCCTGAGGCTCGGATTGCGCCCCCCAAGCAGAAGCCAAAAGCAGGGATTGCGAGAATGATGCTTCGATCGACCGAAAGTCAAGGGCTTGGGGGGATGTTTTTCGGGGTGCAATCGGTCGGGGAGGCCTCAGCCAGGGCGGTAGATCGCTTCCTGTGAGCCCGTTTCGAGCGGGCGGCCACTCGCTCCGGCTGTTTTGGCCGGTATTTGCGCGGCGGTGATCCTCGCCGGGGTTGCCGGTGTCACGGTCACGGGTTAGGTTGTTGGCGGGCGTGAGTGATGCCGTAGCGAAGTGCAGACGTCAGGAGCTTGGTCTGCCGCGCGGCTTGTCCTCTTTGAGTGACCTAACTATGCGTGCTCCACTGACACGCTCGCGCCCACTACTCGTCTTGCCGGTCCGCCGGCCTGTTGGTGTTGAACCATGCGCTTGTAGGAGGCCTCGGCCTGTTGGGCCAGGGCCCGCTCAGCGTCGCGCATCATCACGTTCGTTGACCATGTCCCGGAGGGCTTGCCGGGGCGCTTCGGAGCGCCGGCGGTGATCTCCAGACGACGGAGCTTCTTCTGCGTCAACGACGGTTGCTGATGGGCGTAGTCCTGTTCGCGGGTCAGCATGCACCAGAACAAAACCGTGAGCTTGCGGGCGGTCGCAACGATCGCCCTGCCGTGACCACGCCTGGCTTTGGTGCGTTCATAAAACGCGTGCAACGGCCCTGGTTGCAGCACAGCGGTCCATGCGGCCTCGACCAGAGCCCAGCGTGCCGACGCCGATCCGCGTTTTGAGATCCGGCCGCTGCGAGCCGGTGCCTCCCCGGACTGCTTGACCTTCGGATCCAGTCCCAGATAGGCGACCATCTTGCCGCTCGTGATGAACCGGGTGTGATCCCCGACCGCCGCCATGAACGACGCCGCACACACCAGGTTCACACCGGGAACGGTCATCAGTCGGCGGATCTCAGGCCACACCAACGCCTGCCGGGCGATCAGCCGCTCCACCGCGCCGACCTCCGCATCGAGGAACTCGACATGACGGATGCCAGCATCAACAGACTCGCGCTCCTCCAACGGCAACTCCAGGCCGGCGAGCCAATCGCGGCCTTTGACCCCGAACAGATCAGAGCACGGCGGCTTGCCCTTCAACCGACGCTGCAACACCGCGTGAATCTCGTTCTTAGACCTCGAGCGTGCCCGGACGAGCTGCTCACGACGCGCCAAACGACGCCGCAGGATCCGGCAGCGCTCATCAGGCATCCACACCGCGTCAAGCTCACCACGCCACAACAACAGAGCCAAAGCACGGGCATCCAGCTTGTCCGTCTTCGCCCGCGCCGCAGCG
>DATKSM010000033.1:0-4652 GCA_035531655.1 Solirubrobacteraceae bacterium
CTGTCAAACACAGGTCTTGTCGGCGACGCCCACTCACCGGCGATTCACGACCAGCAGCCGCGACTCGGTCATCTCGTCGATGGCGTACTTCAGTCCCTCGCGGCCCATGCCCGACTCTTTCATCCCGCCATAGGGCATCGGGTCCACCCGGAAGGATGGGGAGTCATTGACGATCACGGCGCCCGTCTCGATCTGCTCGAAGGCGGCGAACGCGTGGGGCAGGTCGCGCGTGAAGACGGCTGACTGGAGACCATAGGGCGACTGGTTGAGGCGCTGGACCGCGTCGTCGAAGTCGTCGAATCGGCAGAGGCTGACGAGCGGCGCGAACGCCTCGCCGCACGAGATCTTGCTGGTCGGCTTGACGTTCATCAGCACCGCCGGCTCGATCAGATTGTGGCCGAGAACGCGCCCGCCGGTGAGGAGCGTCGCGCCTTCGGTCAAAGCCTCCTGAATCCACCGGGTGATGCGCTGGACCGCCTCGGCGCTGATGACCGGCCCGACGTCGGTCTCCGGATCGAGTGGGTCGCCGACCTTGAGCTTGCGGACGCGGTTGACCAGGTCGCGGGCAAACTCGTCGAAGACGGCGCGCTGCGCGTAGACGCGCTGCACCGAGACGCAGAGCTGCCCGGCGTAGGCGAAACCGCCGGCCACGGTGCGCGCGACCGCGAAGGGGACGTCGGCGTCGGCGTCGACGATGACCCCGGCGTTCCCGCCCAGCTCGAGCAGGACGCGCTTGTGCCCCGCGCGCTCCTTGATCTGCCAGCCGACCGGCGCCGAGCCGGTAAAGGTGACCAACTTGAAGCGATTGTCGCGCACCAGGCGGTCGGCGCGATCCGTCGTCGTCGGCAGCACGCTCAGGGCGCCAGGCGGTAGGCCGGCCTCGTTGCACAGCTCGGCGACCTTGAGCCAGGTGAGCGGGGTCTTCGAGGCAGGCTTGAGCACGACCGGATTCCCGACGGCGAGGGCCGGGGCTACTTTGTGGGCCGGCAGGTTGAGTGGATAGTTGAAGGGCGTGATCGCGAGGACTGGCCCGATCGGGAAGCGTCGCGTGATGCCGAGATGGCAGGTGCCCGACGGTGCGACGTCCAGCGGCAGGACTTCGCCAAGCACGCGCGTTGCCTCCTCGGCCGCCGTCTCGAAGGTCAGCAGGCAGCGGTCCACCTCGGCGCAGGCGTCTTTGATCGGCTTGCCCGACTCGGCGGTGATCAGACGGGCGAGGTCGTCGCGCGCTGCCAGGATGCGCGCACGAACGCCTCGGAGCAAGTCCGCGCGCGCGTAGGAGGGCAGCGCGCGCAGCCGAGGAAATACCGCGACGGCCGACTCCATCGCATCCTCGATCTGTCGATCGGTCGCGTTGTAGGTCACGCCGACGATCGAGCCGTCGTAGGGATTGACGACCGGCAGCGGCTCGCTCGAGATCTCCCACCGACCGGCCAGGAAGAACGGATACGTGCTGGACATCGGATCCTCCCGCACCGTCCAAGGGCGGCTTCTGGAAAATGGCACAAGTTGTGCCGAGCGACGGAGTCAGGAGTCACGTGATCCGCTGAGCCGGCAGACCGACCAGGGAGGGGCCGTGGTCTTACTCATCCTCGTGGCAGTTCTGGGCAGCTTGCTGGTGGTGCCGGCGGTCTGCGCGGCGTTTTATCTGGGATGGAACCCGACGGTCTCGCCATCGGCCGCCGAGAATGACGGCGGCGTTGGTCCGACCAGCGATGATCCGTCCCGCTGACGGTCCTCGGGGCAGCAGCCAGATCTTCGGGTCACCCCTCGGCGAGCCGTTTCAATGCTTCGTGCTCGGTCCGGATCATCTCTTCGACGGCGGCGTCGATCTCGCGGTTCGGGGACTGTCGCTTCTCGTGCTCGGAGCGTTTCAACTGGGACTGCAGCTCGGCCAGGTCCTGGCCGATGGACTCCAGGCGCTTCTGGGCGGCCTGGAGCGCGGCCGTGGCCGTGGCGAGCGCGGCCCTGGCCTGTTCTCGCCGGCCCTGCACGTCTGCCCGCCGGGCGGCCACCTCGGCGAGTCGCCGTCGCTGGGCGAGAATCTGCTCGCGCCAGTCCGCGGCATCGGGCAGATCGGCGACGATCGCCGTCCAGGGCGCGCCGTCTCCAGCCGGTTGGATGGTGAGAAGCAAGGTGTTGCTGGGGCGCGGGTCGCCGGGCCAGATTTTGTCGAGCAGGGGAACGCCGGCCCGCGGCGCCGTGACGACGGTCCCGATCTGGACGTCGGCGATGGTTGGCAGGGGAAGCTCGACGTGACCGCGCCAGCCGGAGAAGCGGATCACCTCGTTGCCGAGCTCCAGACGACCGCGGTTGGGCTGCTCGCCATTCAGGTACACGGCGGCGCGCTTGCGAAGAACGTCCGTCCCGATGGCGCGGAGCTGATCGTCGACGACCGAGAGCGCAACGCGGCGGTCGGACTCGGCCCGTTTGGCCGCGTCCAGTGTCGAGCGCGCGGCCTCATGGTCGCGCTTCCTCGCGTCGATGGAGTCTTCGAGCTGCATGATTTGCCGGAACAGTTTCAGGTGGCCGGTGTCGCCGCCCGCGTTATGACTCGTCTCGTCCATACCGGTCCTCCGCTCCCCGAACCCAGATACCTGCTGTGCGATAATTTCTCAGTCAAACTCGGTGCTCTCGGTGCTCCCTGTGCGTCTCCGTGGTGAACCGTCTCGGTCCGACCGAACCCGGAAATTCGGAGTGCTTCACGATGCCTCCGCTTGCCGACCATTAGCATATCGTGTGTAAAGGTGTGTGTCAACAATAAAAGGTCAAATCGTTGTTCACTGTATAAAATCTTGCAAACAGCCGCCTATTTTCGGTATAATGACAACGAGCGAGTGTGACGCTGGGGAGCGCGCGACCGCCAGGCCAGGTTTGGCGTTCGGGCGCAGATCGACGCGACGCACGGGGCATCGTGGGTCGCGCGTGAGTGCATGAAGGTGCTGAGCCGGGACGGCCTTCGACGCTGAAGGCCGTCCCGGCGCGAGGGCTGGCGAGCCCGGAGTGACGACGCCGTTGTCGCCGGATGCAGTCGTGGACAGGTCCGCGTGGACCGGCGCGGTTAACCTGCTGCGCGAACCGCGGGATGTTCGACCGGGAAAGGCCGCGAACGAACGGCCTCGATTTCGTCGAGGAAGACTGGCCCACCGCACCGGAGGCACCGCAGGGAGTTCCGGGCCGGCGGGTCTCGACTCGTCAGTTGCGCCGCGGGCTGGAAGCTCCAGCGCCGGCGCGGCTTGTCGGGGTCGCCTTCCACCTGGCCGGACACGTGGCCGCAGTAGTAGCACTTGACGTCTGCGCGGATCAGCATCAGCCGGTTACCCCATCGTCACCTTTCGCTCAGGATGCCCCTGGCTAATGCAAGAAATATGCCACGAGGTAGCGCCTGGTCGTTTCCCTAGTGGCATACCTCTTGCTGGCAGAGACTACTTGAGGGGGGTGACTCGATGCGATACGGTGAGGCAGGAGTATCCCTCCGTCGCGGGGTACGGCGACGTGGGATGCCGCGGTCGGCCGCCGACGATCCGATCGAGCGAGAGCTCGGGTTCCCGATCGAGACTGATGCGGACGCGGACGTCGGCGCGGTCGAAGACATGGTCCAGCAACGCTGGGTCAGGGAAGAGCAGGAAGAAGAAGTCGAGCGAGAGCCCGAGGTCGGCATCGAGGCGACGCAGCCGGGCGTTGCCACGCCCGCGGCGATGTACCTGCGTGAGATCAGTCGGGTCCCCTTGCTGAGCGCCGCGGATGAAGTGTCGCTCGCGCAGGCGATCGAGCACGGGAAGGAAGCGCTGGCCCAGATCTCGCAACCCGACCTGACGCCGGAAGAACGCTCCAAGCTGATCGCGACGATCGAGCGGGGCGATGCCGCGCGCCAGCGGTTGACCGAGTCGAACCTGCGGCTCGTCGTGAGCGTGGCCAAGCGCTACGTCGGACGCGGCGTACCGTTGCTGGACCTGATCCAGGAAGGCAACATCGGACTGACCCGCGCGGTCGAGAAGTTCGACTGGCGGCGTGGGTTCAAGTTCTCGACGTATGCGACGTGGTGGATCCGCCAGGCGATCACCCGCGCGATCGCGGATCTGGCGCGCACGATCCGCATTCCGGTCCACATGGTCGAGACGATCAACAAGCTGATCCAGGCCTCGCGTCGGCTCCAGCAGGAGCTGGGGCGCGAGCCGATTCCCGAGGAGATCGCGGGCGTGGTGGGCATGCCGGCCGAGCGGATCCGCGAGATCTTCCGCGCGTCGCAGGTGCCCATCTCGCTGCAAACGCGCGTGGGCGAGGAAGACGAGAGCGACCTGGGCGAGTTCATCGCCGACACTCAGGCCGTGGCGCCGGCCGAGGCGGTGGCGCACGAGCTCTTGCGGGAGCAGATCCAGGACGTGCTCGAGGAGCTGACCGCCCGCGAGCGCCGCGCGCTGCAGCTACGGTTCGGTCTGGAAGACGGTCGGCGCCGCACCCTCGAGGAAGTCGGCGGCGAGCTCGGCGTGACGCGCGAGCGCGCTCGCCAGATCGAGGCCGAGGCGCTGCGCAAGCTGCGCCATCCCAAGCTCAGCCGCAAGCTACGAGATTACCTCGAATAGTGACGAGCGCCCTGGACCGGGTCCGGGGTAAAAACGGCGAGAGGCGCTGGATTTGCACCGCAAATCCAG
>DATKSM010000034.1:0-20939 GCA_035531655.1 Solirubrobacteraceae bacterium
GTCGATCGACTGGGCGCGAGCGCTGCTGCTGCTCGGCGCCAGCGACATCGACCAGGCCACCTTCCGCCAGACGATGAGCGTGATCGTGAAGCACCGAACCGACCTCGACACGGTCGCCGAGCGGGTCGGCGTCAAGCTCGAGCCCGCTCAGGTCGCCTGAGCCCCAGACGATGTCCGGCGAACGGGCCGACTTCGACGGGCAGCTCGTCGCCTTCGGCGAGGATCTGCGCTCCGAGGGCGTGGCGGTCGGCACGTCGGAGCTGCTCGACGCCTTTCAGGCGCTGCAGCTCATCGAATGGGGCTCCCCCGCCGACTTCCGTGAGACGCTCGCGGCCACCATCGCGAAATCTCCCGAGGACCGTCGCATCTTCGATCTGGTCTTCGACCGCTTCTTCTTCCGCGCCACGGAGATACAGGCGGTCCGGCTCGAGGTGTCCGAGCCGCAAACCCGCGTGGGCGGCGATGAGGTCGACCTCGACGAGCTGCGCCGTCAGATCGCGCAGGCGCTCGAAGAGGGCTCGGAGTCCGACCTGCGCGATCTCGCGCGACTGGCGATCGCGGCGTTCGGCAAGGGGCAGGGCTCCGGTGTCCTCGGCGTCGATGTGCAGCGCATCCGCCGCGCGCTGGGTTTGAGAATCGAGCCTCAGCCGGAGCTGCCGCCGGATGACCCGCGCCGCGACGGCATCGCGCGCGAGCAGCTGCGGCGCTTCGAGCAGGCGCTACGGCGCGAGCTCGAGCGCGCCCAGATCGAGCGCAACCAGACCCTGCCGCCAAAGCGCCCGCTGACCGACCTCGACCGCTCGCTGCCGGGCGGTCCGGTCCAGGACCTGGCCGCCGTGCACCGGGTCGTGGCGCAGCTGCGCCGCCGGCTCGCGTCCCAGGGCCACGAGCGACGCGGCCACAAGCGCCACGCGCATCTGGACATGCGGGCGACGATGCGCGCGTCCCTGCAGACCGGCGGCGTGCCCGTGCAGCTCAAATTCCGGCCGAAGCGGCCACGGCGACCCGAGATCTTCGTCCTGTGCGACATCTCGACATCGGTCACCAGCGCCAGCACGTTCTTCCTGAGCGTCCTGCACGCCCTGCATGACACGTTCCGCAAACAGCGCTCGTTCGTGTTCATCGAGCGCATCTCTGAGGTCACTGAGGTCTTTGAGCGCGAGCGCGATTTCCGCTCCGCAGCCGCCGCGATCGCGCGCGACGCCGGCGTCGCCGATGTCTCCGGCTACACCGATTACGGGCGCGTGTGGAGCGAGTTCCTGTCCGAGATCGAGGACGAGCTGCACCCCCGCGCGACCGTCATCGTGCTCGGCGACGCTCGCACCAACGGCCGCCCGCCACGCGAGGATCTGTTCGCGGCGATCACCGCCAAGGCGGGTCGCACGTTCTGGCTGAATCCGGAGCCGAAGCTGTACTGGAACTACGGCGACAGCGTGATCTCCGTCTACGCGCAGTACTGCCAGGCGTTCGAGTGCTGGCGGACCGACCAGCTCGAGGACTTCGTCAAGGCACTGACAAGGCCGAGCGCCAGTTGATCCAGATCGATGGCGTTTCGCGAACGTTCGCGGGGCGTCGCGGCGGCGACCCGGTGGAGGCGCTGCGCGGCCTGTCGCTGACGGTCGCCACCGACGAGACGGTCGCGGTCGTCGGGGCGAGCGGCTGCGGCAAGACGACTCTGCTGGAGCTGATCTGCGGGTTGCAGCGACCTGATGCGGGTAGCGTGCTCAGCCCGCCGGCGGCGTTGATGCCGCAACGCGATCTGCTGCTCCCATGGCTGTCGGCCCTCGACAACGCGGGGTTGGCGCTGCGTGTGGCCGGGTTCGCGCGCCAGCGGGCGCGCGATCAGGTGCAACCGTGGTTCGAGCGTTTCGGACTGTCCGGGTTCGAGCAGGCCCGCCCCTATGAGCTCTCGGGCGGGATGCGGCAGCGGGTCGCGTTCCTGCGCACACTGCTGGCGGGCAAACCGGTGCTGGCGCTGGATGAGCCGTTCGCCGCGCTCGACGCGATCACCCGCGCCGAGATGCAGGGCTGGCTCTCCCGGGCCCTGGCCGAGGAGCAGCGCACGGTCGTGCTCGTGACCCATGACGTCGAGGAGGCGGCGCTGCTCGGCGACCGTGTGCTGGTGCTCTCACCCCGTCCGGGACGGGTCGTAGCCGACCTGGCGGTCGACGTGCGCCGGCCACGGCAGCGGACCGACCCCGCGGTCGTGGAACTGCGGGCACGGGCGCTCACGGCACTGGGGGTGCCGGCATGAGGCGGTGGCTGCCGCCCGCGCTCGCGCTCGTCGTACTGCTCGGCATCTGGGAGCTGTACGTGAAGGCAAGCGGCGTGAACTCGCTGATCCTCCCGTCCCCGACCGACGTGCTGCGGGCGCTGATCGACGATCGCGGCACGCTCTGGCACAACCTCAAGACGACCGGCGTGGAGATCGTCTGCGGGATCGCGATCGCGGCTGTCGCGGGCCTGCTGGTCGCCGTGCTTCTGCACTTCTCGGGCGTCGCGCGCCGCTCGCTGTATCCGTTGCTGGTCGCGTCACAGGCGATCCCGATCGTGATCCTCGCGCCACTGCTGGTGCTCTGGCTCGGCTTCGGCCTGCTGCCGAAACTGATTGTGATCGCGCTCGTATGCTTCTTCCCGATCGTCGTTACGACGCTCGGCGGGCTCCAGACGGTGGAGCCCGACCTGATCAAGCTGCTGCGCACGTTCGACTCCAGTCGTGTGCAGACTTTTTGGCGGGTCGAGCTGCCGAGCGCGCTTCCCGGACTGTTCACCGGCGCCAAGCTCGCCGCCGTATTCTCGGTGATCGGTGCCGTTTTCGCGGAACAGGCGGGTTCGAACTCCGGACTTGGGAACCTGCTCGAGCTGACCGTTTCCAATCTTGAGACAGCCGAGGCATTTGCCACCGTGGTCGTACTCGCAGCATTCGCCATCCTTCTATTCGCGCTACTGACGCTGGCCGAGCGCCGGGCGCTGCCGTGGGTTCACCGACAGAGAGAGACACCGACCCGATGAGACTCCAACGCCAAAAAGGTTTCCGTGTACGCGCGGCGGCGGTCGGCGTCACGCTCGCGGGCGTGGTGCTGGCCGGCTGTGGCGAGGTCAAGAACACGATCACACCGCAGAAGAACACCGCCAACCAGGTCACGCTCGTGCTGCTCGGCCCGCCCAACGGGTTCTACGCGGGCCTTTACGAGGCGCAGGCGCTCGGCTACTTCGCCCAGACGGACATGGACGTTCACATCGTGTCGCCGGGTGCCGGCCAGGATTCTGTGTCGATGGTCCACGGCGGGCAGGCGCTGGTCGGCATCTCCTCCGAGCCCAGTGTGCTGTTGCACCGCAACGAGGACGAGCCCGTGGCCGCGGTCGGGGCGATCGTGCACGTGCCGCTGCCGGCGATCACGATCGCGGTGCACAAGCCGAGCTCCTCGGGCGGCAAGGCGGTCACGACCACCTCCACGACCACCCATAGGAAGACGACCACAACCGCCACTACGACCACGCCGACCACCACGACGGTGACGGCACCCGACGCGACGCTGTGGCCGGCCGCGTTGCAGCACCTGCTGAGCCAGCCCGGTGCCCCGACCTACGACGGTCTCGTGGTGGTCGCCCGCAAGGGCACGATCGTCGAGCATCCGGGACTGGTCCGCCGTTTCGTGCAGGCGCTCGCGCATGGTTACCGGGCCGCTCGAGGCGACCCGCGTCAGGCGATCAACAAACTCGTCGCCGCGGTGCCTGCGCTCCGCGCAACCAAAGCGCTGCAGCTCGCGACCCTGAAGGCCGCCCTCCCCGACATCTTCCCCGCCGGCGCGAAGATCTGGGGCTGGCAGCGCGAGGCGGAGTGGAACACATTCGGCACCTGGATGACGACCCACCACCTGCTCAGCAACCCGAACGCGATCACCGACGCGTCCACCAACGAGCTGCTGCAGGGCCAGGGCGTTTAGCCCCGGTCCGGCGGCCCGCTGGCCGCCCGGACCGGTCAGACGTGGTCCAGGGTCACGGCGTCGACCGCGACTACTCCGACAGCGGCGAAATCGATCCGGCCGCCCGCAGCGCATAGCTCGCGGCCAACCCCTGCCAGCACCCGAAGCGGCCGAAGAAGTCACGCACCTGCTGCTCATCGGCGCGGGCCCAGGGGTCGCCGCCCGAGAGCAGCCGGCCGACGAGCTTGATCAGCCCGAGATCGCCTGCCGGGATCTGGTCGAGCCGGCCCTGGCCGGTGAGCGCGAGGATCTCAAGCGTCCAGCTGCCGATCCCGGGGATCGCGCGCAGCCGCCGCCAGCCCGCTTCCTGGACTCCTGGATCGAGGTTGTCGACCTCTACGCGTCCGGAGGCGACCTCGCCCGCGACCTTGACCAGCGCGATGGCGCGTCCAGCCGACAGGTCAAAGGACTCGAGGCGCGCCGGTGCGGCGCCGGCGAGGACGGCGGCGCTCGGCGAGTTGCACAAGCCACTCTCATGGTCGCGGCGCCCCAGCGCCGCGACCATCCGCCGCTGGATCGCGGCCGCGCGCTCGTACTCGATCAGCTGCTCGGTGACGGCCCAGGCGAGCGCCTCGAAAGGATCCGGGCGCCCGGGCGGTCGTAGCGCCGGGTTGGCCCGCACGGCGGCACCGATCAGCGGGTCGCGGCTGTATTCGTCGTGAAACGCGCGCAGGTCGAGGTCGACGCCGAGCGCGCGGCGCATGCGCGCGATCGCGCGCTCCGCCGGGCCCCGATCCGCCGCCCGCGCGCCGATCAGGACGGCACCCGAGCCGAGCTGGGCGACGCGCACGTGGATCGGCTGCTCATGCTCCTGCGCGTCGTCGTATTCGTGCAGCAGCCGGTGGAGTACCCCGCGCCGCACCGGGCTCAAGCCGTCCATCCCGCTGCGGCGCGTGAGGCGAAACGGCCACGGCGGCCGCACCTCGACGCGCACCTCGGTGCTCAGTACAGGCTCCGCTCGAGTCACTCGACGGGCGGCCGCAGCGGCCGCACGTGAACGATGTAGGTGTGCCCGCGGCCGGCGGACAGGGGCTCGATCGCCCGCAGGCCCGAGCTGCGCTCGAGCCGTGACATCCCGTAGCGGCGCAGCAGCGCCAGCGTGGCGGCCCCGGCAACGAACCCGGTTGCGGCGGCGACCGCCGTCTGTACGGGCGGCGAGATCCAGGTCAGCGAGTGCTCGGAGACCTCCGGCTGAGCGAGCGTCCACGACTGCTCGACCAGCTCGCCGTCAAGCACCTCGATCTCGTAGGGCTCCGCGTAGGACTCCTCGTTGTGCTCCACCCCTCCATGTTGACATCCCGCGCGGCTCGTTACGATGCGATTCCGGAGATGACCGCAATCGACGTTTTCGCCAAGGCTCGTGAGTTCGAGCGTCTCGAGCAACTCCGGGCCGCCCGCGAGATCGGCGCTGTCCCGTATTTCCACGTACTGGAGGGGCCGACCCTCCCGGTCGTCGAGATGGAGGGCCAACGCCGAATCATGCTCGGCTCCAATAATTACCTGGGGCTGACCGGCGACGAGCGCGTCAAGCAGGGCGCGCGCGACGCGCTCGACCGCTACGGCACCGGCCTCACCGGCTCGCGCTTTCTCAACGGTACGATCGACCTACACGTCGAACTGGAGCGCGAGCTCGCCGACTGGTTCGGCACCGAGGACGCACTCGTCTACACGACCGGCCACCAGGCCAACCTGGGTGCGCTCGGCACGATCCTCGGCCCGCAGGACACGGTGATCGCCGACTCGGGCGATCACGCCTCGATCCTCGACGGCTGCCTGCTCTCACAGGCGAAGCTGCGCCCCTTCCGCCATAACCGCATGGACCTGCTCGAGAAGCGCCTGATCGCCGCGCAGGAGGACGGCGGCGGCATCCTCGTCGTGGTCGACGGCGTCTATTCGATGGAGGGCGACGTCGCGCCGTTGCCGGAGATCCTTGCGCTGACCAAGCAGTACGGCGCCCGGTTGATGGTCGACGAGGCGCACGCCTTCGGCGTGCTGGGCGAGCGCGGCGCCGGCAGCTGCGAGCTGTTCGGCGTCGAGGACGATGTCGATTTGCGGATGGCGACCTTCTCCAAGTCGCTGGCTTCCTGCGGCGGCGTGATCGCTGGCTCGCTGGAGGTCATCGAGTTCCTGCGGATCGCCTCGCGGCCGTTCATCTTCACCGCCTCTGGCGTGCCGGCCGCGGTCGGCGCCGCACTCGCCGCCGTGCGGATCTGCCGCTCGGCGGAGGGCCCCGAGCTGTTCGCGAAGGTGCTCGCGAACTCCGCCTACCTGCGCAGCGGCCTGGCCGAGCTCGGCTTCACCGTGCTGCCGCTCGCGCGGATGGCCGACGGCACCGAGATCGTCACGCCCGTGGTTCCAGTGGTGGTCGGTGACGACTGGAAGGCCGTCTTCCTCTGGAAGGCCCTCTATGAGGCGGGCGTCTTCGTCAACGTCGCGATCCACCCGGCCGTTCCGCCGGCCGGTGCGCTGCTGCGCACCAGCGTGATGGCGACCCACGACACGACCGTGCTCGACGAGGCGCTCGAGATCTTCAAGCGGTCCAAGCAGGCTTTCGAAGCCGAGCACGGGCCGCTGCCGGCCGTCGACTGACGCCGCTGCCGGCCGTCGATTGACGCGGCTGTCGGCAATCTCAACCGATTCAGTGCGAATTGTTGCGCGAGCCCGGTAACAGAAAAAACACGCTCTAAGCAAACGGTTCGCAAGTTGTGACCTTGCTGTTAGCGCCCGGAGCGCGATAGCGTCCCTTCAGTTCGAGGAGGGCATCAAGGCAGCGGCTGACGTGAGCTTCTAGAAGTGACGGGGGTTGGAAGCAGAAGCGCCGACAACACTGCCGGCCTGTACGAGACACAGTTCTGAGAAGCACCCGCTCGGGTGGTGGTTGTGTGCGCCCCCGAGTGGCAATCAATGCCCTCCGCCGGGTCAGGCGGCAACCATCAGATGGAGAGACGAGCAATGACGGAAACCGCACAGACGCTGGCCGCACCGATGCTGGCAGAGCCGCAGCGACTTCGAGCACTTGGGCAGGCCAATGCGGTTCGTCTCGCTCGCGCCGAGATCAAGCGACGCATCGCCGACGGGGAGATCTCGGCCGCCGACGTGATCCTCGAATGCCCGGACCCGGTCCGCCGGTGGACGGTCGCTGAGCTGCTCATGTCACAACGGCGTTGGGGCAGCACGCGATGCCGCAAGTTTCTCGAGCGCAACGGCGTGAGCGAGATCAAGCCGATCGGCGCGCTGACCGAGCGCCAGCGCCACCTTCTCGCCGAGCAGCTGAGCGGCTGCGCGGCGACCGAGATTGAGACCACCGGCGCGCGCGAGCTCGCCTGGGTCTAAGGGACGCCCCCTCCCGGCCGGTCGCCCGCTGGCGACCGGCCGGGAGGGCGGGCGTGGCACTTTGACCCGCTCAGACGCTTCCGCACGCTCAGAGGTTCATACCGAGCGGGATCGGGCTCGCGCCGGCGAACAGCAGGAACCACACGCCGAACACCACGATCGCCACCCCGGCCGCGACGATCATCACCGACTCGAGCATGCCGTGCCCCGGATCGGCCTCTCCCCGCGCGAGCGCGTTGGCGCGGTAGATCTGACTCAGCTTGGCGAGAACCGTCGCCAGCAGCCAGACCGTCACGAGCACGCCGGCGCCCATCACCAGCAGCGCGAGGCTGAGCGACGAGGTCGAGCCCTGCACCTGCGAGCCGACCCAGAGCCACAGCAGTGGCGTGCCCAGCCACATCACGAGACTGCCGACGAACATAATCGTCAGCCCAAGCAGCGCTCCCGCGCCGATGCGAAGCAGCTCACGCATCAACTGTCAGATAGCAGGAGGCAGGAGGCGTCGCAACACGCCCGCAAGTGCGGCCGAATGCTCCCAGCGCTCTCCGATCAACAACCGAGTGACCACGCCGCGGCGTCCGGCGACCTCGATCAACGGGCAGACTGCGACGTCGTAGAGCTGGGCGACCGCCGCCGTCGAGTCGTACGCGACAGGGATCGTCCAGTGGTGCGAGCGCACCAGCGCGAGCGTGCCGCGTTTGTCGCCACCGGCGGCGACGGCCGCGAACTCGACACCCGGGAAGCGCGGCGCCACCCGCTGGAGAGCGTCGACCGCCCTTATGCAGGGTTGCGCGTTGAGTGCGAAGAACTCGAGCACCAGCGGCTCGCGGCCACAGATGTTGAGGCCGCGGCGCGCCGGGCGAGCGGGGTTGCAGCGCGGCGAGACGTTGGCGGGCGCGTTCAGGTTGCTGGTGGCGAGCGGCGCCACGAAGTGGCGCAGCCTCTGTCCCTCACGCACACCCGGATGCGTGTGCCCGCCGCCCTCCACGTACAGGTAGACCGAGAAGGCGATCACCAGCACCAACCCGATCCCGCCGACCATCCACTGGTACCTGCGCGTGTCGGTCATCGACGAAGCCCGGCAGCGACCGGCCGTGGCTCGCGAGCGACCGGTCGTGGCTCGCGGCCGAGAATGCCGAGCACCGCCGGCAGCACGAGCATCACGCCCGCAAGCGACACCGACAGGTCGACCAGAGTCAGGAAACCGAAGTCACGCAGCATCGTGATATTGGAGACGACGAGCACGCCGAAGCCGGCGATCGCGGTCACAGCCGAGGTCAGCACCGCGACGCCCGTGGTCCGGTAAGCGTTGTCGATCGCCTGCTCGAGGGACATCCCCACGCGCAACTGCTGGCGCACGCGTTCGGACAGCAGCACGCTGAACTCGGTCGTGACCGCGATCACGAGCGTTCAGAGCGTCGCCGACATCGGGTTCAGCGGAATCCGCAGCGCATAGACCAGCAGCGCCGACCAGCCGGTGGCGAGCACGATCGGAACCAGGGGGATCAGGGCCCGACGCCAGCGCCGCAGCGCTGCCAGCAGCACCAGGCCGACGACGAACAGGCTGATCAGCAGCATCAGCAGCCGATCCGGCACAGAAGACAGCGAGCCCTCCGCGTCCGCTCCCAACACCGGCAGGCCCGCGAGCCGGGCGCTGACGCCGCGCGGCGGGTCGAGCGCCGCGCGCATCTGCTCGATCACCTGATGTTGCCGCTGCAGCGGCATCAACCTGATCCCGAAGGCCAGGATCGCGTAGCGGTGGTCTGAGGTCAGGACCGCGCGCTGAAAGTAATCCGGGACAGCCGCGAGCGAGCCGCTCGCGGCCTCGAGCAGGCTGGGCAGTGAGAGCGCCGGGCACAACGTGGCTCGTCTGCAGCCGGCCACCGAGTTGCCACCGAAGCGATCACTCATGCGCCGCTCGTACGACTTCATCCAGCTCACCGCTTCAGTGGAGGTGACATCGCGGGCATTGACCAGCACGTCCACCTCGCCGGAGACACCGGTGACACGCTCGAGCGTGTCGAGCTGCCGGAGCGCCGGCATGTCGGACGGCACCAGCTTGGTGATGTCCGACTGCACAGCCGTGTGCGCGTCGAGCACCCAGCCACCGGCCGCCAGTACGAGCGCGACCGCAAGCACGCGACGGGGCCGGCGGATCAGCGCCGGCAGCAGGCCGCGCAGGATCTCGCCGGCGCCGACGACTGAGGCGAGCAGCGCCTCGGGCAGTCGCGGCTCGGCGAGTCGCTCCCCGGGACCGCTCGGAACGCAGACTGCGGCCACTGCCAACGCCGCGGCCACACCCGCCATCAACAGGACCCCGAAGCCGCGCACCATCGGCACCGGCGAGATCAGCAGCGCGACGAATCCGGCGATGGTGGCGAGGGCGGCGATCGAGATCGCGCCACGCGGTGTGCCCGAACGGAACTGGACGCCGTAATCAACGCCGAGGCCGAGCAGCACCGGGAAGACGGCGACCTCGGCGACCGTGAGACGGCCGCCGCCGACGCCGATCAGGCCGAAGGTGATCGCGACCGCGGCGATCGCCACGCCCAGCGGCAGCAGCCGCAGCCGGCGCCTGAACGCGACCAGCAACACCAGCGCCATCACCGCCACGGCGATCGCCAGCAGGATCACGAGCTGCGCCCCGATCTCGTCGCCCAACCCCGCGAGCAGCACCGGCTCGCCAGTCACCGTGTAGCTGACCCCCTTGAGGCGGAACATCGGCGAGGCCACGGCGGCGCGGATCCAACCGATCGCCTGCTGCTGCCGGCTGTCGCTCAGCCCCGCGCGCAGCCGGACCTGAATGATCGCGGCGTCGCTCGTCGGAAACAGATACGAGAAGCGCGCGGCCGGCGTGCTCGACGCGGTCGCCGAGCCGAACACGATCTGGCGCAGGAAGGTCGGGTCGCCGATCGACGGCACTCCGGCCAGGGCACTGCCCGCCCCGGTGTTGGTGGCGGTGCTCTTGCTCGTGGTTCCAGCGGCTGCGAGTTCCCGCTCGAGCGCGAGCGTGCCCGCAGCCTGCACCGCTGCCTTGGCCTGCGCGGCGTCCAACCCTCGTGTCTTGGCAAGCGCACGTGCCGCCGCCTCGGCCGCCCGGATCGTGACGGCCGCCGTCGTGGTCAGCGACGCGATCTCAGTGTTGATCGCGGCCACCGCGTGATTCAGGAACGTCGCTGGTCCGTAGACGACCTTCGCGGCACGCGCGCGCATCAGCCTGCCGCACGGGCTCGCCGAGCCGCCGTACGGCGTGGCGCTCGACGCCGCGACCGGCACGTAGGCGGCGAGCTGGGCGTCGAGCCGGAGCCGCTGTCCACCGAGACACGCCTCGAGTCGGCTCAGTGTCGCCAACGCCGGTGGCTGGATCAGGCTGGTCAGCGGCGCGCGCACGAGCACGACGACGGGGTCGGTGCCGAACTGCCGGTAGGTGGCCTGCGTCGCCGCGTAGTCCGACGACGAGGAGGAGACGAAGGTGTCGAGCGCCGTGGAGGGCGTGAGCGTGAGCGCGATGCCCGCGCCGGCGAGCGCCAGCACCAAGACGAGCGCGACCCGAAGCCTCCTTCCCACTACTAATCCCCCTAAGGGTCGGTAGACCTAATCCATCGAGAGCGGGCCCTGGGATTCTCCCGCCAGGAACTGCCGGATGAAGGGGTTGTCCGAGTTCAGCATGTCCTCGGCGGGCCCGGCCTCGACGATCCGCCCGCGCCAGAGCACGTTGATGTAGTCGGCTACGCGGCGGGCGCTCATGATGTCGTGGGTCACGACCGCGAACGTGGGCATGTACTCCTTGCCCTCGGCTTGGGCCTCCTGCACCATGTCGCGGTGGATCTCGAGGATCAGCTCGCCCAACAGCGCGGTGCGCACGGGGTCCAACCCGGAGTCGGGTTCGTCGAACAGCACGATGTCCGGACCAAGCACGAGCGCGCGCGCGAAGCCGGCACGCTTGCGCATGCCGCCCGAGAGCTCGCTCGGGAAGCGTCCGCGCGCGTTGCCGAGGCCGACCTCACGCAGGCGGCGCATGACGATCTCCTCGATCTCCTGCTCGCCCTTCTCCGTGTGCTGGCGCAGCGGGAAGGCGACGTTGTCGTACAGGTTCATCGAGCTGAACAACGCGCCGTCCTGAAACAGCAGGCCGAACTTCTTGCGCATGTCGAACAGGCGATCGTCGGGCATGTTCGGAACGGACTCGCCCTGGACCAGGACGTCACCTGAATCCGGGTACAGCAGCCCCACGATGTGCTTGATGCAGACGGACTTGCCGGTGCCGGAGGGGCCGAGGATCATCGAAACCATGCCCTCGGGCAGCCCCATGGTCAGGCCGCGCAGGACCTGGTTGTGGCCGAAGGACTTGTAGGTGTCGACGAACTCGATGACGTTGCGTCGGCCCGACGGGTAGACCCTGTAGCTGTGGTAGTCGTAGTAGTCGTCGGGCACGCCGGGCGGCGGCTCCGGGCGCTCCGGCTGTTCGATCGCGGACATACGTATCCCTATCCCCCGATCGGTGCTCTCGGGTTGGCTCCCCAGAACAATTGGGTGCCGAGCATGCTTATCAGATGGACGCCGACGAGGTTGAAGACCATCGATTTGGCCGTGGCCGTGCCCACACCGACGGGCCCACCGCTGGCGTTATACCCGTAATAACAGCCGACGAGCACGATCAGCACCGCCATCGCCATCGCCTTGATCAGGCTGAACAGCACGTCCGGCGGATTCTGGAACTGCCAGAAGATCAGGAAGTACCCACCAGAGGAGACGTCGCCGATCTGCTGCACCACAGCCAGGTAGCTCGCGAAGAAGCCGGCGCCGATCGAGCACAGATAGACGAACGGCAGCACCAGCATCATGCCGACGAGCCGGGTCGCACACAGGAACGTGATGCCGCTGATGCCCATCACCTCGAGCGCGTCGATCTCGTCGGAGATGCGCATCGAGCCGAGCTCGGCGACGATCCCGGTGCCGACCTTGGCCGCCATCATGTACCCGAAGCAGAGGGGCACGAGCTCGCGCAGGTCGCACCAGGCGGCGAAGACGCCCGCGTACTCCGGCGTGCCGACGCTGCGGTCGAAGTAGGCGCCCTCGATCCCGCACTGCAGGCCGATGATGAACACCAGGCCCCAGATCACGAGCGTCGAGGAGACGATCAGGATCCCGGCCTGCCGCAGCGTCTCGCCGAAGTACTTGAAGACCCGCAGGTTGACGACGTCGCCGAGCACCTGCCCGCCGAACTTGACGATGTCCCCGAACGCCTCGAGCCAGGCGCGCGGAATCGCGATCAGGTCTCCCATGTCACTTCACGATCGTCGTCAGCTGCGGGTGCGTCGCCAGCAGCACCTGGGTGAAGACGTAGTTGAACGCGAAGATCGCGAGAAACGCGATCACGACGGCCTGGTTCACGGCACGACCTACGCCTTCGGCGCCGCCGGAGGCGGTCATCCCCTTGTAACAGCAGACCACTGCGATGATCGCGCCGAACAGCGTTGTCTTGACCACCGATCCCCACAGGTCGGTGGTCGAGGCGTTGTTGAAGAACGTCGCCCAGAACGGTCCCAGCGGCTCATGGTTGACGAGCGTCGCCAGCACGCCGCCGAAGACCCCGAACAGCAGCGCGTAGATGTCGAACAGCCCCGTCACCAACATCAGCGCCAGGAAGCGGGGCACCACCAGGTTCTTGACGGGGTCGACGCCTAGCACCTCGAGCGCGTCGAGTTCCTCGCGAATGCGGCGGGCGCCGAGGTCGGCGGTGATCGCGGTGCCCGCGACACCCGCGAGCACGATCGCATCGACGAACGGCGCGAACTCTCGGATCGAGGCGAGCACGAAGAAACCGCCGAGGCGGTCGAGCGCGCCGAACAGCACCAGGAAGTTGGCCGCCTGCAGGCCCGGCGCCTCGTAGCCGAAGGCGATCGTCGAGATCAGCAGCGGCAGCCAGCAGAGTCGCAGCGCGAAGATGAACTGTGAGACGAACTCCGAGCCGTACGGGTAAGGCGGCCTGACAGCCGAGACGATCGTGCGCCCGGTCAGGATGACCATCTCACCCGCCTCCTCGAGCACGCCGCGGGTGGGGGCGAACGCACGATCTACCGTTGTTCTGATCAAACTCTGCTCCTCATCCTGCAGCCGCGACGGTGAGGCCGGCGCCACCACAGCGCAAGCGTACGCGACGGTCTGGCGGACGGCTTTGCTCGGACCAACTACGGATACCCCGCCTGGGACGCGGGTATGCTCGGGCAAAGTGAGTGGACGGAAGGTCATCATCGTGGCCGCACTCGCGGTCGCGGGGCTCATATCGGCCTGCGGCGGCACTGAACAGAACCCCGGCGAGCGCCACGCGAGCTTCCCCGTGTCGGTCACGAGTTCGTTTCAGACCAGCCAGCGGCTGGCCCAGCAGACAAGCTTCACGGTCACCATCACCAACACCGGCCACAAGACGATCCCGAACGTCGCCGTCACCGTCACGAACCCCCGGTACGGCAGCGCGGCGCAGTCCTTCGGCACGCTGCTCAAGCCGAATGCCGCCGGTCAGCCGATACTCGCAAGCCGCTCGCGCCCGGTGTGGATCATCAACCGGGCGCCGGGGCCGTGCGGGTACAGCTGCAGGTACCGCGGGCCCGGCGCGGCAGCGACCGCATACTCCGACACCTGGGCGCTCGGCCGGCTGGCGCCCGGACACGCGGCCACCTTCCAGTGGCGGCTCACCGCCGTTCAAGCCGGCGACTACACGGTCGAGTACCAGATCGCGGCGGGACTGAATGGGTACGCCAAGGCTGTGCTTTCAGGCGGCGCGCCCGCGCGCGGCCGCTACAGGGTGACGATCTCCTCGACGCCGCCGGCGACGACGGTCCACAGCGACGGGCAGGTCGTCCAGCGGAGCTGAGTTCCGTTCCGTCGCTAGGGCAGCGTCTCGATGATATGGACGAGCTCCTCGCGGCGGTAGCCCTCGTGCCGGGCGAGTGCGAGCAGCTCCTGGGCCTTGGCAAGCACGACGCTCCGCTTCGGCGCCGCGCCCGTCACGGTGACCCCGCGACCGCGCCGGAACTCGAGCAGGCCCTCGTCGCGCAGCAGCCGCAGCGCCCGCAGGACAGTGTTTGAGTTGACGCCGAGCACCGCGGCCAGGTCGCGGGCGGGCGGCAGCCGCTCACCGGGTCTGGACTCGCCCTCGGCAATCGCGCGGCGGATCTCGCCGGCGACCTGGTCGTGCAGCAGCGCCGGATCGGCTCGGTCGACCGTGAAATCTCTCATAGTGCTATCCACACTAGCACCCTACCGCTACCGGCGCTGGGTTGGACGAGGCAGCCTGCGGTCAGCGGGCCACCGGCTGGACAGGCGCCCGAATGGGCTGGCGCCCAATGGGCGGGCGCCTCAATTTGGACATTTGGATAGTGACGTCCGCGGGTGGGTCCTATAGCTTGATGTTGCAGCGCTCCAAGCGCGGCCGCTCAGCCACGCGCGCCTCCGCCGCCGAGGCGCGGACAGGAAGGAACAATCAGGAACATGTCCCCAATCCGTCAGCAGAACGTGTTCGCAGCCCAGTGGGCCCCGAACGGGGCGGCCCTCGGCGCGCCCGATCTCACCGTCGCCGACAACCAGATCTTTGGCGAGAACGTCTTCAGCTCGGCGATCCAGCGCCAACGTCTCCCCCACGATGTCGCCAAGACGCTGGCCCAGACGCTGGCCAGCGGCGAGGCGCTCGACACCTCCCTGGCGGACGCGGTCGCTCTGGCAATGAAGGAATGGGCGCTCGAGAAGGGCGCGACCCATTACGCACATGTGTTCCAGCCGCTAACCGGCCTGACTGCCGAGAAGCACGACAGCTTCTACGCGCCGACCGGCGAGGGCACCGCGCTCGCCTCGTTCTCGGGCAAGGAACTGATCCAGGCTGAGCCGGACGCATCTTCGTTCCCGACCGGCGGCATCCGCGCGACCTTCGAGGCACGCGGTTATACGGCATGGGACCCAACGAGCCCGGCGTTCATCCTCGAGAACCCCAACGGCGCGCTGCTCTGCATCCCAACGGCGTTCGTCTCGTGGACCGGTGAGGCGCTCGACCACAAGATCCCGCTGTTGCGCTCGATGGACGCGCTCTCCAAGTCGGCCGTGCGGGCCCTGAAGCTGTTCGGCAAGGACGCCGCGCGCGTGTTCACAACCGTCGGCCCCGAGCAGGAGTACTTCCTGATCGACGAGCAGTACTACTTCGAGCGTCCGGACCTGCTGACAACCGGCCGCACGCTGTTCGGCGCCAAGCCGCCGAAGGGACACGAGTTGGACGACCACTACTTCGGCTCGATCCCGGAGCGTGTGCTCGCCTACATGCTCGAGTGCGAGCGCGAGCTGGCGCGGCTCGGAATCCCGATCAAGACCCGGCATAACGAGGTCGCGCCGGCCCAGTATGAGATCGCGCCGATCTTCGAGAACTCGAACGTCGGCTCCGACCACCAGCAGCTGACCATGCAGGTGCTTCAGACCGTCGCGCGGCGCTACGGCCTCGTGGCGCTCCTGCACGAGAAGCCCTTCGCCGGCGTCAACGGCTCGGGCAAGCACAACAACTGGTCGATGGCCACCGACGAGAGCGAGAACCTGCTCGACCCGGGCGACACCCCTCACGAGAACCTGCAGTTCCTGTTCTTCTGCACGGCCGTGATCCAGGCCGTCAACAAGCACCAAGGCCTGCTGCGCGCGTCGATCGCATCGCCGGGGCAGGATCACCGCCTCGGGGCCAACGAGGCACCGCCGGCGATCATCTCGATCTTCCTCGGCACCGAGCTCGAGACGCTGTTCGAAGCGATCGAGTCGGGTGCTGCGGGCGAGTCGACGCCGGAGTCGTTCCTGGGGCTGGGCACGCCGGTGCTGCCGCCGCTGCCGATGCATGGCGGTGACCGCAACCGCACCAGCCCGTTCGCGTTCACCGGCAACAAGTTCGAGTTCCGGGCGCTCGGGTCGAGCCAGTCGCTCGGCCTGCCGAACACGGTGCTGAACACGATCGTCGCCGAGGCGGTGGACTACCTGTCCGAGGACCTTGAGGACGCGCTCAACGACGGCAAGTCGCTGGAGGAGGCACTGCGGCCGATCATCCAGAAGAGTTATGCGGAGAACAAGGCGGTTGTCTTCAACGGCGACGGCTACTCGGACGAGTGGCACGCCGAGGCTGAGCGCCGCGGTCTGCTCAACCTCCGGTCGACTCCCGATGCTCTGCCCTTCCTGATCCGAGACGACACGATCACGGCGTTCTCCAACTACGGCGTCCTTTCCGAGCGCGAGCTGCACGCCCGCTACGAGGTGTTCCTCGAGCAGTACGTCACGAAGCTCAACATCGAGTCGGAGACGGCCGCCTCGATCGCACGCACGCTGCTGCTCCCGGCCGCGGTCCGCTACAAGGCGGAGCTGCTGATGGCAGAGGAGCCGGAGATGGCGAGCGAGCTCGGCGAGCTGATCGCCTCATTCGTGGAGGAGCTCAAGGCGCTCGAAAACGCCAATCTCAAGGAGAACCATCCCGAGGACGACGGCATCCTGACCCACGCCAGGTACATGCACGACACCGTGTTCCCAGCGATGGGCGCGGTTCGCGAGGTGGCGGACAGGCTCGAGAAGGTGGTGGCCGACGACCTCTGGCCGCTGCCGAAGTACTCGGAGATCCTCTTCATCAAGTAGCGCCTCAGCGCAGACTCGGTCGTGCGGAGGTCCTGCAACTGCAGGGCCTCCCTCGTTTTGAAACCCGTACCGCAGCGTCGCGGCATTAGCGCCGATCGGCTCGGAGCGGCGTACTGCTAATATCATCGCGTGATGAATTCTCTGTCGACGATTGCTACGCACGACCTTCGGGTCCGTCGAGGTGGGCGTGAGGTGCTACATGGCCTCACGTTCGAACTTGCCGGCGGGCGCATTGCCGGCCTGATCGGGCCAAGCGGTGGAGGAAAGACGACGCTGATGCGCGTCATCGTCGGCGTTCAACGCGGTGTCAGCGGTGAGATCAGAGTGCTGGGCCAGATCGCAGGGGCGCCGTCGCTGCGCTCCCGAATTGGGTATGGCACGCAAGGACAGTCGGCCTATGAGGACCTGACGGTGCGCGAGAACCTCGAGTACTTCGCCGCGATCGTCGGGGCGCCCGCGGAGCAAGTCGCTGAGGTCATCGAGCAGGTCGACCTCGCAGACGCGGCGGGGCAGCTCGCGCGGTCACTGTCCGGGGGGCAGCGGTCGCGGCTCTCGGTGGCCGCGGTCCTCCTCGGCCGGCCCGAGCTGCTGGTCCTCGACGAGCCGACGATCGGCCTTGATCCCATGCTCCGCGAGCGGCTCTGGGGCATCTTCCGAGACCTGGCCGACGGCGGGACAACCCTGCTTGTGTCGAGCCATGTAATGGAGGAGGCGGCTCGCTGCGACGATGTGCTGCTTGTGCGCGAAGGCCAGGTGCTGGCCCACGGAACACCCGCCGAGCTCACTAGTCGCACCGCCACCAGCGACCTCGAGCAGGCATTCCTGCGACTCGTTCAGGAGCAGCAGTGACGAGCACCTTCGCCACCGCGCTGCGGGTCGCGCGGCAGCTGCGCCACGACCCACGCACGATCGTTCTCCTGCTCGGCGTGCCGGCACTGTTGATGACCATTCTGCGCTTTGTCTACGTCCATCAGCACGCCGCGTTCGAGCGAGCCGGCCCGGCCCTGATGGTCGTGTTCCCGCTCATCACGATGTTCCTCGTGTCCTCCGTCGCGCTCCTGCGCGAGCGCACCACCGGAACGCTCGAGCGTCTGATGACAACTCCGCTCAGCCGCCTGGCGTTGCTCGGCGGATACGGGCTCACCTTCACCATGCTGGCGGTGCTCCAAGCGGGCCTGGTGACCGCGCTCAGCCTAGGCGCGCTCGGGCTCAGTCTGGCCGGCAGCACAGCGCTCGTCGTGATCCTGGCCGCCGCGGTAGCACTCCTCGGTCTCGGCCTGGGACTGCTGGCCAGCGCGTTCGCCCGCACCGAATTTCAGGTTGTGCAGTTCATGCCTGCCACGATCCTGCCGCAGCTCTTGCTCTGCGGTCTGCTCGTCCCGCGGGCGCGGATGGGGGCCGTGCTGCATGCCGTCTCAGACGTGCTCCCGATGTCCTACGCGATCGACGGCGTGCATCATCTCATCAGCGAGCCGGGCGTCAACGGCGCCGCGCTCGACGACGTCGGCGTCGTGCTCGCGTTCGCGCTCGGGGCGATCCTGCTTGGTGCGCTGACGTTGAGGCGGCGGACCGACTGATGCCCCGTGGACGCCGGACCGGGCCCACGCGCACGCGAGAAGCGATTGTCGATGCGGCGCAGACGGCATTCGCGACGAGCGGCTACGACGCCGTCAGCCTGCGCTCCATCGCCCGCGCCGCCGGTGTCGACCCGGCCCTCGTGCATCACTTCTTCGAGAGCAAGTCGGCGCTATTCGCCGCAGCCATGGCGCTGCCAGTGGACCCGGAGACATTCGTCACTGCACTTCTTGCCGGCGATCGCGACACCCTCGGTGAGCGCCTTGTCCTCGCCCTGGTCGAACTGTGGGATCAGCCCGACGGCTTCCGCGGTTTCCTCGGGCTCATCCGCGGCGCCATGTCACATGAGGGCGCCGCGCGTATGCTGCGCGAGTTCGTGACGCGAGAGATCCTCGGCCGCCTGGCAGAGGCCGCCGCTCCCGACCATCCGCACACACGCGCCGCGCTGGCCGGCACGCAGATCATCGGACTGGCTGTGGGCCGCAAGATCGTCGGGATCGCCCCGCTGGCCGAAGCCGATCCCGCGTGGCTGGCCACCACAATCGGCCCCACGATCCAGCGCTATCTGACAGAGCCGCTACCGCCCGCTGTTTAGCCGTGAAAGGAGCGGGCTCAGTCGCTTGGCTACCTGAAAGCCAGGCAGCTCGTTTGCTAACTGCCCGTGCGATCGCGGTGCTTGCACCCGGGCCAGCAGCAGGGTCGGCGTTTGCCTTCCTCCAACTCGTCTTGGGTCCGCCGGATGCGGCGCTCGCGAGTGGTCGCCTGCTTGGCGTCCTCAACCCAACAGATGAACTCGTTGCGAGCCAGGGGCGTGATGTCCTTCCAGATATGGAGAGCCGTGGCGTTGGCGATCAGCGCCTTGCACAGATCTGCCGGCAACTCATGAACCACCCCGCCAGGCACCGTCTGACCGTCCACAAGCTGATGGTATCCAGCGGTTGACAGCACCGAAACCCCTTCCCCTTACATCGAACTGGAGCAACGTCGATGCCGATCGAGCGACTGGGATCGGGCTCAGCTATCGCCAGAACCAAGAATACGCCAACGAGCCCTGAACGACATGATCGAACCGATCGACAAACAAGAGCCGATCGATACGAGCGATCCGCATGACGCGATCGAGCCTATCGACAGGATCGAGCCGACCGATCCGACCGACAACAACGAGCCCTTGGAGCAAATCGACAGCACTGAGTTCTGAGACCGCAGCGACCACTTGGAACCATCGTCGTTGCCCATAGCCTTCGTCGACTTCGCTACCGGGCCGCTCTAGAAGTTGGACCCGAATGAGCCCCAGCGAATCGCGATGATGACAATCACTGCGCCGCCGGCGAGGGCGACACCAGCGGCGATCGTCCCGCGCCTGCCGAATCGGGTGACCGGAGCGACCGCGAGCAAAGCACCAGCAATTGCAACGAACGCGAACCCGATCTCGGCGACCCTCACCCCAGTGTGCCTGGTGAAGGCGAATATGGTCATGCTCCCGCTTTCGCGGACCTACAGTGGTTCTCCTTCAAGCCACGCGGACGCTTGGCCAGCTCCGGGTGCCTTGCGCAGAGCCCCCGAGACAGCGCCGGGACTGGTCAGACGATGCTCTCAGCGGTCAGCACGAGCGAGGCGTCAACGTGGATGAGGTCGCCGCTGGACACCTCCCGCCACCCGGGGTCGTCGTCCATCCGTTCGCTGGCGACGATCACAACCGGACGGTCGCGAGCATGCTCGCTACGAACCTGGGTGCCATAGCTACTGGTTTGTACAAGTGCCTTGGGCGCTCCGGAACCGCCGCCGCCTGCAGGCCGCTCGAGCACGAAAAGCGTGTGGTGCTCGGGGTAGCGGAGCGCCCAGAGGTCACTGGCAGTCACCAAAACGAAGTTGATCGACACGATCGAGAGGTTCTCGACGATCCACCCGACAGCAGCCTCGACGCCAGCCCCGACGTCTCCCGCGTGCCGATCGATCTCCTTCGAGATGAGCGCGAAGTAACGCTCGGAATCGGTGTCACCCTCAACCAGAGCGCGGGCCTCACCGAGATGCCGCTCGAGCTCCGGGAGATCGTCAATGACACCGTTGTGCGCAAACAGCCGGTCGTGCTGGCAGAACGGGTGCGTGTTCGCAACCGTCAGCCCCCCAGTCGTCGCATGACGGACATGGGAGACGAACGTTCGCGAGGAGATCTCCTTCGCCTCCGCGGCGAACTGACGGTCCTCAAACGCGGCGATCGGCTGCTTCTCCACATGCGGCCCACCGTCAGGATCAAAGAAGCCGATCCCGGTCCCATCCGGGTTCCGGTGGCTCTGAACCGCCAGGCTGTCAGGCGCGTCAAGCAGCCAGAACGTCGCCTTCACCGGCTCGGCGCCTGCGGTCATCCCGAACAGCCTGCACACACAGTCAACGCTAACG
>DATKSM010000035.1:0-3648 GCA_035531655.1 Solirubrobacteraceae bacterium
CGACGTCGGCGAGACAGACGCGACCGTGACCGATCTGGTGGAGGACACCGTCGACTACGCCGAGGTCTGCCAGCTGGTGGCGCTGGTCGCACAGCAGCGCTCCTACAAGACGCTCGAGCGGCTGTGCAGCGCGATCGCCGATCGCCTGCTCTCCGACTTCGATTTGGAAGGCGTGTGGGTCAAGGCGTCAAAGCCCGAGCCGCCGATCCCGCTGCCGGTCGATGACGTCTCCGTCGAGGTGTGGCGCGAGGCGGGGGAGTAGCCCGCCGGCACACACGGCGTGCGCCGGCCCCTGCCCAGTGACCACACCGGCCGCCACGCAGTTGACTATCGAGATTATCGCATCGGTATACTCTGGTATACTCGGCCTGTGGCGAAGGTGATGGTATCGATGCCCGACGAATTACTCGCCGAGGTGGACGCTGAGGCCGGGCGCTTGGGCAGCACCCGCAGCTCCGTGTTGCGTGGCTTCGCCGACGCCGCGTTGCGCAAGCGCCGGGCCGACCGTGCCGCGGCTATGCGTGTGCTTTTGAAGGACGTCTCACCGCATGGCGGTAAAGCGGCGGAGCTCGTAAAGGCCTCAAGACCCTCGCGGTGAGCACCCTTCTACTCGACGCGAGCGTCATCCTGGCGGCGTTCGACTCAGAGGATGGCTATCACGACGCCTCTCGGGCCATGCTCAGTGAGTCCGGGGCCACCCTCGCCACGCTCGACCTCGCGCGCTATGAGGTGACTAACGTGGCCGTCCGCGCCTGGCGCGAGCCGGCGCGTGTCGGCCCGCTGCTCGAAGCCATCGAGCGGATCGCCGACGACGGCGGAGTGCTCCCCTCAACGGGCGCCCTACTGACGCGGGCGGCGGAGCTCGCCGAGGAGCACGCCATCTCCGTATACGACGCCTCGTATGTCGCGGCCTCGCGTCAGGGTGAGCGCACACTCGTCAGCTGCGACGCCCGCGACCTCATCTCAAAGGGGCTCGCCGTGGCGCCGGGTGATGTGGGCAAACCACGCACCGGCCTGCTCGGCCTCGGATCGAATGTCGGCGATCGCCGCGCCCACCTGCAGGCCGCCGTCGACGCGCTGCCGTCCGTCGGCGCGCCGGTGGTAGCGGCGTCGTCGGTCTACGACACAGACCCCGTCGGAGAGGTGCTCGACCAGCCCAGCTTCCTGAACGCGTGCGTGCTCGTCGAGACCGCGCTCGATCCGCTCGAGCTGCTCGACGCGGTCAAGGGCCTCGAGCGCGAGCTCGGTCGCGAGCACGACGGCGTGCGGCACGGTCCGCGTGCGATCGACATCGACGTCTTGCTGCTGGACGACATCGAACTGGTCCATGAGCGCATGACGCTGCCGCACGAGCAGGTGCTGGCCCGTCGCTTCGTCCTGGTCCCCGCCCTGGAGCTGGACTTCGAGCTGTCCACTCCCAGCGGGCGGCGGCTGTCGGACGCCCTCGCGGTCCTACCCGTGAGCGAGGGGGTTCGCTGGGCCGGGCCGGCGCTGTCGGTGACGCAGGGCGCTCCCGCGCGGCGCCTCACCTGACGACGATCTTGCCCTTCATGCCGAAGGAGACGTGGATCGTGCAGTGGTAGTTGAACGTGCCCTTGCGGCTGAAGCGCACCGTGAACGAGCCTTTCGACATCGTGCGCGATTTGAAGCCGCCGCCGGTCACGTTGTGCGCGATCGAGCCGTCGCGCCAAAGCCACGTCACCGTGTCGTCGCGTTTGATGGTCAGCGTGCCGGGATGGAAGCGGACGTTCTTGAGCGTCACGCTGTGGCGGGCCGCGGCATGGCCGCTCTGAAGCGCCTGCGCGGGAATCGCCGCGGCTGCCGTCGCGCCCAGCGCCGCCAGCGCGCCGGCGAGTGTTCGTGCTCTGATCATGCTCAACGCTCCTGTGTACCAATTGCAGAAGTTATGTCTCATGCATACGAGACTCCGCCCGCGCGCGCAACTTCCCGACGTTCATCGCGCGAACTCTGTGGTCCCGGCCGGCAATGCTCCCGGCCGCACGGTCGAGCTCACGCGACCGATGCTCGCCGCCCGCCCCACGACGCCAGGCGCAGCAGCGTGCCAACGCTGACGCCGCGCCCGGACACGACGCACAGGTGGCCGCCGCGCTCCCACGTCACGACCGTCGCGCCGTCGTGGCTGAGCAGCCGGTAGGGCACGCCCGCGCGCCATGTGACCGTCCCGCCGTGCGTCGCGGGGGCGCGCCCCGACACGATCGCATAGCCGATCCGCCGGCCCTGCGCGTTGGTGTAGAAGACGGTCGTCACCGCGTGTCCAGCGAGCCGATCGGCTCGCTCTCCGGTGCCGCGCCAGCCGAAGCGCTCCTTCCAGTAGGGGAAGTGGACTCCTCCGACTTCCGCGGCAAGCTGGGCGCGATGCGTCCTGCTCTCGGCGGGCGCTCCCATCGTCGCCGGGCTCAGCGTGAGCGCGGCGGCCTGCTGCACGCTCAGCCGCGAGGTCCCGCCGGCGGACAGGACGATCGCGACGGCGGCCGCCGCGAGCGCCGCCGCGGCCGTGGCTGCGAAGCCGGCGCGCGGCATCGGGACCGCACGAGGACGGCGCGGCACGAGCGACCGGCGCGCGCGGCGCGGGGCGAGCAGCGTCTCGACGTGGCGGTGAAGCGACGCGGGCGCCCGCACGTCAACCGTGCCGAGAAGCTCGACCGCGCGTCGCTGCTCGGCCAGGGCGAGTTGAAGCTCGGGCGAGGAGCGCACGCTCGCGAGCACGTCCTCACGGCGCTCGGACGCCAGCGAGCCGTCGGCCAAGGCGGCAAGGTCCGATTCCATGTCTCGCGGCAGATCGGTCATAGGTATCCCTGCTCAGCAAGACGCTCGCGCGGGGTCGTCCCTTCCCGAGGCGGCGATGGGTCCCTCGATCGCTCGCGGGATGGCTCCTTCTCTCCGTCCTGCGCTCGGGGGACTGTTCGGCCGTCATGGTCGCGCTCCTCCTTTGCCGCGCGACCGTCCTCGGGCAGGCTTACCTGCGCTTCCGGGCTCTCCGCGTCCATCTGTCTGACGACCTGCCCGCGTGCTCTGAACAGTCTCGTGGCGATCGTCGCCTCGCGCGTGCGCAGCGCGTGTGCCGCCTCACGGTAGGAGAGGCCGAGGACGTCCACCGCCACCAGCGCGAGACGGAAGTCCTCCGGCAGGGACGCGATCGCCGCATAGAGCTCCTGCGCGTCCAGGGCCTGCTCGGGCTGGGAGGTCGGCCGGCCGTCCACGGCCGCGACGTCATCGAGCGTGGCGGCCGTCACCGGTCGGCGCGAAGCCGTGCGACGGCCCGTGAAGAACGTGTTGCGCAAAACCCGCATCAGATAGGCAAGCTCGTCGTCGCCGCTCAGCAGCCGCGGCTTGGACAGCACGCGCGCGAACGTGTCCTGCACGAGGTCCTCGGCGTCCTCGCGCGAGCCGCACAGCGCCCAGGCCGCGCGATACAGGCGGTCGGTGTGGCGTGTAAGCGACTGCGGGTTCAGTGTGCGTATGCGTGCGACTGTAGCGCCGTTGTGCAAGGCCGTGGGAAGGATCGGGGCCCGGCGGCGTCCTTCGGGAATGAGGCGTGCCGCACGACGGCGCGAGGGTGGGCGCGAGCCCCGGGACATAGAGGAAAGGCGGGCTGAGGAGGGTGAGAACGCGTAGAGGCAGCTTCCC
>DATKSM010000036.1:0-3665 GCA_035531655.1 Solirubrobacteraceae bacterium
GACCTGATCGCGATCGCCGCCGCCACCAACTGGCAGCGACTCCTGCGCATCCACCACCACCGCCTCCCACCCGCGGACCTCGAAGACTGCCTCAGCCAAGCACTGCTCGAACTGCTCATCGCCGCCGAACAACGCCGCACCTGCTTCGCTGACCGCGCTGCGGCACTGACCGCGCTTGACCGGCGCTTCCAGTCGCGGATCATCGACCGCCACCGCGCCCAGACCGGGCGCAGCCCGATCACCACCGCGCTCCACCACGCCAGACCGCTGGAGACCATCACCGACACCACCGCCGGTGCGGCCGGCGACCCGCTCCAGCGGGTGCTCGACCGCGAGACGCTCTCGCGGGTCGCGCGCGCCGTCGGCGAGCTGACCCCGGATCAGCGGCTCGCTCTGCTCGCCCAGCTCCACGGTGAGCGGCCCAGCGAGTTCTGCGCCCGCCACACCTGGAGCGCCGCGAAACACCGCAAGACCCTCCAGCGCGCCCGCGCACGACTACGCCTGCTGCTGCGCTAACAGCGCCGCGACCAGCGCCTCCCCGGCGCCGCGCGCGGCGGCGTCCTCGAGCTCCAGCCACACCAGCCCGCAACGCGACCGGTCCGCGTCGGCTCCCAAGGCGCCGGCCAACGCCACACACTCCCCACGCGTCCCGCGCAACGCTATCGCGGCGCTCTCGCGCAGCCCGGCGAGCCGACGAGCGTCGCTCGCCACCACCCCGGCGCGCAACGTCAGATCCACCGCGCGATCCTCGACCACCCCGACCCGATCGCGATCGACGCCGACAGCCCACTCGGCAAGCGCCGCCGCCGCGACGGCCGCATCCACCAGCAGCCCGCAGCACAACGCGCGCCCCCACCCCGCCAACAGCACCACACGAACAGAAGCCTCCTCGCCGCACCCGCCCGCGCGCAGATCGCGCAGCAACTCGCCTGCGCGGCGCGCGACGACCAGCGCCAGACCCGAGCGGCACACCCACACCACCGGCCGCGACCCCAACCACCCCGCAAGCTCCCCGACCAGATCACGCTCGTCCACACCCGCCCATCCGACCACGCCGCCACAACGGAGACACGAAGTGCCGTTGATCCACCCGCATGACGGCGCCGGACCAGAGCACCAGCGAACGAACGTCACACCCAGACGGCCCGCATGGCGTTCGCGCTGAGCGCACAGCCGAGCAGCCGCTCGGCACGCGTACGCAGCGCAGCCCGGTCGACCCCGCGGCGGCGAGCGCCCGCGGCATCGTTGCTGAGACGCGAGAGGCCGCGGCACCCCACAGCCACCACCAACCCCGCACCACCACCAGCCCCACGCCACACCCCCCACCACCACCAACCCCCCCACCACCACCAACCCCACACCGCACCCCCCACCACACCAACAGCCCGCACAGACTAGATGCACGCGCAGCGAGCGCTGCAGGACCCGGGGCGAAATTCGTTGGCCGCGAAGACCTGGTTGGGGTCATAGGCAGTAGATGGTCACTGCATCGAGTATCGGCGCGGGCAAGGGTGGTGACTACGGCCGCTACCTCGAATCGAAGACGGTCGAGCCCGAACGTGGCGACTACTACCTCAACCCGACCGGCGAGCCAGTCCAAGCACCGGGCCGCTGGCTCGCCGATGAGGACACGTTACGACTGCTCGGGGTCACTCCGGGCGCGCCGGTCGTGGGCGGGGATTTCATCGCGGTGATGGACGGCCGCCACCCCGTCACCGGCCAATGGCTCAGGCCCGAAGGCGCCGGCGGCGGGCGGGCGGCCGGGATCGACGTGACGTTCTCGGCGCCGAAGTCGGTCTCGGCGGTGTGGGCGCTCGCCGACCCGTGGCAGCGCGAGACGATCGAACAAGCCCACGCCAATGCCGTGAGCGAGGCGATCGGCTACATGCGCGATGAGATCCAAGTCGTACGGCGTCGACGCGACAACATCGTGGTGCATGAGACGGCGCGCGACCTGATCGCCGCCGATTACCTGCACACGACCGCGCGCGGCGTCAGCGGTGCCGAGGTCCCGGACCCGCAGTTGCACAGCCATGTCGTGATCAGCGGCGTGATCCGCCAGGACGGCCGGATCGCCGCCGTATCTTCGCGGCCGATCTTTCGCTCCGCCCGCGAGGTCGGCGCGTACTACCGTGCCGCGCTCGCGTGGGAGCTGCGCGAGCATGGGTACGCGATCGAGCAGGCGACCGGCAACCACGGCCGTTACTTCGAGCTCGCCGACGTGCCGCTGTCGTTGCGGGAGGAGTTCTCCCAGCGCGCCCGCGAGGTCGCGCAGGCGATCGAGCGGTTCCGCGCCAAGTACGGGCGCGCACCCGAACGCGACGAGCTCCGTCATCTCAAGCTCGAGAACCGCAAAGCGAAACAGCTCACCACCCGCCACGACCTCCAACGAACATGGCAGCAGACCGCGCGCGAGCACGGCTTCGGCCCGGATCAAGCCGCCAGACTGATCTCCGCACCCGAACCGTCGCGCAACCCTCGCCTGCTTGCTGACCGGATCGAGGAGCGCCTGACCGAGCGGGCCGCAACGTTCGAGCCGCGCGAGCTACGCGCCACCGCGCTAGAACAAGCAGCCGGCGAGCTACCCCCAGATCGCGCCCTCCAGGCCGCCCGCTCGATGATTCACGATCGACGCGTGCTCCCTCTCGAGGGAGAGCTCATGACGACGCTTGAGGTCCGCGCCAAAGAACAAGCGATCGAACGCCACATCACCGACCTCGCCCAGCCCGCGGGACGCGACACCACCGAGCAGGCACGCGAGCGCGCCACGCGCACGGTCAGCGAACGGATCGGCGCACCACTCACGAACGAGCAACGCGAAGCGCTCGAGCTGATCACGGGGCCGGAGCGCTGGGCCGTGCTGATCGGCCAGGCCGGGACCGGCAAAGGCGTCGTCATCGACGCTGCGGCACGAGCCGAGCAAGACCTCGGCCGCCAGGTGCTCGGTGTCGCGATCGCGGGTGCGACCGCGGAGCGTCTCGGCCACGACAGCCCTTCATTGCAGGGCCTCACGATGACTGTCGACGCGCTGCTCGCTCGCGCCGGACACGGCCGCATCACCGTGGACCACAACACGACGGTCTTCTATGACGAGGCTGGGATGAGCGACACAAGCCGGCTCGAGCGCTTTACGCGGCTGATCCACGACAGCGGCGCGAAAGCGGTCACGATTGGCGACCCCGCGCAGCTGCCGTCGATCGGCGCGGGAGGCATGTTCGAACGGCTCATCAACATCGCCCCCACCGCCCAACTCGAAACGGTGCACCGCACGCATGACCACCACGAACGCAAAGCCTGGGCCGCCCTCCGCCACGGCGACCCCGCATACGCGATGGCGCACTACCAATCCCGCGGACAACTCCACCAACGCAACACCCGCGAAGCGGCCGCCGAAGCCGCCGTCCAACGCTGGGCAGAACACCTGGACCGCCACGACCCCAGCGAACTCGTAATCCTCAGCGACGCAAGCAACCAGGAAGTCGACCGGCTCAACGCCCGCGCCCAACACCTCCGCCACCAACGCCGCGAACTCGGCGAGTACGAGCTCCCGCATTCAGAGAAGCCCTACAGCCTCCGCGAGCACGACCGCGTCATCTTCGCCGCCCAACACCACCCGCCCGGACAACCCAGAGTCGAGAACGGCAGCCTCGGCCACATCAGCCGCA
>DATKSM010000037.1:0-4520 GCA_035531655.1 Solirubrobacteraceae bacterium
ATCGTCAACTCCGCGCTCTGGGCGACGGCCACCACCGCGGCCTCGAACGGCTCGGTGAACGCCATGCACGATTCGTTCACGCCGCTGGGCGGCCTGGTACCGATGTGGCTGATCCAGATCGGAGAGGTGATCTACGGGGGCGTCGGCTCGGGGCTGTACGGCATGCTGCTGCTGGTCATCGTCGCCGTCTTCGTCGCCGGCCTGATGATCGGGCGCACGCCCGAATACCTGGGCAAGAAGATCGAGGCGTTCGACGTCAAGTTGGCCTCGATCGGGGTCCTGGTGCCGCTGTTCACCGCCCTGTTCGGCACCGCCGTGGGCGTCATCACGGCGGCGGGGCAGGCGGGCGTCGCCAATCCCGGCGCGCATGGCTTCTCCGAGATCCTGTACGCCTTTTCGTCGGCGAGCGGCAACAACGGAAGCGCCTTCGCCGGCCTGTCGGCCAACACGCCGTTTTACAACACGGCACTCGGCATCGTGATGTTCGTGGCGCGCTTCTGGATCATCATCCCCGTTCTCGCTCTGGCGGGAGCGCTGGCAGGAAAGAATAAGGTACCGGCCGGAGCCGGCACGCTGGCCACGCATACGCCGCTGTTCATCTTCTTCCTGATCGGCGTGGTGGTCGTGATCGGCGCCTTGACGTTCTTCCCGGCGCTCGCCCTCGGTCCGATCGTCGAGCATCTGGGCCTCCACGGGATCAAGTAGCGCCTCCGGGCAGGCAAACGGGGAACACCAGGAGTCGAAACCCATGGCAACACCAGCAACCGCCGCGCGTTCCGCATTGCCGCGCTCGCTCGTCACGCCGGGCATCGTGCGGGAAGCAGTGCTCGAATCGTTCGTCAAGCTGTTGCCGCAGCACCAGTGGCGAAATCCGGTGATGTTCGTGGTCTACGTCGGCAGCATGCTCACGACCATCCTCTGGGTGCAGGCGCTCGCCGGTCACGGCGAGGCGCCGGCGGGCTTCATCCTGGCGGTGACGCTTTGGCTGTGGTTCACGGTGCTGTTCGCGAATTTCGCCGAAGCGGTGGCCGAAGGCCGCAGCAAGGCCCAGGCGGCCGCGCTGCGCAGCGCGAAGCGCGACACCATGGCGAAAAAGCTCGACAAGCCGAGCAGGGGGTCGAGCTGGGCAGCGGTCGCCTCGAGCACGCTGCGCAAGGGGGACGTGTTCCTGGTGGAAGCGGGGGACTTCATCGCGGCCGACGGCGAGGTGACCGAGGGCGTGGCCTCGGTGGACGAGTCGGCGATCACCGGCGAGTCGGCCCCGGTGATCCGCGAGTCGGGCGGAGATTTCTGCTCGGTGACCGGCGGTACGCGCGTGCTGTCGGACTGGCTGGTCGTGCGGGTGACGGCGGACCCGGGCGAATCCTTCCTCGACCGCATGATCTCGATGGTCGAGACGGCGCGGCGCCAGAAGACGCCGAACGAGATCGCGCTGACCATCCTGCTGGTCAAGATGACGCTCATCTTCCTGTTCGCCACCGTCACGCTGCTGCCGTTTTCGCTCTACGCGGTCGAGGTCGCGAAGGCCGGCAACCCGGTCACCATCACCGTGCTGGTCGCGCTGCTCGTGTGCCTGATCCCGACCACGATCGGCGGGCTGCTGTCGGCGATCGGCCTGGCGGGGATCGGCCGCATGCTGCGCGCCAACGTCATCGCCACCTCCGGCCGCGCGGTCGAAGCCGCGGGCGACGTCGACGTGCTGCTGCTCGACAAGACCGGCACCATCACGCTCGGCAACCGGCAGGCCTCGGCCTTTGTGCCGGCGCGGGGGGTGACCGAAAGGGAGCTCGCCGACGCGGCGCAGCTCGCCTCGCTCGCCGACGAAACGCCCGAGGGGCGCAGCATCGTGGTGCTCGCCAAGCAGAAGTTCGACCTGCGCGAGCGCGACATCGCCGCGCTCGGCGCGACGTTCGTGCCGTTCTCGGCGCACACGCGCATGAGTGGCGTCGACCTGGGCGAGCGCCGGGTGCGCAAGGGCGCGGCCGACGCGATCCGCGCCTGGGTCGAGTCGCTCGGCGGCAGGTTCCCGACCGAGGTGCTCGACGGGGTCGAAAGCGTGGCGCGCCGCGGCAGCACGCCGCTGGTCGTCGCGCAAGGCACGCACGTGCTCGGCGTCATCGAGCTGAAGGACATCGTCAAGGGGGGCATCAAGGAGCGCTTCACCGAGCTGCGCCGCATGGGTATCCGCACCGTGATGATCACCGGGGACAACCGGACGACGGCGGCAGCGATCGCCGCCGAGGCCGGGGTGGACGACTTCCTCGCCGAGGCCACGCCCGAGGCGAAGCTCAAGCTGATCCGCGAAACGCAGGGGCAGGGGCGGCTAGTGGCGATGACCGGGGACGGGACCAACGATGCGCCGGCGCTTGCGCAGGCCGACGTCGCGGTGGCCATGAACACCGGTACGCAGGCGGCCAAGGAGGCCGGCAACATGGTCGACCTCGATTCCAACCCGACCAAGCTGATCGAGATCGTCGAGATCGGCAAGCAGCTCCTTATGACGCGCGGCTCGCTGACTACCTTCTCCATCGCCAACGACGTCGCCAAGTACTTCGCCATCATCCCGGCCGCCTTCGCCACCACCTATCCCCAGCTCAACGCGCTCAACATCATGGGGCTGGCCAGCCCCGACAGCGCGATCCTCTCGGCGGTGATCTTCAACGCGCTCATCATCATCGCTCTGATCCCGCTCGCGCTGAAGGGGGTGCGCTACCGGCCCGTCGGCGCCGACCGGCTGCTGCGCGACAATGCCCTGATCTACGGCGTGGGCGGGCTGATCGTGCCGTTCCTCGGGATCAAGGCGATCGACCTGATCCTGGTCGGATTGGGGATGGCATGAGCGATTCTTTGCATGTAGTTGACCGCCGCGCGGTCGGCACAGCGACCAATCTTGTTTTCTCAGCCTGAGTGGAGGTGCCCATGTTTTCGGAATTCAGGCCGGCTTTAGTCCTGCTGGTCGTGCTCACCGTGCTGACCGGGGCGATCTATCCGTTGCTCGTAACGGGAGTGGCGCAGGTGACGATGTCCGCTCAGGCGAACGGCAGCCTGATCGAGCGCGACGGAAAGGCGGTCGGCTCCAGGCTGATCGGGCAGCCGTTCAGCGATCCGAAGTACTTCTGGCCGCGCCTGTCGGCGACTTCGCCTTACCCGTATAACGCCGCCTCTTCGTCGGGCTCGAACCTGGGCCCGCTCAACCCGGCGCTCACCGATGAGGTGGCGGGGCGGATCAACGCGCTGCGCGCTGCCGACCCGGGCAATACGGCTCCCGTGCCCGTCGATCTCGTCACCTCCTCGGCCAGCGGCCTCGACCCGGACATTTCGCCCGCCGCGGCCGCGTACCAGGTCGAGCGCGTGGCGAAGGCGCGCGGCCTTTCCGCGGCGCAAGTGCGCGCGCTGGTGGCGCGCTACACGCAAGGCCGACAACTCGGCTTCCTCGGCGAGCCGCGCGTCAACGTGCTCGCACTCAACCTCGCCCTCGACGCCGCCGCGCGGTGAGTTAAAGTGCGCGCGTGACCGCCGGCCGCCCCGACCCCGACGCCCTGCTGGCCCGCGTCCAGCGCGAGGAGGCGCAGGCCCGGCGCGGAAAGCTGAAGATCTTCTTCGGCGCCTGCGCGGGCGTCGGCAAGACCTGCGCGATGCTCTCGGCCGCGCGGGAGGAGGGAGCGCGCGGTGCCGACGTGCTGCTCGGGCTGGTGGAGACGCATGGCCGCAGCGAGACGGCAGCGCTGGCCGATGGCCTGGCACGCCTCGCGCCGCGCGCGGTCGAGCACAAGGGCGCGACGCTGCGGGAGTTCGATCTAGACGCCGCGCTCGCGCGCCGGCCGAAGCTGCTGCTGGTGGACGAGCTGGCGCACACCAACGCGCCGGGCTCGCGTCATCCCAAGCGCTGGCAGGACGTCGAGGAGCTGCTCGCCGCCGGCATCAACGTCTACACCACGCTCAACGTCCAGCATCTGGAGAGCCTGAACGACGTGGTCGGCCAGATCACCGGCATCCGGGTCTGGGAAACGCTGCCGGACAAGGTCTTCGACCAGGCCGACGAAGTCGAGCTGGTGGACCTGCCGCCCGACGACCTGCTCGAGCGCCTGCACCGGGGCAAGGTGTACCTGCCCGAGCAGGTGCTGCGCGCCGCGGACAACTTCTTCCGCAAGGGCAACCTGATCGCCCTGCGCGAGCTGGCGCTGCGCCGCACCGCCGACCGCGTGGACGCGCAGATGCGAGACTACCGCAACGAGAAGGGCATCCGCGCCGCCTGGCCGGTGGTCGAACGGGTGCTGGTGGCGGTCGGGCCGGACGAGGAGAACGAGCACCTGGTGCGCGCGGCATGCCGCATGGCGGCGAATCTCGGCGCGGAGTGGACCGCGCTGTACGTCGAGACCCCGCCGCAGCTGCGCCTGCCCGAGGGCGAGCGCGACCGCATTCTGCGCGCGCTGCGGCTCGCCGAGGCGCTCGGTGGCAGGAGCGTGGTGGTCGGCGGCGGCGACGTCGCGCAGGAGGTGCTCGGCTTCGCGCACGCGCAG